>NZ_DASPLR010000045.1:0-186072 GCF_035627475.1 Brevundimonas sp. | reverse complement strand
CCGCCGGGGGTCTCGTAGACGCCGCGCGACTTCATGCCGACGAAGCGGTTCTCGACCAGGTCGAGGCGGCCGATGCCGTTGTCGTGGCCGTACTGGTTGAGGGCGGTCAGCAGGGTCGCCGGGCTCATCGCCTCGCCATTGATCGAGACGGGATCGCCCTTTTCGAAGCCGATGGTGATGACGGTCGGCGTATCCGGCGCGTCCTCGGGCGCGATGGTCCGCTGATGCACGAACTCCGGCGCCTCGACCGCCGGGTCCTCCAGCACCTTGCCCTCGCTGGACGAGTGCAGAAGGTTGGCGTCGACGCTGAACGGGGCCTCGCCGCGCTTGTCCTTGGCGATCGGGATCTGGTGCTTTTCGGCGAAGTCGAGCAGGTGCTCGCGCGACCGAAAGGCCCATTCGCGCCACGGGGCGATGACCCGGATGTCGGGCTCCAGCGCATAGTAGCCCAGCTCGAAGCGGACCTGGTCGTTGCCCTTGCCGGTGGCTCCGTGACAGACGGCGTCGGCGCCGACCTGGCGGGCGATCTCGATCTGGCGTTTGGCGATCAGCGGCCGCGCGATCGAGGTGCCGAGCAGATACTGGCCCTCGTACAGGGCGTTGGCCCGGAACATGGGGAAGACGTAGTCCCGCACGAACTCCTCGCGCAGGTCGTCGATGAAGATGTTCTCTTCCTTGATGCCCAGCTTCAGCGCCTTCTCGCGCGCCGGCGCCAGCTCCTCGCCCTGGCCGAGGTCGGCGGTGAAGGTCACGACCTCCGCGCCGTATTCGGTCTGCAGCCATTTGAGAATGATCGAGGTGTCCAGCCCGCCGGAGTAGGCGAGCACGACCTTTTTCGGCGCGGGCAGGGTCATGGAGGGGTCCTTCGGCGGGGGAGGCGCAATTTCGCGCGCTTAAAGGACCAACGCGCGCCTAACGCAACCCTCTCCCAATGGGAGAGGGCTTGAGCGCCCGGGAGCGAAGCGATCGGTCGCGCGAAAGGGCGAGGGGCAATTGCGGGAGTCGGCGAAGCCGTCTCTCCGGCCCGGGCGGCGGCTTGCGCCGACGGACTGACCCG
The DNA here is from genome assembly GCF_035627475.1 of Brevundimonas sp. Taxonomy (GTDB): domain Bacteria; phylum Pseudomonadota; class Alphaproteobacteria; order Caulobacterales; family Caulobacteraceae; genus Brevundimonas. The sequence continues at coordinate 185,015 of NZ_DASPLR010000045.1, read as the reverse complement.
ACCCTCATCCGGCGCTGCGCGCCACCTTCTCCCATCGGGAGAAGGAAGACATCACTTACCCCCACGGCCCGGGCATGTGCGACGGCGTGGTGGGCACGCTGGTCGAGACCGGCGCCCCGGCGAAGGCGGCGCGGCGCGGGGCCAGACCCATCTTCGTCCCCAGCTCCATCAGGGCGCGGACGCGGTTGCCCGTCGCCGGGTGGGTCGAGAACAGGTTGTCGGCCCCGCGCCCGGCCAGGGGATTGATGATGAACAGCTGGCCCGAGGCCGGATTGCGCTCGGCGGTCATGTTGACGATCCGCTTCGAATACCCCTCGATCTTCTGCAGGGCCGCGGCGAGCGAGGCCGGGTCGCCGGCGATCTCCGCCCCGACCCTGTCGGCCTCGTATTCCCGGGTGCGGCTGATGGCCATCTGCACCAGGCCGGCCGCCATCGGCGCGAGGATCATCAGGGCCAGGGCGCCGATGATTCCACCGGGCCGTTCCTCGTCGTCCCCGCCGCCGCCGAAGAAGAGGGCGAAATTGGCCAGGGCGGCGATGGCGCCGGCGACGGTGGCGGTCACCGTCATGGTCAGGGTGTCGCGGTTCTTCACATGGGCCAGTTCGTGCGCCATGACGCCGCGGATTTCGTCGCGGGTCAGCATGTCCAGCAGGCCGGTGGTGGCGCAGACGGCGGCGTTCTCGGGGTTGCGGCCGGTGGCGAAGGCGTTGGGCTGGTCGCTGGGGATGATCGCCACGGCCGGGCGGGGCAGGCCGGCGTCGCGGGCCATCTGCACCACGTCGGCGACATAGGTGCGCACCACGGCGTTCGGGTGGGTCTCGTCGACCGGCTGGGCGCGGTACATGCGCAGCACGATCTTGTCGGCGTTCCAGTAGCTGAACAGGTTCATGCCGCCGGCGAACAGCAGGGCGATGAGCATGCCGGTCGCGCCGCCGATCAGATAGCCGAGCCCGGCGAACAGCGCGGTCAGGACGGCCAGCAGGGTGAAGGTCTTCAGGTGGTTCATCGTCGGCGAAAACTCGTGGAGCTGGCGAGGGGGCTGGCGAGGGAAACGACCTGCCCTAACTTGTGGAGTCCCGTCCTTTGGCTCAAGACGCCCGCGCTGTGACCGATCACCCCACCCCCGAAGTCCCCGCCGCCGAAGCCGGAACACCCGCCTTCAATGCAGACGTGCCCCACGCCACGCCGGACCGGCCGCTTGGCGAGGCGGCGCGCCGGGCCCTGCTGGAAGCGGCCGAACGTCGCGCCTCGGCCGGCCAGGAGGCGCCGGCGCCGGAACACGGCGGCCCGCGTGGTCCCGAGCCGACCCGCTATGGCGACTGGGAGAAGAAGGGCCTCGCGGTCGATTTCTGAGGGCGCGGAGGCCGGCCGAAGAACCCCGGCGGACGAACGGCGTTAACCCTGTCGCACAGGAGCTCGCCGCCATGATCCGTCCCCTCGCCGCCGCCGCAGCCGCAGCCCTGGCGTTCGCCGCCCTCGCCGGCGCGGCCTCGGCCCAGACCTGGGGCCAGCCGGTCTATGTCAGCCCGTACGGCCGGGTGGTCGGCGGCACGCCGCTGTCGGAGGTCGAGACCCGGTCCTACGTCAACACCGGGCGCTGGGCCGACGGCTATTCCGATCAGGCCTATGTGTATGTTCCCGCCCCCGTCTACGGCGAGCGTTACGGTTATGGCCGGGGTTATGGCCACGCCCGCCGCGACAACGATCACCGCCACGGCTACGGGGACCGCGACGGCTACGGACGCGGGCGTTATGGCCATGGCGGCTATGAGCCCCGGCCACGCCCCGGCTATCGCGACGTCTGGGGATACAACGACGACAGGCCCCCGTCGGCGCGCCGCTGGTCCCGTGACCGGCGCGACCGTCACGACCGCGATTGCGGCTGCGGCGACGTCTACCTCTACGACCGCTGAGGCGCGGCAGGGTTAATTTTGATGCCGGCCGGGGAATGCGACGGCCCGGTTTTCGCCCGCTCGGTGCATTCCGAACTCTTTTCTTTCCAGTGACTTAGGATGGCTCCAGCTTCCGGAGTCCGCCTCATGCGCGCGTTAACGCTTTCCACCGCCGCCGCCGCCTTCGTCCTGTTCGCGGCCGGCGCCGCCCTCGCCGGCGATCCGCGCGGCGGCGGCCATGGCCCGTGCTGCGCGCCGCCGCCACCCCCGCCCCCTGCGTGCTGCAACCACGGCGGCGGCTCGCGCAATGTGAACATCAACGTCAACGCCAGCGCCCGCGCCTTCGCCGAGGCCTCGGCGACGTCCCACTTCAACGCCCGCGCCTATGACGTCGGCTCGATCCGCGGGCGCGGTTTCGGCGGCGGCACGGTCTATGTCGGCGGGGGCGGCTACGGCGGCGACATCGGCGGCTACGGCTATATCGGCGGCCCGGTCTATTACGACATAGACCGCCGCGTCCTCGCCTGCGCCAGCGCCCCCTTCGGCTATGTGGTCTCCGGCTACGGCCGCGAGGACCGCCGGCCGCCGTCGTGCGGCGGGCGCTACGCCTACGAGGACCACGGCTATGACCGCGGCGGCCGCTACGGCTACAGCGAACGCCACGACAGCTATGAGGAGCGCTCGTACGAGCGCTACGAAAGCTACGAGGAGTACGGGGCCTACGAGGAGTATTCGGAATACGGTCGCGACGACCGTGACCGGCGCGACTGCGACTGCCGCGAGCCCGCGCCCTATCCGCCGCCCTATCTGCCCGAGCCGCCGCGCTACGAGCCTCCGGCCCCGCCGCCGGCGCGGCCGCACCGGCCCCGGCGCCCGCGTCCCGAGACGCCGCCCCGGCAGGAGTACCGCCAGGAGCCCGGCGAGCGCGGCTAGACCAGCCTAGGTCGAGACGCCGTCGATCGACTCGACGATGGCCGAGGCGGCGGAGAGCGGATTGTCGGCCGCGATCACCGGCCGGGCGACGACGAGATGGGTCGCGCCCGCCTCCAGCGCCGCGCGCGGCGTGGCCACCCGCTGCTGATCGCCCCTGTCCGCCCCCTCGGGCCGCACGCCGGGGGTGACGATCAGGAAGTCCGGCCGCCCGGCCTCCCGGGCGATCTGGCGCACCCGCGCCGCCTCCAGCGGACTGGAGACCACGCCGTCGACGCCGCAGTCGAGGGCCTGGCGGACCCGCCGCTCGACCAGGTCCCCGGCCGTGAAGCCGTAGCCCAGCTCCGTCAGGTCGGCGTCGGACAGGCTGGTCAGCACCGTCACCGCCAGCAGTTTCGTGTCCGACCCCGCCGCGTCGCGCCCGCTGACGGCGCCGCGCATCACCTGCGGTTCGGCGTGGACGGTGAGCAGGTCGCAGCCGCCCTCGGCCACGGCCCGCGCCGCCCCTTCCACCTGGGCGCCGATGTCGTGCAGCTTCCAGTCCTGGAACACCATCTTGCCCCGCGCCCTCAGCTCGTGGGCGAAGGCGACGCCGCCGGGCCGGGCCAGCAGGGTCAGGCCGATCTTGTAGGCCGACACCGTCGCGCCGATCCGGTCCACCATGGCCCGCGCGGCCTCCACCGAGGGCAGGTCGAGGCCGACGATCAGCCGGGGGTCGGTCAGCACGGGCGTCATGGCGTCGCTCCTCTGGCTCAATCAGGACTGGACGCGCGCGCGGGCGTCAGCCTTGATGGCCGTCGACGGGTGAATTGCAGGGCGAGGTCAGCACATGGACGCGGTCGATCTGGGCGTCAACCTGTTCGTGGCCCTGTTCGCCCTGCTGGACCCGATCGGCAACCTGCCGATCTTCGCGGCGGCGACGGTCGGGGCCTCGCTGCGCCAGCGGATATCGGTGTCGGCGCTGATCTGCCTGTTCGCCGTGGTCTTTCTGGCCTTCTTCCTGTTCACCGGCCTGGGCCTGCTGCAGTTCTTCGGCATCTCCATGGCCGCCTTCCGCATCGCCGGCGGCATACTGCTGCTGCTGCTCGGCCTCGACATGGTGCGCGAGGACTTCCTCAAGATGTTCGCCGACGTCGAGTCCGCGGCCGACGCCCAGGACGTGCGCGGCTATGCGCGGCGGCGCTTCAAGCGGCTGATCGTGCCCTTCGCCATCCCGCTGATGATCGGGCCCGGGGCCATCTCGACCGTCATCATCGTCGCGGGCGAGGGCGAGGAGATCGGGGCGGCGGGCACGATAGCCGCCCTGGCGGCCATCGGGGCGGCCGGCTTCGTCAGCTTCGTCTGTTTCGCCCTGACCGGGCCGCTCAGCCGCCTGCTGGGCGACGTCGGCATGGCGGTCATCGTCCGCGTGCTGGGCCTGATCCTGTGCGCCCTGGCCATCCAGTTCATGCTCTCGGGCCTGTCCGAGGCCATCCCCGGCATGTTCAGCTCGATCGCGACGACGCCGTATCCGGCGGGCGGGCACTAGATCCGCTTCAGCCGTTTCGCGTGGCCGCCGACCATGGCGAGGGCGACGCGGTCGGGCAGGTGTTTGGCGAGGCCGGCGAGCAGGTTGTTGACGACGCCCGGGGTGACGCTGGGCCGGTTGGCCTCGCAGGCGGCGTAGCCGACGCGGGCCACATGGTCGGCGGTCTGCCACATCCATGCTGGATAGGCGGCCGAGACCTCCGCCCTTGTGCCGTTGGCGTCGTGGAATTCGGTCAGGGTGTAGCCGGGACAGAGGGCGGTGACGTGGACGCCGGTCCCGCGCAGCTCCAGATGCAGGCCTTGGGAGGCCTTGATCAGGAAGGATTTGATCGGGCCGTAGAGGGTGTCGCCGCCGGTCGCCGGCATCCGCCCGGCCAGGGAGGCGACGTTGAGGATGCGGCCATGGCCCCGCTCGACCATGCCCGGGGCGAACAGCCGCGCCAGCTCGACCGGGGCCGTCAGCATGACCCGGATCATGGCGGCATGGTCCTTGGGATCGGTGTCCAGAAACCCCGCCGTGCGGCTGAAGCCGGCGTTGTTGACCAGGCCGTCGACGGTCAGGCCCCGCGCGCTCACGGCCTCGAACAGGCGGCGCGGGGCGGCGGGGTCGGCGAGGTCTTCCGGAATGACGGCGACGGCGGCGCCGGTCGCGGCCAGTTCCTCGGCCAGCGCGCGCAGCGGCCTCTCGCGGCGGGCGGTGAGGATCAGGTCCCAGCCCTTTTCTGCATAGACCCGGGCCAGGGCCGCGCCGATGCCGGCCGAGGCGCCGGTGATCAGGACGGTCCGGCGGACGACCGACCTCATCCGGCCGGGCTCAGGCGGCGACCGGGCAGGACGAGTGCGGCGCGAAGGCCGCCAGCGACGGCGGGTCCTCGGCCAGCAGGTCGGCGATGGTGATCTTCGACAGGGCCTCGCCCGCGGCGCGGTCGGCGGCGGTCAGGGCCTTGGCCACCTGGCGCGGGATGTGGGTGCTGACCGGGCAGTTCCTGGCCCCGGCGGGCGGCGAGCCGAGGTGGGCGCAGCCGTTCACGGCCTTGAGCACCATGTCGAGGGTGATGGTCTCGGGCCGGTGCAGCAGCCAGGCCCCGCCCGAGGCGCCGGGGCGGGTGGCGATCAGCCCGGCCTTGGCCAGCAGGGCGGTCACCCGGCGCACCACCACCGGATTGGTCGGCACCGAGGCGGCCAGAACCGCGCTCGGCGCGGCCTCGGCCGGCGAGTAGGCGCCCTTGTGGGCCAGATAGGCCAGGGCGTGGGCGGCGACGGGAAATCGTTGGCTGTCTGACATGGCGTTATCCCCAAGATAGGACGGCGGCGGCGCTTTCACAAACAGGCAGGCGACGGGCGGCGCGCGCGATCGCGGTCTTCGCACCTGCGGTACGATTGAACCGCCGGATGAAAGGGCCTAAAGGCTCGCCGCTTGTTTGGTGGGAACCGCGTCGTGCGGCGTCCCGGAGGCACTTCATGGTCGGGGCCCCTCCCCAAGGTGAAGACGGCAAGCGCGCCGCGAATTCCCCCTCTTCCCCGGACAAGTCCGTCGCCCCGGCCCATCCGCACCCCGCGGCGGCCGGCGAGGGCGGCCACGTCAAGGCCGGCAAATGGGGCCTGATCATCGGCGCCATCGGCGTCGTGTTCGGCGACATCGGCACCAGCCCGCTCTACGCCATGCGCGAGGCCCTGCATCACAGCCGCAGCGGCGGCACGGCGGAGCTGGCCATCCTCGGCGTCGTTTCGCTGGTGTTCTGGGCCCTGATCCTCGTCGTGACCCTGAAATACGTCGTCTTCCTGATGAAGGCCGACAACAAGGGCGAGGGCGGCACCCTGGCCCTGATGGCCCTGGCCCAGCGCGCCGTCGGACGGCGCTCCGGCCTGATCTTCCTGCTCGGCGTCTGCGGCGCGGCCCTGTTCTACGGCGACGGGGTCATCACCCCCGCGGTCTCGGTGCTGTCGGCGGTCGAGGGCCTGCGCGACGCGCCGGGCCTGTCCGGCCAGCTCGACAGTTTCGTGGTGCCGATCGCGGCCGGCATCCTGATCGCCCTGTTCCTGATCCAGTCGCGCGGCACGGCCAGCGTGGCCCGCTTCTTCGGCCCCCTGACGGCGATCTGGTTCCTGATCCTCGCCGGGCTCGGCATCTGGCACATCTTCGACGACCCCTCGATCTTCCGGGCCCTGTCGCCGCACTACGGCGTGCTGTTCCTGTTCGACAACGGCTTCCTCGGCTTCGTCATCCTCGGCAGCGTCTTCCTCGCCGTCACGGGGGCCGAGGCGCTCTACGCCGACATGGGCCATTTCGGCAAAGCGCCCATCCGTCTGGGCTGGCTGTGGTTCGTGCTGCCGTGCCTGACCCTCAACTATCTCGGCCAGGGCGCCCTGGTGCTCGACAACCGCGCCGCCGCCGAGAATCCCTTCTGGATGATGGTCCCCGAGGTCGCCTACTGGCCGGTGCTGGTCATGGCCACCATCGCCACCGTCATCGCCTCGCAGGCGGTGATCACCGGCGCCTTCTCGGTCACCCAGCAGGCGGTCCAGCTGGGCCTGCTGCCGCGCATCGACATCCGCAACACCTCCGAAAGCCAGGCCGGGCAGATCTTCGTGCCCTCGGTCAACATGATGCTGATGCTGGGCGTTCTGGCCCTGCTGGTCACCTTCCAGACCTCGACCAACCTGGCGGCCGCCTACGGCATCGCGGTGACCGGCTCGATGTTCGTCGACAGCCTGCTGGCCTGGTTCATCGTCCGCAAGCTGTGGAAATGGTCCCTGCCGCTGTCGCTCGCGGCGATCAGCCCGCTGATCGCGCTGGACCTGGTGTTCCTGACCTCGAACATGCTCAAGATCCCCCAAGGGGCCTGGTTCCCGCTGGTGCTCGGCGCCGCCCTGGTGCTGATCATGTGGACCTGGGTGCGCGGCACCCAGATCATCTCCGAGAAGACGCGCAAGGACAGCCTGCCGCTGGCCGACCTGATCGAGATGCTGCGCGCCCGCCCGCCCCACCGGGCCCCGGGAACGGCCATCTTCCTGACCTCGGACCCCGACATCGCCCCGGTCGCCCTGATGCACAATCTCAAGCACAACAAGGTGCTGCACGAGAAGAACGTCATCCTGACCGTGCGCACCACCGACCGGCCGCGCGTAGCCGAGGCCGACCGGGTGCGCATCGAGCCGATCTCGGACGACTTCAAGAAGCTGGTCATCTCCTACGGCTTCATGGAGCGGCCCAATGTGCCCAAGGCGCTCAACGTCTGCCGCAAGCAGCAGGGGCTGAAGTTCGACATCATGTCGACCAGCTTCTTCCTCGGCCGCCGCTCGATCATTCCCTCGGCCAACCAGGGCATGCCGCTGTGGCAGGACCGGCTCTACATCTTCCTGATGCGCAACGCGGCCAATCCGACCGACTTCTTCCACATCCCGCCCGGGCGGGTGGTCGAACTCGGAACGCAGGTGTCGGTTTGAGCCGCGAACCGTCGTCGGCGAAAAACCAGGGCGGCCGCAGCTCGGCCGCGCGCGGCCGGCGCATGGCCGAAAAATCCCGTGGCCCACGCCCGCCGAAGGTCGAACTGCCGCGCGACGAGGCGGCCGACATCGGCGTCGAGGCGCGGCTGGCCGCCGGCGTCCTGCTCAACGCGGCCCTGGAGGGGCGCGGCGGGCTCGACGCCGCCCTGTCGTTCCGCGAGGTCGCCGACCTGCCCGGGCCCGACCGCGCCTTCGCCCGCGCCGTGGCCATGGCCGCCCTGCGCCGCCTGGGCGAGATCGACCAGATCCTCGACCGCCGGCTGAAAAAGCACCCGCCGCTGGCGATCCGCACCATCCTGCGCGTCTCGCTGGCCCAGACCCTGGTGCTCGAGACGCCCGCCTTCGCCGCCGTCTCGACGGCGGTGAAACTGGCCGAGCGCGATCCGAAGACCCGGCCCTACAAGAACCTCGTCAACGCCGTGCTGCGCGGCATCGAGCGCGAGGGGCCCGGCCTGACCACGGCCGAGTCCAACCTGCCCGACTGGCTCGCCGCCCGCTGGCGCGCCAACTATGGCGAGCCGACCCTGGCCGGCCTCGCCCTCGCCGCCCGCGAGGAGCCGGCCACCGATCTGTCGCTGAAGCCGGGCGTCGATCCCGCCGCCGTGGCCGACGCCGTGGACGGCGAAGTCCTGCCCGGCGGGACGGTGCGCACCGGGCGGCGCGGCGACATCTCCGGCTGGCCCGGATTCGAGGACGGGATCTGGTGGGTCCAGGACGCGGCCGCCGCCATCCCGGTGCGCCTGCTGGCTCCGAAGGCGGGCGAGACGGTCGCCGACTTCTGCGCCGCGCCCGGCGGCAAGACCCTGCAGCTGGCGGCCGCGGGGGCGTCCGTGGCGGCGCTAGACCGTTCGGACAAGCGGCTCGACCGGCTGCGCGCCAACCTGGCGCGCACCGGCCTGACCGCCGAGGTCGTGGCCACCCCGGCGGAAGACTGGGACGATCCGCGCAGCTTCGACGCCGTCCTGCTCGACGCGCCGTGCACCTCGACCGGCACCTACCGGCGCAACCCGGAGGTGCTGCGGGCCACCAAACCGGCCGACGTGGCCAAGCTGGCCGACGTCCAGCACCGGCTGCTCGACGCCGCCGCCGAACGGGTGAAGCCCGGCGGCCGTCTGGTCTATTGCGTCTGCTCGCTGGAGCGCGAGGAGGGCGAGACCCAGGTGATCGCCTTCCTGCGCCGCAATCCGGCCTTCCGGACGGCGCCGGCGGTTCCCGCCGAGGTCGGCGCGCCGGAAGAGGCCCTGACCCCCGAAGGCTGGCTGCGCGTCCTGCCCTCGATGTGGGCCGAGAAGGGCGGGCTGGACGGCTTCTTCATCGCGCGGCTGGACCGGGCCTCCTAGGGCAGGACGGTGTAGGTGACGCGCCTGCGGACGCGGAATCCCAAGCCTTCGTAGAAGGCGATGGTCGCCGCGTGTTCGGCGTAGGCGTGCAGGAAGGCCTGTTCGCCGCGCTCCAGAATGCGGCCGACGACGATCCGGCTGAGGGCGCCGGCGAGACCCTGTCCGCGAAAGTCGGGATGGGTGCAGACGCCGCTGAGTTCGCTGAAGCCGTCGACCTTCATCCGCTCGCCCGCCATGGCGATGAGCCGGCCCTCGCGGCGCACGCCGACGAAGCCGCCGAGCCGCAGCGTGCCCTTCCGGAACGGACCCGGCCGGGTCAGGGTCGCCAGCGCCAGCATCTCTTCCGCATCGGCGTCGGACAGGGTCAGGACGTCGAGGTCGCCGGGTTCGCCGGGAGTCAGGGCGGCGGCGGTCATCTGCACGCAGGCGGCCCGGGAGACCGCCGGAAGGTCAGGCAGGACCGCCGCGATGAGCGTTCCCTCCGGCTCGACCAGCCCCGCACCCGGATAGCGGCGGCAGAGCTCGTCCAGCGCCGCCCGGCTGTCGGAAGACGTATCGGCGGCGGCGGCGAAGACGCCGATGTCGGGGTCCAGACGAACCGCCGCGCCGTCGCCGTGTTCCGCCCGGATCGACACCGGGGCGAGACGGGTCGCGAGCGCGCTCCAGACGGGGCGATCGAGAGGGTGGTTCAGGGTCATGACCCTACCTAAACCCGCGCGCGGCGGACGCCAGCCCCCCCGGGTAGCGTGACGGCCGGAACCCGCGCTAGGCGCGCCAGAAGCCGACGATCTTCTTCACCTCGTCGACCACCGGATCGGCGATGGCCGTGGCGCGTTCGGCGCCGTCCTTCAGCACCCGGTCGATTTCCGACGGGTCGTCCATCAGGCGGCGCATCTCGGCGGTGACCGGGGCCATCGAGGCGACGGCCAGTTCGGCCAGGGCCGGCTTGAAGGCGCCGAAGCCCTTGCCGCCCCATTCGCGCAGCACCTGTTCGCGGGTCTCGTCGGCGAGGGCGGCGTAGATGGTCACGAGGTTCTTCGCCTCGGGCCGCGCGTCCAGCCCCTCGACCGTTTCCGGAAGCGGCTCGGGATCGGTCTTGGCCTTGCGGATCTTGGCGACGATCGAGTCGGCGTCGTCGGTCAGGTTGATGCGCGACTGATCCGACGGGTCGGACTTGGACATCTTGGCCGCCCCGTCGCGCAGGCTCATGACCCGCGGGGCCGGGCCCTGGGTCAGGGGCTCGGGCAGGGGGAAGAAGCCCGGCGCGTTGAAGTCGTTGTTGAATTTGGCGGCGATGTCGCGGGTCAGCTCGAGGTGCTGCTTCTGGTCCTCGCCGGTCGGCACCTCGGTCGCCTTGTACAGCAGGATGTCGGCCGCCTGCAGCACCGGATAGGTGTAGAGGCCGACCGAGGAGCGTTCCTTGTGCTTGCCGGACTTCTCCTTGAACTGGGTCATCCGGTCCAGCCAGCCGAGCCGGGCCACGCAGTTGAAGATCCACGCCAGCTCGGAATGGGCCCGCACCGCCGACTGGGGAAAGATCACCGAGCGGGCCGGGTCCAGTCCCGAGGCCAGATAGGCCGCAGCGATCTCGCGCGTCTGGGCGGTCAGCAGGGCCGGGTCCTGCCAGACGGTGATGGCGTGCAGGTCGGCGACGAACAGGAAGCAGGGGGCGCCCGTCTCCTGCAGCTGGGTGAACCGCTTCAGGGCTCCCAGGTAGTTGCCCAGGTGAAGGGCGCCGGAAGCCTGGATGCCGGACAGGATGCGGCGCTGTCCAGCATAGGGGGCCGGGGTCTGGTCAGTCATGGTCGGAGTCTCGGGAAAAGGCAGGGAAAAGGCGCGCGGACGGGCGCGGAACGGTGCGATGCGATCAGCCGCGCCATCGCCGGGCGGCGAGGAGATATCCCGAATGAGCCATGCCCTCGCGCTTATCGTCTCGACGCGGGAAGGGCAAGGCGGCCGGTGCGGTCAGCGGCCCCGCCGGACCAGGCTCCGCACCTCGGCGACGGTGACGGCGCGGGTGGCGAAGGCCAGGGCGACATAGACCAGCCCGCCGGCGGCGGTGACCAGCAGCAGCGCCGCCTCCTTGGCCCCGTGGCTCGTGCCGAGCGCCGCCAGCACGGCCGCGACCGGCGCCTCGAGGTTCGGGCGGAAGGCCGCCGCGAGCCCCACCACCACGGCCAGGCCCGCCGCCGCCGCCGCGATCCGCACCAGACGCGACAGGGCCGGAACGCCGGGCCGGTAGAGGCCGCGCCGCCACAACGCCCCGCCCAGCAGCAGCACATTGGTCCAGGCCGCGCCCGAGACCGCCGCCGCGATGCCCGACACGCCCAGGCCAAGCTTGAAGAGGCCGATGGCGAGGGCGGCGTTCACGACCACCGAAACGAGTGCGAATTTCATCGGCGTGCGCGTGTCACCCCTCGCGAAGAAGGCCGGCGCGAGGATGCGGATCAGCACGAAGGCCGGCACGCCCCAGCCGAACTGGAACAGGGCCTGGGCCGTGTTGACCGCGTCGAACTCGAGGAAGGCGCCGCGCGTGAACAGGGCGTCGATCAGGAAATAGGGCATGGCCATCAGCGCCGCCGCCGCCGGCAGGGTCAGGGCCATGGACAGGGTCAGGGCCTCGTCCATCGAGGCCTGCTGCTGCGCGTGGTTCTCGGAGGCCACGGCTCGCGACAGGCGCGGCAGCAGGGCGATGCCGATGGCCACCCCGACGAGGCCGAGCGGCAGCTGGTACAGCCGGTCCGCCGTGGCCAGCCAGGTCCGGCCGCCGGCCACGAAGCTGGACAGGTTGCCCGAGATGAAGACGTTGATCTGGGTCGCCGAATTGCCGATGGCCGCGGGAATGGCGGTGATGATGATGGCCTTGACCGCCGGGGTCAGCCTGGGGAGGGCGAGGCGGATGTTCGCCCCGGCCTTGCGCGCCGCCCACCAGCACAGCCCCGCCTGCGACACCCCCGCCGCCAGGACGGCCCAGGAGGCGGCATAGGCGGCGCCGATCTGGTCGCCCTGGGCCGGAACGACCGCGGCAAGCATGATCAGGTTCAGCAGGATGGGATAGGCGCCGGAGACGATGAACCGTCCGCGCGCGTTGAGCACGCCCGACAGCAGGGCCGCGATGGCCATGCACGGCAGGTAGGGCATGGTGATCTGGGTCAGGATCACCGCCAGCTTGAAACGCGCCGGATCGTCGAGGAAGCCGACGTTGATGACGGTCATCAGCCACGGCATCGTCAGCTGGGCCGCCACCGTCAGGATGACGGTGGCGAAGGCCACGGCGGCGAGGGCGTCGGTGGCGACCTTGTCCGCGACCTCCTCGCCCTCGACCTGCAGCGTCCGCGCATAGGCCGGGACGAAGGCGGCGGCGAAGGCCCCCTCGGCGAAGATGCGGCGGAACAGGTTGGGGAAGTTCAGGGCCGTGTTGTAGGCGTCCGCCGCCGGGCCCGCCGACGCCCCCAGCGCCGCCGAAATGACCACGTCGCGGGCGAAACCGGCCAGGCGGCTGACCAGGGTCAGGCCGCTGAAGATGGCCGACGACCGCATCATGCCGCCGCCCTTGCGCGCCGTCGTCGCCGACGCCGGCGGCTGCACGAGGGGATCCTGGGTCCCGGACGCCGAGGGCACGGCGGGTGCGGGCTCCATGGGTTCGGGGGCGGGCGGGGTCTTGTCGGCCATGTCAGCGCCTTAGCCTGCTTCAGGCGCGCGCGATACGGGGCGGCGGGCGGGACGCAGCCGACCGACCTCCGAGACGTCGCGCAGGCTGGCCCGCACCGGCGCCGAGCGCCGGCCCTCGGTCCGCTCCTTGCGGTCCAGCACCGCTTCGAGCCCGGCCCGCAGCCGGTCCAGCGCCGGACCCGCCTTCGGCTTCCGCCCCCGGGCGTCGGTGACGTAGAAGCTGTCGACGGCCCGCTCGCCGAAGCCGGCGATATGGGCCGAGCGGATCGACAGGCCGGCCCCCGCCAGCACCCGGGCCAGGTCGGCGAGCAGGCCGGGCCGGTCGGCGCCCGAGACCTCGACCACGGCGGCGGTCGGGCTCTGTTCGAGGTCGATGATGGTCGTCGGCCGCACGTCGAAGGCGGCGCGGCGCGGGTTGAACGGCGGCGGGGCGGGGCGCGGACGTCCCGCCTGGCCGCGCGCCGCCGCCTCCAGCGCCTTGAGCAGCCGGTCGAGCCGCCGGGGCTCGGCCTGGCCGTAGGGGGCGCCCGCCCCGTCCTGCAGTTCGAACACGTCGAGCGCCGCGCCGTCCTCCGCGGTCGCCACCCGCGCGCCCACCACGTCGGCCCCCGCCGCCGCCAGCGCCTCCGCCAGGTCGGCGAACAGGCCCGGCCGGTCGGCGGCGACCACCGCCACACGCCTCGCCGACCGCTCGCCCGCTTCTCCGCCTTCGCCGTCCAGCACCTCGGCCACGGCGCCCTCCGTCCGGGCGCGCGCCATCAGCTCGGGATAGTCCTCCAGCGGATCGGCCCGGGCGATGTCCTCGCCGCGGAAGGCCGCCTCGGTGCGCTGGTACAGGTCACGGATCAGCTGGCCCTTCCAGCCGTTCCAGACGCCCGGCCCGACGGCGCGGATGTCGGCCACGGTCAGGATCAGCAGGGTGCGCAGCCGCTCCGGGTCGCCGACCAGTTCGGTGAAGGCCCGCACCGTCTCCGGATCCGACACGTCGCGCTTCTGGGCGTAGTCGCTGAGCGCCAGGTGGTTGCGCACCAGCCAGACCACGAATTCGGTCCGGCGCGGGTCCAGCCCCAGCCGGTCGCAGGCGCGGCGCGCGGCGATGGCCCCGTCCTCCAGCTGGCCCCGGTCGCCGCCCTTGCCGACGTCATGCAGCAGCATGGCCAGCATCAGGGCCTCGAAATCGTCGATGCGGTGGACGATCTCGCTGGCGTTCGGATGCTCGGCCTTCAGCTTGCCGCGCCAGATGTCGTTGATGATGCCGATGGCCTGCAGGGTGTGCTCGTCGACCGTATAGGCATGGTACATGTTGAACTGGGTCTGGCCGACGATCCGCCCCCATTCGGGCAGGAACCGCCCCAGCAGGCCGGTCTCGTTCATCAGCGTCAGCACCCGGTAGGGCCGCTGGCCCTGGGCGAGGATGTCGAGGAAGGCGCGGGTCGCCTCCGGGTCGCGGCGGAGCGAGGGCGTGACCAGCGACAGCGACCGGCTGACCGCCGAGAAGGCGTCCGGGTGCAGGTCCAGATCGTGGGCGTCGGCGCAGCGGAACAGCGTCAGCAACTTCTCGGGTGCCGCGGCGAACACCTCGGGCCCGGTCACCGACAGGCGGCCGCTGTCCTCGACAAAGCCCTCGACGCCCAGCTTGCGCCGGCGGCCGGGGATCAGACGCGACAGGCTCAGGGTGGGCTTCTGCTGACGCGCCTCCAGCTTGGCCGACAGGGCGCGGGTCAGGCCGCCGACATCCCGCGCCACCAGAAAATAGCGGCGCATGAAGCGCTCCACCGCCGGCTCGTCGCCGCGGCCGCGCCAGCCCATCCGCCGCGCCACCTCGGGCTGAAGGTCGAAGGTCAGCTTTTCCTCGGCCCGGCCGGCGACGAGATGAAGGTGCGCCCGGGTGCGCCACAGGAAGTCGAACGCCTCCTCGAAGGTGCGCCGCTCGCGCGGGGTCAGGAGGTCGTCGAGGACCCGCGCCCCCAGGGGGCTGTCGGGGGCCAGCGAGCGGGCGATCCAGAACAGGGTGTTGAGGTCGCGCAGCCCGCCCTTGCCGTCCTTGACGTTGGGCTCGACGCGGTAGCGCACCGCGCCGGCCTTCTGGTGGCGGGCGTCGCGCTCCTCGAGCTTGGCGGCGATGAAGGGCCGCGGGTCGGCCTTGACCACCATGGCGCGGAAGCGGGCGATGAAATCCTCGGCCAGCGCCTCGTCGCCGGCGAGCGGCCGCGCCTCCAGCAGGGCGGTGCGCACGGTCATGTCGGATTTCGCCAGCGCCAGGCATTCGTCGACGGAGCGCGCCGACTGGCCGACCTTCACCCCGAGGTCCCACAGGACGTAGAGCATGAATTCGATGACCTGTTCGGTGCGCGGGATCGACTTCCACGGCCGCAGGAACAGCAGGTCCAGGTCCGAGAACGGCGCCAGAACGCCACGCCCGTAGCCGCCGACGGCGATCAGGCTGAGCCGTTCGGCCTCGGTCGGATTGGGCGCGGGATAGAGGGCTTCCGTGGCGAAGCGCCACAGGGTCGTCAGCATGTCGTCGGCCGCCACCGCGTACAGCCGCGCCACCTCGACGCCGCCGAGACCGAATTCGAGCCGATGGGCCGCCTTCAGCCGCGCCGCGTCCCACGACTGACGCAGAAGCGCGGTGGCGGCCGCGCGGCGGTCCGCTGCGGATGACGCCGCGGCCCAGGCGTCGACGTCTGCGCCGCCTGTGTCTGAGGTGTCGGCCGGGCGGCGGCTGCGGGGGCTCATGGCCCGGATATAGACCGGGAGACGCACCGGCGCGACAGCGGCGGCCGGCGGACCCGGCTCTAAGCCTTGATGGCCTTCAGCCGGTAGAGCGCCTCCAGCGCCTCGCGCGGCGACAGTTCGTCCGGCTCGATGGCGGAAAGCGCGTCCTTCAGCGCGGAGGAGGCAGGCGGGGCCGGCGGCTCGGCCCACCCTGGACTCTGGGCGAACAGGGGCAGGTCGTCCAGGCTGACGGCGGCGGACTTCTCGCCCTCCAGCCGGTCCAGCACCTCGCGGGCGCGGCTGACCACAGCCGCCGGAACCCCCGCCAGCTTCGCCACCTGAACCCCGTAGGAGCGGTCGGCGGCGCCCGGCGCCGCCTCGTGCAGGAAGACGAGATCGCCGTTCCACTCCTTCGCCTTCATCGACAGATTGCAGACGTGGGCCAGCCGCGTCTCCAGTCCGGCCAGCTCGTGGTAGTGGGTGGCGAACAGGGTGCGGGCGCGGTTGCGGTCGTGCAGCGCCTCGGCCACAGCCCAGGCGATGGCCAGACCGTCGTAGGTGGCGGTGCCCCGGCCGATCTCGTCCAGCACCACGAAGCTGCGGTCGGTCGCCTGGGTCAGGATGGCGGCGGTCTCGACCATCTCCATCATGAAGGTCGAGCGGCCGCGCGCCAGATCGTCCCCCGCCCCGACCCGGCTGAACAGCCGGTCGACCACGCCCAGCCGCATCGCCCGCGCCGGGACGAAGGCGCCCGCCTGGGCCAGCACCACCAGCAGGGCGTTCTGGCGCAGGAAGGTCGACTTGCCGGCCATGTTCGGACCGGTGACGATCGACAGGCGGGCGCATCCCGCGCCGGAACCGTCCAGCCGGCAGTCGTTCGGAGTGTACGGATCGCCCGCCGATTTGACCGCCGCCT
This sequence comes from Brevundimonas sp., assembly GCF_035627475.1. Classification (GTDB taxonomy): domain Bacteria; phylum Pseudomonadota; class Alphaproteobacteria; order Caulobacterales; family Caulobacteraceae; genus Brevundimonas. The sequence goes on along the minus strand of NZ_DASPLR010000045.1, from coordinate 168,513 downwards.
CGACCACCGGGTGGCGCCCGGCCGCGACCTCGAAACAGGCGGTGTCGTCGACCGTCGGCCGGACGGCCCCGACCTCCTCGGCCCACTCGGCGAGCGCGCTGTGGGCGTCGAGTTCGGCCAGCGCCTCGGCCACGGCCTGCAGCGGCCGGGCCAGCGACTGGACCGTGCGCCGCCAGACCTCGAAGGTCTCGCCCTCGATGGCCAGCGCCCGGTGCCCGGCCTGGCTGATCTTCGCGTCCAGTTCCGACAGTTCGACGGTGGTGAACCTCACCTGGTTGGCGAGGGTCTGGCGGTGGATGTACGGGCTGTCGCCCGTCGGCCGCAGCAGGGGCTCGGCGGCCCTGGCCGAGGTCTCGAGGAAATAGCCGAGCACGGCGTTGTGGCGGATCTTGAACGGCACGCCGGAGTCCGCGACGGCCCGCGCCTCGAGCTCGGCCACTACGCGGCGGCTGTCGTCGCGCAGGGCCCGCGCCTCGTCCAGCTCGGGCCGGAAGCCGGCGTTCACGAAGCCGCCGTCCCGCGCCAGGTGCGGCGGCTCGGCGACCAGCCCCTCGGCCAGATCGACCAGCAGCCGCCCGGTCTCCGCCGACAGCGCCAAACGGTCGAGGCAGTTGGCCAGACGCGCCGGCGGCCCGGTCAACGGATCGCGCCCGGGGGGAAACAGGCCGGCGACGCCCTCGGCGACCGACAGGCCGGTGCGGATGGCGGCCAGATCACGCGGGCCGCCGCGTCCCAGCGCCAGCCGCGACACGGCGCGCGCCACGTCGGAGGCGGCCCTCAGTCCGTCGCGCAGGTCGCGGCGCAGGTCGCGCCGCTCCAGCAGCCATTCCACCGCGTCGAGTCCATGGTTGATGGCCACAGGATCGCGCAGCGGCCGCGCGATGCGCTCGGCGAGGGCCCGGGCGCCGCCCGCGGTGACGGTGCGGTCGATACAGGCCAGCAGCGAGCCCTCGCGTTCGCCGCGCTGGGTGCGGTCGATCTCGAGGCTCAGCCGTGTGGCCGGATCGATGGCCAGGAAGCCGGTGTCGCCCGAGCGCCGCGGCGGGGACAGCGCTGGAATCTTGCCCGCCTGGGTCGTCTCCAGATAGGCGGCGATCAGTCCCAGGGCCGAGACTTCGGCCTCCTCGAAGGCCCCGTAGCCGTCCAGGGAGGCGACGCCGTACAGCCGCTCGACCCGCACCCGGGCCCCGACCGGCTCCCCCAGCGCCTGCGGCAGGGCCTGGACCACCCCGCCGGAGCCGTCGAGCGCCGCCCTGGCGGCCTCGTCCGAGAACAGGCGGTCAGGGACCAGAACTTCCGATGGCCGGAACGACGCCAGGGTGGCCGCGAGGTCCTCCAGCGAACAGGCGACGACATCGACCGACCCGGCCGACAGCTCGACCACCGCCACCGCGGCGCGGCCCTTGCGGATGGCCACGGCCGCCAACCGGTTGGCCCCGCGGGCGTCGAGCAGGGAATCCTCGGTCAGGGTGCCCGGCGTGACCACGCGGACGATGTCGCGATGGACCACCGCCTTGGAGCCGCGCTTCTTCGCCTCGGACGGGGCTTCAAGCTGCTCGCAGATCGCCGCCTTGAAGCCCTGCCGGATCAGCCGCGCCAGATAGCCGTCCAGCGCATGCACCGGCACCCCGGCCATTGGAATGTCCTCGCCCTGATGCTTGCCCCGTTTGGTCAGGGTGATGCCCAGCGCCGCCGCGGCGATCTCGGCGTCCTTGAAGAACAGCTCGTAGAAATCGCCCATGCGGAAGAACAGGATGGCGTCCGGCGCCTGGGCCTTGGCCGCCAGGAATTGGGCCATGACCGGGGTCACCCCCTCGGCGGACGGGAGGGCTTCGGCCTTGGGCGGATGGGCGAGGGGGGCGTTCATCTGAGCGCCGCAGGGTGACCGAATGCGGAGGCGCGCTCAAGCGGCGTCTGACGCCCTTGCACAGGCTTCGTCCCCCTGCGACAAGCGGGGCAGGCGGTTAAGGGAACGCGGTCCAACACCGCGGCTGTGCCCGCAACTGTAGGCGGCGAGACGATCGATCATTCCGGAGCCTGGGCTCCGGCGTCACTGGGAAACCGGGAAGGCGCGATCTTCCGTTCTTGACCCGCAAGCCAGGAGACCTGGCCGCCGACGTCGCTCGTCCGCTGCCCGGGACCAGGCAGAGGCGCGGTGATCCGTCGAGGCGACCCGACACCTGCGCCGTTCTCTCCAGAGCGGGTCGGTCGCCATTCCCACGTCGCCGCGATGCGCTCGCGCGGGGACGACGGAGACATCGCTGATGCGATTCCTGCTTCTCGCCACGGCCGCGGCCGTGTTCCCGCCAGTGTCCGCCCACGCCCAGGCCTCGCCCCTGGCGGCGGACGATCCCGACGCCCTGCCCGAGGTGGTGGTCACCGCCACCCGCCTGCCGGCCATCGTCGCCGACACGCCGGGCGCGCGGGTCATCGACCGCCGCGCCATCGAACAGCGCGGCGCCGTCTTCGCCGCCGACATCCTGGGCGACGTGCCCGGCCTGTCGGTGGTCCGCTCCGGGGCGTTCGGCGGCGTCGCCCAGGTGCGGATGCGGGGCGCCTCGCCGGGCAAGACGCTGGTGCTGATCGACGGCGTGCCGGTCAACGACCCGGCCGAGGTCAACGGCGCCTTCGACTTCGCCGGCCTGGAGCTTTCGGACATCGAGCGGATCGAGGTGCTGTCGGGCCCCCAGTCCTCGCTGTGGGGCTCCGACGCCATCGGCGGGGTGATCGCCTTCACCACCCGCGATCTGGACGGACTGGCGCTGGAGGCGGAGGCGGGGTCGTTCGACACGGTGCGGGGCCGTCTGGCGGCGGGCGTTTCGACGGAGCGCTACGGCTTCGGCGCCTGGGTTTCGCGTTTCGACACCGACGGCGTCTCCGCCGCCGACGCGGCGGACGGCAATCCGGAGGCGGACGGATTCACCTCTACCACCGCCGGGGCGCGGGGCCGCTACGCCTTCAGCGACACGGCGTCCATGGACGGCGCGATCCGCTGGACCGACAGTGACGCCGATCTCGACGGCTATCCCGCCCCGGCCTTCGCCCTGGCCGACACCGCCGACACCCAGGAAAGCAAGCAGTGGTCCGGCTTCGGCCGGCTGCGGCTGGACGCCTTCGGCCTGTCGCACCAGTTCAGCCTCTCCGCGTCGGATATCGCCCGCGACACGGTCTCGGCCTTTCCCTCTGCCTTCGAGGCGGACCGGCAGGCCTGGCGCTGGCAGGCCGACGGCGAGGCGGCGGGCGTCGCCTTCGCGCTCGGCGCGGAACGCGAGGACAGCGAGGGCAGCCTGTCCACCGGCCTGACCGCGGACCTCGGCACAACCTCCGCCTTCGCCACGGCGCGGATCGAGCCTGCCGGTCGCCTGAGCCTGTCCGGGGCGCTGCGCTTCGACGACACCGACGACTTCGGTTCGGAAACCACCGGCCGGGTTTCCGCGGCGTTCGACGCCGGCGGCGGCGTCACCCTGTCGGCGGCGTACGGCACCGGCTTCAAGGCGCCGTCGATCAGCCAGGCGGTGTGCGACTTCTGCTTTTCGTCCCAGCCCTTCCCGGTGCTGCGGCCCGAGACCGCCGAGGGCTCGGAAGCGGCGATCGGGTGGGTCTCGCCGGATGGCCGGATCGAGGGCCGCGCCACGGTCTACCGGCTCGAGGTCGAGGACCAGATCACCTATGTCTTCGATCCCGCCACCTTCGAGAGCGTCTATGTCAATGTCGCCGAGACCGCGACCGACGGCGTCGAGCTGGAGGCGCGGGCCCGGCTCGGCGGCGGCTTCGACCTGAGCCTCGCCTGGGCCTGGACCGACGCGCGCGACGAGACCACCGGCGCCCGGCTGCTGCGCGTGCCGGAGCAGGCCGGATCCGCGACCCTCGGCTGGACCGGCGAGCGGCTTGCGGCGGCCGTGACGGTCCGCGGCGAGAGCGATCAGGAGGACATCGGAGGGGTGCGCGAGGCCTTCGTCGTCGCCCACCTGAACGGGTCATACGCCCTGACCGATCAGGTCTCCCTGACGGCGCGGATCGAGAACCTGGCGGACGAACGCTATCAGCAGGCGTTCGGCTACGGCGAGCCGGGCCGCTCGGCCTATGTCGGGATCAGGCTGCGCTACTGACGCGTCCGTTTCCCTCGGCGCCGGGGCCGGCGGCGGCGACCGTCGCCGGCTCCAGCTGAAGGGCGGACCAGTCGAGAGCCGGGGTCGGGGCGTTGGCGGCGGCGATAACGGCGCGCAGTTCGGCGGCCGAGGCGACGCTGGCGATCACGGCCGACACTTCCGGCAGACTCATGGCGTAGGCGAGGGTGGCCTGCATCGGATCGATGCGCGCCTCGGCGAGACGGCGGCGGATGCGCGACAGGGCGTGGGCGTGGCCGGCCATCCCGGGCGGCAGCGGCTCGCCGCTGATGAACAGCAGGCCGTCGGCGAACACCGAGGTGGCGTGGACGGCGACATCGAGCGACGCCAGTTCGGCCAGCACGCCGGTGTGCTGGGCCCGTTGATCCAGCAGGTTGAGCGGCAGTTCCACCACATCCGGCTGGAACCGTCGCGCCAGCAGCGCCGGACCATCCTCGATCGCCGCGCGGAACCCGATATGGCGGTAGAGGCCGCGCGCCTTCAGGGCCTCGAGCCGGTCCCACAGGGCGCGGCCCTCGACCCCGGCCAGATCGCCGGCGCAGGAGACCAGAAGGGTGTCGCCGCGGGGCAGACCCAGCCGCTCCAGCGACCGGCGCGCCCGCGCCTCGACGCGATCGACGCCGTCGGTGATCGAGACGGTGCGGACGGTGACCTGGAAGGGCGAGGGGAAGGGCCAGGCCTGGCCCAGCCTGCGCTCCCCGTCGCCGTCCGGCCTGGTGGCCACCAGGGTTACGCCGGCGTCGGCGGCGGTCTGCAGCAGGAAGCGCAGCGCCTCCTCGCGCGCGCCCGCGGGCAGGGGGGCGTAGGAATTCACCGCGCGAACGGGCTCGTGCACGACCGCGATGGCCAGCTTGTCGATCGGAGAGGGCGCGCGACTGGGGATCACCGCCGGACTGTGACGGCGAAAGTTTAAGGCCCTCCTTCCGAGACCTTGACCGAATCTTACCAGCGGAACGCCGGTCGCCGGTTGCGCCTCAGGCGGCGAATTGCCCGAGAGCCGCCAGTACGCCCTTGCCATACCGGTCCAATTTGGTCTGACCGACGCCGGGGATATGCGACAGCCGCTCGAGGTCCCCGGGTTCCGCGAGGGCGATTTCCAGCAGGGTCTTGTCCTGGAAGATCACATAGGGCGGCACCCTCTGCTCCGCCGCGCGGTCGCGTCGCCAGGCGCGCAGCGTCTCGAAGCGGGCCCGCACGTCGGCGTCCATCGACTCCAGGGCGGCGTTGCGTCCCGTCCGGACGCGATCTCGCGAGGCCCCGGCGCGCGCCGGCGTCAGCCGCACCTCGATCTTGCGCTCCCCGCGGTAGACCCCGCGCACCGCCTCGGGATCGCCGAGTCTGACCAGCGGCTTGCCCTCGTTCGGGTCCTCGACCAGCAGGCCTTCGAACATCAGATGATCGAGCACGTCGCGCCAGCCATGCAGGGCCGTGTCGGCTCCGATGCCCCAGGTCGACAGCGCCGTCTCCCAGGGCTGGACGTCCTTCGTCTTGCCCAGCAGATGGTCGACCACCCGGCCGCGGCCGAAACGCTCGCCCAGCCGTTGCACCGCGGCCAGCGCCTTCTGGGCCTGGACGGTGGCGTCGAACTGGGCCGGAGGATCCTGGCAGATGTCGCAGACGCCGCACGGCCCGGCGTCGCCCTCGCCGAAATAGCGGCGCACCGCCTGCGGCCGGCACACCGCGCCGTCGAGCATGGCGAACAGCTGGCGGGCCTTGCGCACCTGCACCGCCTTGACCTCCTCGGCCATCGGTCGGCCTTCCAGCCGCCTCAGCGTCCAGGCGATGTCGGAGGGGCCGTAAAGGGTGATGCCCTCGGCGGGCTCGCCGTCGCGCCCGGCCCGGCCGATCTCCTGCCAGTAGGCTTCCAGCGAACCGGGCGGATCGGCGTGGATGACGAAGCGGACGTCGGCCTTGTCGACCCCCATGCCGAAGGCGATGGTCGCCACCATGACCGCGCCGTCCTCGGCCAGGAACCGCTCCAGCCGGCGGTCGCGGTCGCGCGCCTCCATGCCGGCGTGATAGGCGATGGCGTTGGTCCCCGCCTCGCGCAGCGCCTGGGCCACCCGCTCGCAGCCGTCGCGCGAGCCGCAATAGACCACGCCGGACTTGCCGCGCCGCTGACGGACCAGATCGATGACCGCGGCGTCGGTGCGGGCCCGCGAACCGTTCTCCTTGCGCACCGCCGACAGCTGCAGGTTGGGCCGCGCGAAACTGTCGACCACCACCCGCGCGTCGCCGAGCCGCAGCGAGCGGACGATGTCTTCGCGGGTGCGGGCGTCGGCGGTGGCCGTGACGGCGATCCGCGGCACGCCGGGGAACAGCTCCGCCAGCCGACCAAGGGTTCGATAGTCGGGCCTGAAGTCATGTCCCCATTGCGAGACGCAATGCGCCTCGTCGATGGCGATCAGCGACAGCGGCAGGTCGCGCAGCCGGTCGATCAGGTGCGGCTGGGCCAGTCCCTCGGGCGAGACATAGAGCAGGTCCAGTTCGCCGGCCCGGGCTGCGCGCCAGATCTCCGACCGGTCGTCCAGCGAGACGCCGGAGTCGAGCCGCGCCGCCGCGACGCCCTGCTGCTTCAGCGCCTCGACCTGGTCCGTCATCAGGGCGATCAGCGGCGAGACCACAAGGCCCAGACCCGGCCGCAGCATGGCGGGGATCTGGTAGCAGACGCTCTTGCCGCCGCCGGTCGGCAGCACCGCCAGCACGTCCCGCCCGGCCAGCACCTCGGCCACCACCTCGGCCTGGCGGCCGCGGAAGTCGGCGTGGCCCCAGACGCGCTCCAGCGTCGCGCGCGCCTCGGCCAGCGAAGGGGCGACGGCGGTCAGGATCGAGTCGGCGGGCATCGCCGCCTTGTGCCTCATTTGTTCCGGCCTGTGAACGGCTGTCGGCGGCTCAGCGGGGCTCGACCGTGACCGCGGCCCGGATCGAGTTGGCGATGTAGCAGGCCTCGTGGGCGCGGTGATGCAGGTCGGCGAGCGCGGCGGCGTCCGGCCGCGTCTCACCCGAGAACGCCGCTTCCGGCCGCAGGGTCACCGCCGTGATCGACATCCGGCCCCGCTCGTCGCGGCCCAGCAGGCCGCTCGCCCCGTCCCGATAGCGGTCGACGATGAACCCGTCCTTCCGCGCATAGGCGAGGAAGAACAGCATGTGACAACTGGACACGGCCGCCACCAGCGCCTCCTCCGGATCGACGGCGGCCGGGTCGGACATCGGCGCCGGCACGCTGGACGGGGCCGACGAGCCGCGCACCACCGCCCCGCCGTCGAAGCGCCAGTCGTGGGCCCGGCCGTACTGGTTGTCGGAGAAGACCTGCCCGTCCCGGCTCCACTCGATGGTTGCGACGTGTTCGCTCATGGCGGTCTCCGCTGGGGGGTCGGTGCGATGACCAACCGTTTAGCCCGTGCGGCCGCGGAAACCCAGTCCGCGCCTTGATACGGCCCGCGACCCGCCTTATCCCCGGATCATGTCCTCGCCCCTGATCTGCCCGTCGATCCTCGCCAGCGACTTCGCCCGCCTCGGCGAGGAGGTCGCGGCCCTCGAAGCCGCCGGCGCCGACTGGGTCCACGTCGATGTGATGGACGGCCATTTCGTGCCCAACATCACCATCGGCCCTGAGGTGGTGAAGGCGCTCAGACCGCACACCAGCCTGCCGTTCGACGTGCATCTGATGGTCGCGCCGGTGGATCCCTGGCTGGAAGCCTATCGCGAGGCCGGGGCGGATTATCTCACCGTCCACCCGGAGAGCGGGCCGCACCTGCACCGCACCCTGGGCCGCATCCGCCAGCTGGGCGCGAAGGCGGGCGTCGTGCTGAACCCTGGAACGCCGCTCTCCGTGCTGGAGGAGGTCGTGGACCTCGTCGACCTGGTGCTGCTGATGTCGGTCAACCCAGGCTTCGGCGGCCAATCCTTCATCCCGTCCACCCTGCGCAAGATCGAGCGCGCCCGGGCCCTGCTCGACGCCGCCGGATCGAAGGCGCACCTGCAGGTCGACGGGGGCGTCACCGCCGCCAACGCGGGCGCCTGCGTCGCCGCCGGCGCCGACGCGCTCGTCGCCGGCACGGCGGTGTTCCGGGGCGGTCCATCCGCCTACGCCGACAACATCCGGGCCCTGAAGGCCGCCAACGCTCCGGCGATCCAAGCTCCGGAATGAGCCCGCTCGGCCCCTTCGCCCGCGTGGAAGCCGACGCCCCGGTCCCCGGCGCGATCCCGGGCGTGCGCGGGGCGCCTATGCGCACGCCGATCCGCACCACGGACGCCGCCACCGGCCCCGGCCTGTGGCCCGCCCTCGCCGGCCGGCTGCTGACCCGCCAGCTGTGGATCGAGCTCTATGGCCTGCCCGGCTACGCCATGACGCTGAAGGGGCGGCCGGCGCAGGGCTTCGCCGCAACGCCGCGTGACTTCCGCCCCGTCGATCCGGCCTCCGGCAAGACGCTCCTGGGCGGCAAATTCATTCTCGCCGGCTCGAGCCTCGAGGCCGCCGCGCCCGAGGATCCCTGGAACCGGCCAAGCCCGACCCGCGCCTTCGCCGTCGAGCTGCACGCCTTCGCCTGGCTGCCGTCCCTGATGCTCGAGGGCGAGCGCGGCGCCCGCGAGGCCCTTCGCCTGACGCTGACCTGGGCGACGGTCTTCGCCCGCTGGTCTCCCTTCGCCTGGGATCCGGCGATCCTGGCCCGCCGCACCTTCAATCTCGCCTGCGCCGCCCGCCGCATGGGCCAGGTGGCGACCGAGGCCGAGCGGCTGCGGCTGGCCGATGTTCTGGGGCGGCAGGGGCGCCAGCTGCTGCGTCCGCCGGGCGGCGTGGCGGGCAGGGCCGAGCGCCTCGCCGCCGCCGCCGTGGCCGGCTGCGTCCTGGCCGGCGCGCCGGGAACGGCCCTGCGCCGAAAGGCCCTGAATCGTCTCCCGGCGGCCCTGTCCCGAACCGTTGGCGAGGACGGCGGCCATGCCTCGCGCAGTCCGGAGGCGGGGCTGGAGCTGCTGCTCGACCTGCTGACCCTCGAGGACGCCCTCGCCCAGCTCTCCGAGGCCCTGCCCGACCCGGTGCGGACCGCCATCCGCCGCCTGACCGTCGCAGCCCGGTTCCATCGCCTGCCCGACGGCCGGCTGGTGACCATGCAAGGGGGTGGCCCGTCGAACCCCGCCCGGGTCGCCGCCGCCCTGGCCCACGACGAGGCGGCCGACGGCGAGCCGCCGGTCGGCACGGTCGGAGGAGTGGCCCGCATTCGCAGCCCCTTGCTCACGGTGGCCGCCGACGTCGCGGCGCCGGCGCGGGGCGGCTGGTCCGCCGCCGCCTGCGCCCAGCCGCTGGCGCTGGAGATCGTCTGCGGCCGCGACCGGCTGGTGACCGGCTGCGGCTGGACGCCCCGCGCCGCCGACCGGCAGGGCCTGCGCCTCGCCCCCGGCCATTCGACCCTGACCCTTGGCGAGAGTTCGATCGGGGCCCCGCTCGGGGGCTGGAAGGGCGACCTGCTCGGCCAGAGGCTGATCGGCCGGCCCCTGCACGTCGAGGTCCACCGCCGCGACGGCGAGGGCGCGGTCTGGCTCGAGGCCGAGCACGACGGCTGGGCCCACGCCTTCGGCCTGCTGCACCAGCGCCGCCTCTATCTCGACCAGAGGCTGGACGAACTCCGCGCCGAGGAACGCCTCCATCCGGCGCCGGGCCAGAAGGATGCGGTGCGCGCCATCGCCGCACCCTATGCGGTGCGCTTCCAGCTGGAACCGGGCGTGCAGGCGTCCCTGGCCCGCGACCGCCGCTCCATTCTGCTGCGCGGCCACTCGGGGCGGGGCTGGTGGTTCCGCACTGACGGGCCAGACGTGGCCATCGAGCCGTCGGTCCATGTCGACGACGGGCTCACCCGCCGCTCGCTCCAGATCGTCGTGCGCGGCTCGGCCCGCACCGATTCCGAGACGAAGATCCGGTGGAAGCTCAGCCCGGCCGGCGCCGGCGGCGATCCGACCTGAGCGGCGGCGCCACTTGAGGCCGGCGGTCGCCGCGACCATCTTGGACCTGCCGCGTTAGGCCTTCACACCGACAGGATCGACTGATGAGTTTCGCCGACCCGACCACCCTGCCCCCGAATGCAAACGGCGACCTGATCAAGGAAGGCTCCGACGCCGGCTTCATGGCCGATGTGGTCGAGGCCTCGAAGAGTCAGCCGGTGCTGGTCGACTTCTGGGCCACCTGGTGCGGGCCGTGCCGGGCGCTGACGCCGATGCTCGAAAAGGCGGTTCGCGCCGCCGGGGGCGCCGTGAAACTGGTCAAGATCGACGTCGACAAGAACCCGGCCTACGCCGGCCAGCTGCGGGTGCAGTCGATCCCCACCGTCTACGCCTTCGTCAACGGCCAGCCGGTCGACGGCTTCCAGGGCGCGGTGCCGGAAAGCCAGATCAAGGCCTTCATCGACAAGCTGACCGGCGGCACGAGCGCCAATTCGGACATCGAACAGCTGATGTCGATGGGCGAGGAATCGCTGTCGCTCAACGACCTCGGCGGCGCGGCCCAGGCCTTCGCCCAGGTGATGACGCTGGAACCCGGGCATGAGGGTGCGATCGCCGGCATGGCCCGGGTCTATCTGGCCGACGGCGACGTCGACCAGGCCCGCCAGACCATCGCCATGGCCCCGGCCGCGTCGAAGAACGCCCAGGTCCAGTCGGTGCGGGCGCAGCTGTCGCTGGCCTCGGCGGCCCCGAACGGGGCGAGTTCGGAACTGGAGGCGCGCGTCGCCGCCGATCCCTCCGACCACCAGGCCCGCTACGACCTGTCCCTGGCCCAGGCCGCCGCCGGCGACCTGCAGGGCGCGGTCGACAGCCTTCTCAAGATCGTCGCCGCCGACCGCGAGTGGAACGACCAGGCCGCCCGCAAGCAGTTGCTGACCGTGTTCGAGGCCGCCGGTCCCGCCTCGGAAGTCGCCCGCGACGGCCGCCGGCGCCTTTCCTCCATCCTGTTCGCCTAGGAGAGTTCGCATGGCGCAGGGCTATGTCAGGGCCGCCGACCTGCCGCAGGTCATTCCGGTCTTCCCGCTGCCCGGCGCCATCCTGCTGCCGCGCGGCCAGCTGCCGCTGAACATCTTCGAGCCGCGCTACCTGAACATGATCGACGACGCGATGGCCGGGGACCGGATCATCGGCATGATCCAGCCCCAGCCCGGTTCGCGCGCGGCCCCCAAGCTGTCGCCGGTCGGCTGCGCGGGCCGCATCACGAGCTTCGCCGAGACCTCGGACGGCCGCTATCTGATCACCCTGACCGGCTGCGCCCGTTTCCGCCTCTCCAGCGAACTGCCGACCCAGACGCCGTATCGCCAGGTCCGCGCCGACTTCTCGGGCTTCGAGGCCGACCTGGCGGCTCCGCCCGTCGACGACGTCGGTCTCGACCGCGACGAGCTGCTCGACGCCCTGCGCGCCTATCTGGAGACCCGTGGGCTCGACATCGACTGGGACACCGCCGAGACCGCCCCCCCCGAGGCCCTGATCAACAGCCTGTCGATGGCCCTGCCGTTCGAGCCGCCGGAGAAGCAGGCGCTGCTTGAGGCGGCCAGCCTGACCGACCGCTCCACCGTCCTCACCGCCCTGATGACCATCGACGCGGCGGGCGACGGCGACGGCGACGCGGGATCGATGCAGTAGGCCAGGGTCCGGGGACCAGGTAGCTATCAGCGGATCGCCCTGCCGTACTCTTCCCTGTCCCCTGTCCCCTGTCCCCTGGCCCCCCGTTCCTATACCCTTTCGCCATGTCCGACGCCTTCCACACCCCCGCCTCCGTCGATCCGCGCCTGCTCGAAGTGCTGGTCTGCCCGGTGACGCGCGGCCGCCTGACCTATGACCGTGAGCGCCAGGAGCTGGTGTCGAAGGGCGCCAAGCTGGCCTTCCCGATCCGTGACGGCGTGCCGATCATGCTGGCCGAAGAGGCGCGCAAGCTGGATTAGGACGGCTCAGATGGCCTGACCGCGCAGCAGCCGGGGCAGGTCGCCGGTGGCGCCGCCGGCCTCGTGCATGAAGGCGCGGCGCAGGGGGGCGATGCGGTTGACCGCCGCTATGCCCAGATCCCGCGCCAGACGCACCGGGGCGATGTCGTTGGAGAACAGCCGCACGAAGCCGTCGAAGCCGGCCGCCAGGGCCGCATTGTCGAAGCGGCGCCAGCGGGCGTAGCGGTCCAGCACCGTCTCCGATCCGATATCCTCGCCCAGCCGCACGGCCTCGACCAGCACCTCGGCGAGGGCGGCGGCGTCCTTCAGCCCCATGTTCAGACCCTGCCCCGCGACCGGATGCACGCCATGGGCGGCGTCGCCGATCAGGGCGGTGCGGGGGGCGGTCAGCTGCTCAGCCAGCTGCAGCGACAGCGGATAGACGAAGCGCGGCCCCACCACCGAGACATCGTCCAGGAAATCGCCGAAACGCCGCATCAGATGGGCGTGGAAGGCCTCGTCAGAACAGGCCTTCAGCGCCTCGGCCCGTCGCGTCGTCTCGGTCCACACCAGGCTGGCGCGCCGTTCGGTCAGGGGCAGGATGGCGAACGGGCCCGAGGGCAGGAAATACTCGTGGGCGACATTGCCGTGGTCGCGGCCCATCCGCACCGTGGCGACGACGCCGCTCTGGCCATAGCCCCAGCCGACCGTGTCGATGCCCGCCTCGCTGCGCACCCGCGAGCCCCGCCCCTCCGCCCCGACCACCAGAGGCGAGCGCAGCGTCGCGCCGTCTGCGAGCGTGACCGTGGCGAGACCCGGCCCGGCCTCGACCCGTTCGACCGAGGCCGGGGCGCGGACCTCGATCCCCGCGGCCGTCACCGCATCGGCGAGGGCGACGCGGATGCGCCGGTTCTCGACCATGTAGCCGAGCGGCTCGCCGTCGGTGCGGTCGCCGATCTCGTCGGCGTCGAAGCGCAGGAAGGCCGACGAGGCCGCGCGCGACGCCGCCCCCGGGCGGCGGCCGTCGGTGACGAGGATCCGGTCCATCCGGCAGGCATGGGGCCTGAGCGCCTCGCCCACGCCGAGGGCGTCGAGCATGCGGAAGGTCGAGAAGGCGATCGCCGTCGAGCGTCCGTCGAACGACGGCGCCAACTGGGCGGAAAACGGCTGCGGATCGACGAGCACCACCTTCAACCCGCCCTGGGCGGCGGCGAGGGCGAAGGTTGCGCCCGCCAACCCGGCGCCGGCGATGATCACGTCGTAACGGTCGCTCTGGCTCATGGCCCTGTTTCGCGCTCCCGTGGCTCCCCGTCCAGCGCCGTGACGTCGCGGTGGGTAAACAGCCTCTTAACCCTGCCCGGGCGACAACAGCCGCAGTCCCGTGTCCCGGAGTCCGCCGCCCGTCATGTCCGCCGCCCTCGCCCTCGGCCACCGCGCCATCGAGAGCGCCCGCATCCTGTGGGCCGCGCCGTTCGTGGTGCGCTTCCGGGGCGTGCTGCAGGCCCTGCTCGCGGCCCTTCTGCTGGCGGCGCTGATCTCGTGGAACCCGGCCGATCCCAGCCTCAACGCCGCCTCCTCGGCCGCCCCGACCAACTGGCTCGGCCTGAATGGCGCCCTGTTCGCCGACCTGTTCATGCAGTCGCTGGGTCTGGCCGCCTGGCCCGCGGCCCTGCTGCTGATCGCCTTCGGCCTGGCGGGGGCGATCGGCGACGCCGTGCAGCAACGGCTGAAGCCGACGCCGTTCAAGGCGCTGTCGGCGACCATCGGCGTGCTCGCCCTGTCGGCGGCCCTCTCCGCCCTCGCGCCGCCGGCCGCCTGGCCGCTGGCCGCAGGGCTCGGCGGCCTGTGGGGCGACGCCCTCGTCGGTCTGGTGCGGATGGCCTTCGACGCCCTGCGCCTGCCCGGCGCCGCGATCGGCGCGGCGGTGCTGTTCCTGCCGCTGAGCCTGTGGAGCCTCGGCTACGCCATCGGCCTGCGCGTCTCCGATGTGCGCGACGGAATCGACTGGGCGCGCGGCTCGCGCCGGGCCGGACCGGCCCCGCCGGTCGCCCGCCGCAACGCCGCCAAGGCCCCGCCGCGCCCCCGGCCGGCCCTGGAGCCTGAAGACTACGCCCCCGTCTCGCTCGAGGCCGACGACGGCCCGCCCTGGCAGGAGCCCCTCCCCGCCCGCAACGCGCCCGAACCGAAGGTGGCGGCGACCAAGGCCCCCAGGGCCTCGCGCCGCGAGATCGACGACAGCCAGGCCGCCTTCGACTTCGCCCGCCCCTCGACCGGCTTCGACCTGCCGCCGCTCGGCATGCTGACCAAGCCGGCCAAGCGCGTCGCCTCGGTCGACGAGGAGGCGCTGAAGCAGAACGCCAAGATGCTGGAGGGCGTGCTGCAGGAGTTCGGCGTGCGCGGCGTCATCGACCAGATCCGCCCCGGCCCGGTGGTCACCCTGTACGAACTGGTGCCCGCCCCGGGCGTGAAGCATGGCCGCGTCGTGGCCCTGTCGGACGACATCGCCCGCTCCATGTCCGCCCGCGCCTGCCGCATCTCGGTCGTGCCGGGCCGCAACGCCATCGGCATCGAACTGCCCAATGCGAAACGCGAAACCGTCTATCTGCGCGACCTGCTGGCCTCGGCCGAATACGACAAGCCGGCCCACCTGCTGCCGCTGGCCCTGGGCGAGACCATCGGCGGCGAGCCCTATGTCGCCGACCTGGCGCGCATGCCCCACCTGCTGATCGCCGGCACCACCGGCTCGGGCAAGTCGGTCGGGGTCAACGCCATGATCCTGTCGATCCTCTACCGGCACAGTCCGGCCGAGTGCCGCTTCATCATGATCGACCCGAAGATGCTGGAGCTCAGCGTCTATGACGGCATCCCCCACCTGCTGGCTCCGGTCGTGACCGATCCCAAGAAGGCCGTCGTGGCCCTGAAGTGGACCGTGCGCGAGATGGAGGACCGCTATCGCCGCATGTCCAAGCTCGGCGTGCGCAACATCGCCAGCTACAACGAACGCGCCCGCGAGGCCCAGGCCAAGGGCGAGCATTTCGAGCGCACCGTCCAGACCGGCTTCGACGACCAGGGCCGGCCCGTCTACGAGTCCGAGAAGATCCGTCCCGAGCCCATGCCCTATCTGGTCGTGGTCATGGACGAGATGGCCGACCTGATGCTGGTCGCCGGCAAGGACGTCGAGGGCGCGGTGCAGCGTCTGGCCCAGATGGCCCGGGCCGCCGGCATCCACCTGATCATGGCCACCCAGCGGCCGTCGGTCGACGTCATCACCGGCACCATCAAGGCGAACTTCCCGACCCGGATCAGCTTCCAGGTCACCTCCAAGATCGACAGCCGCACCATCCTCGGCGAACAGGGCGGCGAGCAGCTGCTGGGCCAGGGCGACATGCTCTACATGGCCGGCGGCGGCCGCATCACCCGCCTGCACGGACCGTTCGTCACCGATCAGGAGGTCGACGAGGTCTGCAAGCACCTGCGCTCCCAGGCGGAGCCCGACTACCTCGACCTGATCACCGACGACCCGGACGGCGACGGCGACGCCGGCGGCTTCGACGAGGGTGGCGGCGGCTCCGGCGACGACCTGTACGACCGCGCCGTGGCCGTGGTCACCCGCGACCGCAAGGCCTCGACCAGCTACGTCCAGCGCCGCCTGCAGATCGGCTACAACCGCGCCGCCTCGCTGATCGAGCGGATGGAGCAGGAGGGCGTCGTCAGCCCCGCCAACCACGCCGGCAAGCGCGACATCCTCGCCGGCCCGCCGCCGATGTAGGTCGCCTTCGGGCAACGGAGGCGGGTCCGCCGCGTTAGGATGGGCCGCCGTCCGCCGGACAATGCTGAACAGGGCTTCATCGGAGCGCCTGAATATGGTCAGGCTGGGGCCACGCCCTCGCCAGACCCGTTCCGCAAGACGGCAGACTCCAACCATCCCGAACGGGAGAAGACATGATGACCGTCTCACGCCGCGCCTTCGCGCTCGGATCCGCCGCCCTCGCCGCTGTTGCGGCCCTGCCGGCTCACGCCCAGACCAGCCTGTCCGCCGAGGACCGCGCCGTCCTCGCCCGGGCCCAGACCTATCTGCAGGGCCTGACCTCGGCCCAGGGGACCTTCGTCGAGACCTCGGGCGCCCAGCGCCGGGAAGGCCGCTTCTATCTGCAGCGCCCCGGCAAGATGCGCTTCGAATACACCAACCCGGCCGGCCTGCTGGTCGTGTCCGACGGGAACAACGTCAAGCGCTACGATCCGCGCCTCGAGAACTTCCAGCAGGTTCCGCTCAGCCAGACGCCGCTGTCGACCTTCCTCGCCCGCACGGTCCGCCTGGACCAGGGCGTGCGCATCGACCGCGTCACCCGCATGGAGTCGGGGGCCTTCGCCATCACCGCCCGCGACGCGCGCCGGCCCAACGACGGCTCGGTGGTGCTGGCCTTCGCCGGCAATCCGCTCCGGCTGCAGGAATGGACCATCCGCGACGCCCAGGGTGGCGCGACCCGCACCCAGCTGACCACGCTGCGCCCCGCCTCCGGCCTCGCCGCCAGCCTGTTCCAGCTGCGCGACCCGACCCGGCGTCCGCGCCGCAACTAGATCGCCTCCCACGCGAATTCTCTCCCGTGCCCTTGGGGACGGTCGCGTTGACTTTTTCTCGCGGGCGTGTTGTTTTGGCCACAGATCGGCGGGAGCCGGTCTGACCCGCTACGGATTTCATCCCCTTCCCGGCGGCGAGAGAGACGAACCTCTGAACGCCCGGCCCGCAAGGACCGGGCGTCTCTTTTTGTTGGGCCCCGATCGTCGGCTCTGCGGGATCTCCCGACCCGATGCGGCCCGAAAGCGAATGGGTCGACCCGAAGGGCGGCGCGAAGCGTCAAAAGGCGGAGCCTTTTGGACGCGCTCCCACTAAGAACCCTCCATGCTTCGCATCGCCACCTGGAACATCAACTCCGTCCGCCTGCGCATCGACCAGGTCGCCCGCTTCGTCGCCGAAAGCGGAACCGATGTCCTGTGCCTGCAGGAGATCAAATGCCTGGAGGACCAGTTCCCCCGCGCCGCCTTCGAGGCCATGGGCCTGCCCCATCTGAAGATCGGCGGCCAGAAGGGCTGGCACGGCGTCGCCATCGCCAGCCGCAGGCCGATCGCCGAGGCCCCGAAACTCGACGTCTGCCGCGAGGGCCACGCCCGCTGCGTGGCGGCCATGGTCGAGGGCGTCGAGATCCAGAATTTCTACATCCCGGCCGGCGGCGACACGCCCGACCGCAAGCTGAACCCGAAATTCGATCACAAGATGGATTTCTACGAGCGGCTGACCGCGGAGATGTCGATCCGCGACCGCCAGCGCCCGCTGGTGCTGGCCGGCGATTTCAACATCGCGCCCGGCGAGAACGATGTCTGGAATCACCGCTACATGTCGAAGATCGTCAGCCACACGCCGCTGGAGGTCGAGACCCTGCGCCGCCTGCAGGCCGCCGGCGGCTTCACCGACGTCGTGCGCGCCCAGATACCGGAGCCGGTCAAGCTGGCCAGCTGGTGGAGCTACCGCGCCGCCGACTTCCGCAAGTCGAACCGCGGCCTGCGCCTCGACCACCTGTGGACATCGCCCGGTCTGACGCCCGCGGTGAAGCCCGGAAGCGCGCGCATCCACGACACCGTCCGCGAATGGACCCAGCCCAGCGACCATGCCCCGGTGACCATGGACCTCGACGTCTAGCCGGACCCTAGAACGGGAAGAAGATCGGGATGGCGACCATGGCCGCCGCCCAGGTCACCAGGTTCAGGGGCACGCCGACGCGCACGAAATCCATGTAGCTGTAGGCGCCCATCTGGAAGACCAGCACATTGGTCTGGTAGCCGAACGGCGTGGCGAAGGCGGCCGAGGCGGCCATCATCACCCCGACCAGGAACGGCCGCGGATCGACGCCGAAGCTCTCCGCCAGCGCCACCGCGATCGGCGTGATCAGCACCGCCACCGTCGCGTTCGACAACAGCTCGGTGGCGAACAGGGTGACGCCGTACAGGATGATCAGCCCGACCAGCGGGCCGAACGGCCGCAGCACCTCGATCAGGACGCCCGCCCCCGCCGCCGCCAGCCCCGTCACCTCGATGGCGATGCCGACGACGACCATGCCGGCGATCAGCAGCAGGATCTCCGGCCTGAGGCCCGCATAGGCCTCCTCCGGGGTGATCACCTTGAGCAGGATCAGGGCGACGGCCCCGGCGAAGGCCGAGGCCGCGATGGGGGCCCAGCCGAGCCCGGCCGCGGCCACGACGACGACGAAGACCCCGGCCGCGATCAGCGATCGCCTCAGATCGAACGGTCGGTCGGCGGCCCCGAACAGCGCCACGTCGCCCAGGTGCGCGTCGCCCGAGCCGTCGTCATTGGTGCGCGCCTCGCCGAGTCGCGGCAGGTTGAACGGCAGGATGCGTCGCCGCCTCGCCGCCGCCTCCGCCTCGGCCTTGCGGCGGCTCTCCTCCAGCTCCGCCAGCCGCGCCTGTTCGGCCTCGTCCGCGGCCACGCTGCGGCCCAGTTGCCGCGCCCCTACGAAATACAGCCACAGGGCCCCAACGGCGGCGATGGACAGGCCCACCGGGGTGATCTCGAACAGGCTGAACACGGGCTGGCCGGCGTTGCGGGCCATGTCGTTGACCAGCAGATTGGTCGAGGTGCCGATCAGCGTCAGCAGGCCGCCGAGCACCGAGATATGGCTGAGCGGCATCAGGAATCGCTTCGGAGACAGTTTCAGCGACTGCGCCACGTCGCGGATCACCGGCGCGGCCAGCACCACCACGGGCGTATTGTTCAGGAAGCCGCCAAGGCCGCCGCACATGCCCAGCACCGCCCAGATGCCGATCGCGCCAACCCGCGAGGCCAGCCGCGTGGCCTGGCGGATCATCAGACCCAGCAGGCCCGACAGCTCGATGGCGTAGGCGATGACGAACAGGCCGGCCAGGGCGATGACGGCCGGACTGGCGAAGGCGGACTGGACCTCGACCGGCCGCACAACGCCGAGCAGCAGAAGGGCGGCGGCGCCGGTCAGGGCCACCACGTCGGCGCGAACCCGGCCGTGAATCAGCACCCCGACCACGGCGACGAGCACCAGCAGGGCCGCGATCTGATCGAAGGTCATGCCCTTCCCGACCCTCCCCGGCCGTCCCCGTCAACCCCTCGCTGACGGTCAAGGTCGAGTTTCCAGCGCGTGACGTGCTAGCCTCGTTCCATGTCTGACAGAGCCGTGAACGCCCGTAACGCCCTCCGGCCCGCGCGCCTTTTCCTGCTCGCCGGCGTCTCCGGACTGGCCGTGGCGGCCTGCGGCGAGCGGCGGCCGGCCGTTCCCGAGACGCCGCGGCCCGCCCCGCCGGCGGCGGCTCCACTGGCCGATCCGGTCCTGGACCGGGCGGCGATCCTTTCCGCCGTCGACGCGGCGGCCTCCAGAACCGCGGCCGGACTGCCGCCCGTGGCGGAGGATTCCCTCGCCAATCGCCGGTTCAGGATGCGCATCGCCTTCGGCTGCCTCGGGCCGGAACCGGCGCCGCCGGAGGGCGCGGTCGACGCCGGGGCGCCCCGCTGGAGCCGCGGCCCCGACGGCCGGACGATCCGGCTTCGCTTCACGCCTGCCGACTGGACGGCGGGGGACGCGACCGGGCCGGCGGTGAACGGGTTCGAGCGGGTCGGCGGCCTCTGGGTCAACCAGCCCTGGATGCGGTCGGAGGGCTGCCCCGCGCCCGGCCTGCCCGTGCTGGACGCCTTCGACCTGCCCGCCCCGCCGAAAGTGGCGCTGGCGCTGCTCCGCGCCGAGGGCGCCTCGCGTCTCGGGCGGGCCGACGACCGGGCCTTCACCTTCACCGTCCGGCCCCAGGGGGACGCCCCCGCGCCCGATCCGGCGCGGGGCTACCGCCTGGTTCTGGAGGGCCGGCTGACGCCATGGGCCGGGGGCCGGGTGATCCGCTGCCGGGTGAACCGCGCTGACAGCCGGCCGCCCTGCGCGGTCGGCGTGGTCCTCGACCGGCTCGCCTACGAGGACGGCGCGACCGGAGAGACGCTCAGCGAGTGGCGACCCGGCTAGAGCGAAATCGGATGAGTCGGGCGCAGTCCAACTCGGCTCAGATCTCGCTCCATCATGATAGTGGACCAGTCTCTGGCTTCAGGTCGATCCGACCTGAAGCAAAGGCGGTCTAGGGCTGCAGCCGGTAGCCGCCGGCGTCGGTCAGCAGCAGCCGCGCCTGGCCGGGCTCCGGCTCGATCTTCTGGCGCAGGCGGTAGATGTGGGTCTCGAGCGTGTGGGTGGTGACGCCGGCGTTGTATCCCCACACCTCGGTCAGCAGCTCCTCGCGCGACACGGCCTTGGCCCCGGCGCGATAGAGATATTTGAGGATGCTGGTTTCCTTCTCGGTCAGCCGCACCTTGCGACCCTTGTCGTCGATCAGGACCTTGGCGGCGGGCCGGAATTCGTAGGGGCCGATGCGGAAGACGGCGTCCTCCGACTGCTCGTGGCTGCGCAGATGGGCGCGGATGCGGGCCAGCAGGACCGCGAAACGGAAGGGCTTGGTGACATAGTCGTTGGCCCCGGATTCCAGTCCCAGCACGGTGTCGGCGTCGGACGCCTGGCCGGTCAGCATGATGATCGGGGTCGAGACCCCGTCCTTGCGCAGCAGCCGGCAGGCCTCGCGCCCGTCCATGTCGGGCAGGTCGACGTCGAGCAGGATCAGGTCGGCCCGGGTCTCGCGGCCCAGCTTCACCCCCTCGGCGGCCGTGGCGGCCTGAACCGGACGGAAGGCCTCGTGAAGGGCCAGCTGCTCGGCCAGCGCCTCGCGCAGGTCGTCGTCGTCGTCGATGATCAGGATCGTCTTGGGCGTGGGCATGGATACCAGAATGGCGAGCGTCGGCCGTTACGCCAAGGGTTTGGCCCGAAGCGGAGCGGTTTTCAGTCTCTAGAGGGCGTTTCGGGCCGGTTTCGTTCCCCGAACAACGCCGATCCGACCCGCACATGCGTCGCGCCGAAGCGGATGGCGGTCTCATAGTCGCCGCTCATGCCCATCGACAGAACGCCCAGGCCGTTGCGGCGGGCGATCTTGCGCAGCAGGGCGAAATGGGGCCCGGCCGCCTCCTCCGCCGGCGGGATGCACATCAGGCCCTCTACCGCGAGACCCCTCGCCCGGGCGTATTCCACCAGGCCGTCGGCGTCCCCGGGCAGCGCCCCGGCCTTCTGCGGCTCGGCCCCGGTGTTGACCTGGACCAGCACCCGCACCGTCCGACCCGCCTTTTCGGCCGCCGCCGCCAGCGCATCGGCCAGCTTCGGCCGGTCCAGGGTCTCGATCACATCGAACAGGGCGACGGCGTCGGCCGCCTTGTTGGTCTGCAGCGGCCCGATCAGCCGCAACTGCAGATCGGGCAGGCCATGCCGGAGCTCGCGCCAGTGCGCCTGCGCCTCCTGCACCCGGTTCTCGCCGAACACCCGCTGGCCCGTGGCGAGGGCGGCCGCCAGCGCCTCCCCGGACTGGGTCTTGGCGACCGCGGTCAGGACGACGTCCCCGGGGTTCCGTCCCGCCGCCCGGCAGGCGTCGGCGATGCGCCGGCGCACGGCCGCGAACCGCGCGGCGACGGCGCTGGACGTATCGGCGGGATCGGGAGAAGAGGAAGCCATGAACCGGTCCGACGCGGAAATCCTGTGGGAGGTCGCCAGCCTCCTCGCACGGGACGCGGCCAATGTCAGCCGCGCCGCCGGCCGGCCGGGCCCGAACCTGCCGCCGCTGCTGTTCTTCACCGACCCGGTGCGCACCCCGCGCCCGTGGGAGACCGCCGTCCGCCTGCCAGCCGGATCGGGCGTGGTGTTCCGGGCCTTCGGGGCCGCCGACGCGCGAGAGACGGGCCTTCGCCTGCGCGAGGCCACCCGCCGCCGCGACGGCCTCCTGCTGGTCGGACTGGACGCCGAACTGGCCGAAGCGGTCGAGGCCGACGGCGTCCACCTGCCCGAACGGGCGCTCGGCCGGGCCTCCGCCCTGGCCGCCGCGCGGCCGGACTGGCGGATCACCGGCGCGGTTCATTCCGCCGGGGCGCTCTCGGGCGCGGAAGGCCTCGATGCGGCTGTTCTGTCGCCGGTGTTCGCCGCCGGCGGCTCATCCGCCGACCGGCCGCCGCTGGGAGTCGAGGCATTCCGGGCGACCGCGCTCGGCGCGACGCCGCCGGTCTACGCCCTCGGCGGCATAGACAGCGGCGCCGCCCGCCGGCTGGCTGGCTCGGGCGCGTGCGGAATTGCGGGGGTGTCGGCGATCCAGGCGGCGTTCGGCCCGGACTGACGCTAGAAGCGGAAGATCGATTCCAGCCGGAAACGCGGCGCGGCGCGGCGGTCGGTCTGGGGCGCGCGGGCCGGATCGGCTTCCGGCTCAGCCAGGCCGGCGGTGGCGCCGACGCGCAGGCGCGGGTTGACGCGGTAGTAGGCCCCGGCCTCGACGTCGCCGAGGTTGCTCTCGCGGCCGACGGGCTGGCTCAGGTTCAGGTCCAGGCCCCAGCGGCCGCGTTCGGTGAAGCGCAGGCGCGACTGGCCCGGGGCCGCGGATCGGGCGGCCTGGGCCTCCGACAGGCTGACGGCGGGAGCGCGGGTGCGCGAGGAAGCGGCCTGGGCCGAGGCGGCGTCGGCCACGGCCAGGAGCGCAAGCCCCGCGGCGAGTCCAGCGATGACGGCGCTCGTCTTGCGCATGTCCTGCCCTTCATGCCGCGGCGGAGTTTCCCGCCACGGTCCTTGCCAGCGATTAGACACCGCTGGTCAGCCCGGTCAACGAAACGTGGCCTCTTACCTATGGTTCCGCAAGACTCGGAGGGACTCCTGTGGCGCGAGCGTCACGGGTCCCAAGTCGCGCCGGACGCGTTCGGGACGCCGGATCGCCTTCAAGCGGGGCCTGCGCCGCGACTTCGCCTTGTCATCGCCCCTTTTCACCGTGTTATAGAGCGTCGCTTCGGCTTTGCGCCCCCGTGGGTGAGCCGGCGCGTGCGCGGGACGGCCCGCCGCACGTCTCGATGGAATGGAGTTTCTCGATGGTGCTGGTTCGCGGCGCAGCGATCGCCCTGATCGCCTCGGGTCTGATGCTGGGCGGATGCGGCGGGGTTCCGGGCCTGGGCGGCGGCGCCAAGCCCGCTACGGCGGGCCAGACGGGCATTGGCGTCAACGCCTTCCTGTGGCGCGCCACCCTGGACACCCTCAGCTTCATGCCGCTGGCCAACGCCGATCCGTGGGGCGGCGTCATCAACTACGACTGGTACACCGACCCCCAGACTCCGAACGAGCGCTTCAAGGCCACCGTCTTCATCCTCGACACCCGTCTTCGCGCCGACGCGCTGAACGTCACGGTGACCAAGGAAGTGCGCGACGCCAACGGCGGCTGGACCGGCGCTCCCGTGGCTGCCCAGACCGAGACCGACCTCGAAAACGCCATCCTGACCAAGGCGCGCCAGCTCAACCTGCAGAACGCCGGCTGATCCCCTCTCCCCGACCATAGCCTCCTCAAGGCCGCGTCCTTCAGGAGCAGCCTGAAGGACTATCGTGGCCCGTTACGAGCCCAAGACCGCCGAACCCCGCCAGCAGGCCCGCTGGGCGGCCGCCGACGCCTTCCGCACGCCGACCGGCGAGACCGGCCGGCCGAAATACTATGTGCTCGAGATGTTTCCCTATCCGTCGGGCAACATCCACATGGGCCACGCCCGCAACTATGTGATGGGCGACGTGGTGGCGCGCTCCAGGCGGGCCCAGGGCTTCGACGTGCTGCACCCGATGGGCTGGGACGCCTTCGGCCTGCCCGCCGAGAACGCCGCCATCGAACGCGGCATTCACCCCGGCGACTGGACCTGGTCCAACATCGCCACGATGCGCGAACAGCTGAAGCTGCTGGGCCTGTCCCTGGACTGGTCGCGCGAATTCGCCACCTGCGACCCGGCCTACTATGGCCAGCAGCAGGCCTGGTTCCTCGAACTGTTCAAGCGCGGCCTCGTCTACCGCAAGGACTCCGTGGTCAACTGGGATCCGGTCGACAACACCGTCCTGGCCAATGAACAGGTGGTCGACGGCCGCGGCTGGCGCTCCGGCGCGATCGTCGAGAAGCGCAAGCTGAACCAGTGGTTTCTGCGCATCACCGACTACGCCGACGACCTGATCGAAGGCCTCAAGGAGCTTGAGGGCCGCTGGCCCGACAAGGTCCGGCTGATGCAGGAGAACTGGATCGGCCGCTCGAAGGGCCTGCAGATGACCTGGCGCTGGGCGGGGACCGCGCCCGAGACCGCGCCCGAAGGGCTGGAGATCTACACCACCCGCCCCGACACCCTGTTCGGCGCCTCGTTCATGGGCGTTGCGCCGGACCACCCTGTCGCAAGGGAGCTGGCGGAACGCGATCCCCGCGCCGCCGCCTTCATCGCCGAATGCCGCAAGGGCGGCTCGACCCAGGCGGAGATCGAGCAGGCCGAAAAGATCGGCTTCGACACCGGCCTCAAGGTGCTGCATCCGTTCGACGGCCGCGAAGTCAGCGTCTGGATCGCCAACTTCATCCTGTCGGAATACGGCACCGGCGCCATCTTCGGCTGCCCCGCCCACGACCAGCGCGACCTCGATTTCGCACGCAAATACGGTCTGCCGGTGATCCCGGTGGTGAGACCTGACGGTGCGGGCGACGATTTCAACGTCGGAACAGAGGCTTACGTCGGCCCCGGCTCGATCTTCCACTCGGACTTCCTCAACGGTCTCGATATTGAGACAGCCAAGGCGGAGGCCATCGCCCGCGTCGAGGCGGCCGGTCAGGGCCAGGGCGCGACCATCTACCGCCTGCGCGACTGGGGCGTCAGCCGCCAGCGCTACTGGGGATGCCCGATCCCGATCGTCCACTGCCCGTCCTGCGGCCCCGTCGCGGCCGCGGACCTGCCGGTCGAGCTGCCGAAGGACGTGACCTTCGACACCCCGGGCAATCCGCTCGACCGCCACCCGACCTGGAAACACGTCAGCTGCCCGTCCTGCGGCGGCCCGGCCGAGCGCGAGACCGACACGCTCGACACCTTCGTCGACTCCAGCTGGTATTTCGCCCGCTTCGCCGATCCCACGGCCGCCGGGCCGATCTCGAAGGCGGCGGCCGATAAATGGCTTCCGGTCGACCAGTATATCGGCGGGGTCGAGCACGCGGTCCTGCACCTGCTCTACGCCCGCTTCATCTCGCGCGCCCTGACCGACGCCGGCCTGATGAACGTCCGCGAGCCGTTCGCCGGCCTGTTCACCCAGGGCATGGTGGTCCACGAGACCTATTTCGACGGCGTTGACGAGGTTGGGCGTCCGAACTGGGTCGAACCCTCCGACGTACGCATCGAGACGGTGGATGGCGTCCGCATCGCCCGGCGTCTGTCGAACGGCGCCACGCTCACCATCGGCGACATCGAGAAGATGTCGAAGTCGAAGAAGAACGTCGTGGCCCCCCAGGAGATCGTGGATGCCTACGGCGTCGACGCCGGCCGCCTGTTCGTCCTGTCGGACAGTCCGCCCGAGCGCGACGTGCAGTGGACTCCCGGCGGCGTCGAGGGCGCCAGCCGCTTCGTCCAGCGCGTCTGGACCGAGGTCGACAGCTTCGACCCCGCTGTCGCCGGAGACGAGACCGCCAACGCCTCCCTGATCCGCGAGACCCACAAGGCGATCAAGGCGGTGTCGGAAGGCATTTCCGGCTTCCGCTTCAACTCGGCGATCGCCAAGCTCTATGCCTTCGTCGCCACGGTGCGAGATCACAATGCGGCCGGCGGCGACGCAAAACGGCAGGCCCTGTCGGCCCTGCTGCGGCTGGTCGCCCCCTTCACCCCTCACCTGGCCGAGGAAGGCTGGACGCGGCTCGGCGAAGCGGGGATGATCCTCGACGCGCCGTGGCCGGAGTACGATCCGGCCCTGGCGGCCGATGACGAGGTCACCCTGCCGATACAGGTCAACGGCAAGCGCCGCGGCGAGATCCGCGTCGCCCGCGGACTGGAACCGGCCGAGGTCGAGGCCATCGTCCTGGCCGATGCGGACGTGCGGGCGCGGCTGGAGGGTCAGACGGTGAAGAAGATCGTGGTGGTCAAGGATCGGATCGTCAATCTGGTGGTCGGCTGATGCGCGCGCCCGCGGCGGCCATAGTCGCGCTTGTGGGACTGGCGCTGGCCGGCTGCGGGTTCACGCCGCTTTACGGCGACGCCGGGGTCGGCTCCAGCCTGTCGCGCATCGCCGTGACGACCCAGGACGACCGCCTCGGCTACCGGCTGCGCGAGCAGTTGGAGGATGCGCTTGGCTACGACGGAGCCCAGGCTCCGCTGTGGCGGCTGCAGACCACGGTCGAGCAGTCGCGCCGTCCGCTCGGCCGGCGCATCGACGACACCGCCACCCGCTATGAGCTGACCGTGCGCGGCGCCTGGACCCTCACCCCGATGGGCGGCGGCTCGCCGCTGTCGGGTGTCGAGACGGTGACCACGACCTACGCCGCCGCGGACCAGCCCTACGCCGCCATCGCCGCCCAGCAGGACGGCGAGGAGCGCGCCGCCGCCGAACTGGCGCGCCAGATCCGTCTGGACCTGATGCGGGCCCTCCCGGACCAGCCGTGACGGGCCCCCGATGATCCTGGCGAAACGGCCCGAGGTCGATCGCTTCCTCAAGTCGCCCGACCGTGCGGTGCGCGCCGCCGTCATCCACGGCAAGGACCGCTCCGGCGTGGCCGAGCGCGCGACCCAGTTGTGCCGGGCCATAACCCCCGACCTGAACGACCCCTTCAACGTCACCGTCCTGACCGACAGCGACATAGACGGCGACGAGGCGCGGCTCGACGAAGCCCTGACCGCCCTGTCGATGATCGGCGGCCGCCGCCTTGTCCGGGTGCGGCTGGGCAGCGAGAAGGCCTCGGTCGACAAGCTGATCGCCGCGGCGCTCAAGGCCCATGCGGACGGCGCCTACAACCCCGACGCCATGCTGGTCGTCGAGGCCGGGGCGCTGGGCCGCGACTCAGCCCTGCGCAAGGCGGCGGAAGCGGCGCAGGGCGCGGTGGCCATCGCCTGCTACGAGGACGAGACCGGCGACGTGGCGCGGATGACGCGCGAGGCGCTGGCCGCCGACAAGGTCGGCCTGACCCAGGACGCGCTCGACCGCTTCGTCGCCCGCCTGCCTCGCGAGCGTGGCCTGATGCGCCAGGAGATCGAGCGGCTGGTCCTCTACATCGGCCCCGGCTCGGGCAAGACCATCGACGTCGCCGAACTGGAGGCGCACCTCGGCGTCGAGCCCGACGCCTCTCTCCAGGATGCGGCGCTGCAGGCCTTCGGCGGCCGGCCCGCCCCGGCCCAGTCCGGCCTGCGCCGCGCCCTGGCCGAGGGCGAGTCGCCTGTCATGGCCGTGCGCCAGGCGTCGATACACCTCGGCAAGCTGCGCCGCATCAACGTGCTGCAAGCCAATGGCGCGGGGGCGAAGGAGGCGGCCAAGGCCGCCGGCGTGTTCTGGAAGCAGGAGGCGGAGATGCTGCGTCAGGCGCGCAGCTGGCGGCTCGAGGATCTCGACAAGGTGCTGGACAGCGTCAACGCCGCCGACGTCGCCACCAAGACGACCGGTTCGCCCGACCAGCTTATCGCCGAACGCCTGCTGCTGGAGATTTCGGCGCGGGCGCGGCGGCTGGGTCTGTAGGGTCTAGCCGCGCTTCGACGCCTTCCGGAACGCCGGCTTGGCCAGCGCGACATTGCGCGCCTTCTGGGCCTTCTCCTCGGCCCGGGCGGAGCCCTGCAGGCCGGTGTGGGCCGGGCCGCCGCCGGCCCTCTTGGCGGCCAGCGCCTTCTTCATCGCTTCGGCGGTCGGATTGCTCGGTTTCTCGGTCATGCCGTCACCCTAGCACGCCCCATGGACTAGCCGCGCATCAACCTGCGGCACAGGTCGTCCAGCTGCTCCAGCGTGGCGTAGCGCAGGATCAGCTCGCCCTTGCCACCGCGGTCCGCCAGCTGCACCTGCAGGCCCAGCGCATCGGTCAGGTCCTGCTCCAGCGCCGCGATATCCGCGCCGCCCTCGCCGGCCTGCGCCCCCGCGCGCGGCCTGGCCTTGCCCGCCTTCGGGCCTTCGGCGGCGCGCCGCGCCAGCGCCTCGGCCTGGCGCACGTTCAGGCCCTCGTTGACGATCTGTTCGGCCAGCGCCGCGGGGTTCGGCGCGGTGATCAGGGCCCGGGCGTGCCCCGCGCTCATCTTGCCGTTCCGGACGTACCACAGCACCTCCTCCGGCAGCTGCAGCAGGCGCAGGGTGTTGGCCACATGGCTGCGGCTCTTGCCGACGACGCCGGCGACCGCGTCCTGGGTGCGGCCGAACCGCTCCATCAGCAGGCGGTAGGCCTCGGCCTCCTCCAGCGGATTCAGGTCGGCCCGCTGCACGTTCTCGATGATCGCCACCTCGAACACCGCGACGTCGTCCATCTCGCGGACGATGACCGGGACCTGCGTCAGCCGCGCCAGCTGGGCGGCGCGCCAGCGGCGTTCGCCGGCGATGATCTGCCAGACGCCGTCCTCGGTCGGATGCGGGCGGACGAGGATCGGCTGCAGCACGCCCTTGTCGCGGATCGACTCGGCCAGTTCGGCCAGTTCGGCCTGGCCGAAGATCTTGCGCGGCTGATCGGGATTGGGCTTCAGGGCCTCGATCGGGGCCAAGCGGACGCCGGCCGGCGCCGCCGAGCCGTCGACCGGCACGGCCTCGCTCGCCTGTTCCCCGAGAAGGGCCGACAATCCCCGGCCCAGGCCGCGTTGACGTTCGCTCAAGAGACTGATTCCGTTCTATGAAATTGCATCAGGCGGCCTGCAGCCGCCGCGTTTTCTCGCGCGCCACCACCTCGCGGGCGAGACGCAGATAGGCCTGGCTGCCGGCGCATTTCAGGTCGTAGATCAGCGCCGGCTTGCCGAACGACGGCGCCTCCGAGACCCGCACATTGCGCGGGATCACCGCCTCATAGACCTTGTCGCCGAAATGGGCGCGCACATCGGCGGCGACCTGTCCCGACAGGGCGTTGCGACGGTCGTACATGGTCAGGACCAGGCCCTGGATTTCCAGCGTCGGATTGAGGCTCTGGCGCACCATCTCGATGGTCTTCATCAGCTGCGTCAGGCCCTCCAGTGCGAAGAATTCGCATTGCAGCGGGACCAGCACGGCGTCGGCCGCGGCCATGGCGTTCAAGGTCAGCAGGTTCAGCGACGGCGGGCAGTCGATCAGCACATAGTCATACCGGGTCTGCCCCTCCGCCCCCTGGCCGGCGAGGGCGTCGCGCAGGCGGAACGAGCGCCGGTCGGCCTGGCTCAGCTCGATCTCCACGCCCGACATGTCGGCGTCCGCGGGAATGATGTGCAGCCCCGGCACCGCCGTCTGCACCGCGGAGTCGTCCACCGACCGCCCGTCGACGATGACGTCGTAGATGGTCACCCGTCGTGTTTCACGTGGAACACCGAGGCCCGTGGAGGCATTGCCCTGCGGGTCCATGTCGACGATCAGCACCTTCTCCCCGATCGCCGCCAGGGCGGTGCCGAGGTTGATCGCCGTGGTGGTCTTGCCCACACCGCCCTTCTGGTTGGAAACGGCGAGGACGCGAGTCTTACCGGCTATGGACACGGCGGAGGCTCCGGACGGAAACGATACGGCCGCGCGGATCGCTGCGCGAGACGGACAGGCTGCTCTCGAAATGCCAGACCTTGCGGGCTTCGATCAACTCAGCCTCGGCCTTTTCCCCCTTGAGAAACAGCCCCTGTGCGCCGCGCTGTAGATAAGGCTGTGCATAGCCGAGCAGCTTCTCCATCGGGGCGACCGCGCGAGCGGTGACGACGTCGACTTTCAGGGCCTGATCCTCGGCCCGGCTGTTTATCACCGTCGCCGGCAGGGCCAGTTCGTCGACCACCGCCTGCAGGAAGCGGCAGCGCTTGCCCAGGCTGTCGATGAGCCAGACGTGCGCCTCCGGCCGCCCCTTGAGCAGGATGGCCAGCACGACGCCGGGGAAGCCCGCCCCGGCCCCGAGATCCGCCCAGGTCCGGGCCTCCGGGGCCAAGTCCAGCAACTGGGCCGAGTCCCACAGGTGCCGGGTCCACACGTCCGGAATTGTGTCCGGCCCGACGAGGTTCATCACCGCATTGGCCTCGGCCAGGCGAGCGACGAAGGTCTCGAGATCGGCAAGCTGAACGTTGTGGGCGCCGGTCAGCGCCTGGAATTCGGAAGGGGTCACGACCGCGTCTCCTCCCCATCCTCGATGGGGAGGGGGACCACCCGAAGGGTGGTGGAGGGGTTCCCCCCAGACACGCCGACGCGGCGAGCGGACAGCCCCTCCACCGCTTCGCGGTCCCCCTCCCCACGGCGTGGGGAGGAGACAAGACGTTCAACTGTCACGCCGCCACCCGGGTCCGCTTCACGTGCGACAGCAGGGCCGTGAGGGCGCCAGGGGTCATACCCTCGATCCGGCCCGCCTGCCCCAGCGTGCGAGGCTGGATCAGCATCAGCTTTTCGCGCACCTCGTTCGACAGGCTGCCGATGGCGGCGTAGTCGAGGTCGACCGGCAGGGCCAGGGCCTCCTCCCGCCGCAGCGCCTCGGCGTCGGACGCCTGGCGATCGAGGTAGCCGGCGTAGCCCGCGTCGATCTCGATCTGTTCGCGCACCTGGCGCGGCCAGGCGGCGATCTCCGGGTGGGCCGCCTCGAAGGTCTTCAGATCGACGCCCGGGAAGGCCAGCAGGTCGCGTATCGAGCGGCGCTGCCCGTCGGCGTTGACCGCGACGCCCAGCGCGCCCGCCTCCTTCGGGGTATAGCTCGCGCCGCGCACCAGCGCCGCGGCCTCGGCCAGAAGCGCGGCCTTGGCCTCGAACGCGGCCTGGCGCGCGGCCGAGACGATGCCCGCTTCGATGGCGATGGGGGTCAACCGTTGATCGGCATTGTCGGCCCGCAGCGTCAATCTGTATTCGGCCCGGCTGGTGAACATCCGGTAGGGCTCGGTCACCCCGCGTGTGACCAGATCGTCGATCATCACCCCGACATAGGCCTGGTCCCGGCCGAGCACGACCGGATCGGAGCCGCCCGCCGCCCGGGCGGCGTTCAGCCCGGCGATCAGCCCCTGCGCCCCCGCCTCCTCATAGCCCGTGGTGCCGTTGATCTGGCCTGCCAGATACAGGCCCGGCCGCTTCTTGACCTCCAGCGCCGGCGTCAGTTCGCGCGGATCGACGTAGTCGTATTCGATGGCGTAGCCGAAGCGGAACACCTCCACCTCTTCCAGCCCCGGGATTGTGCGCAGGAAGGCGGCCTGGGTGGCGTCGGACACCGAGGTCGAGATGCCGTTGGGATAGACCGTGGGGTCGTCCAGCCCCTCCGGCTCGAGGAAGATCTGGTGCGAGGTCTTGTCGGCGAACCGCACCACCTTGTCCTCGATCGAGGGGCAGTAGCGGGGGCCGCGGCCGGACAGGTGGCCGCCGTAGACGGCGCTGTCGCCGAGATTGTCGGCGATGATCCGGTGCGTCTCGGCCGTCGTGTGGGTCACGCCACAGGCGATCTGGGGCACGTCGATGCGATCGGTCAGGAAGCTGAACGGCACGGGGTCCTCGTCGGCCGCCTGCATCTCCAGCCGGTCCCAGGCGATGGTCCGCCCGTCCAGCCGCGCCGGAGTCCCGGTCTTGAGCCGCCCCATCGACAGGCCCGCGCCATACAGGTCGGCGGCCAGGCCGGTCGAGGGCGCCTCGCCATGCCGGCCGGCGGGGATGCGCTGGTCGCCCTTGTGGATCACGCCGTTGAGGAAGGTGCCGGTCGTCAGCACGACGGCGCCGGCGCGCAGCTCCGTCCCCTCCCCCGTGACGACGCCCGCCACCCGGCCGCCATCGAGGATCAGGCCTTCGGCCGTACCGGCCATCAGGGTCAGGTTCGGCGTGGCCGCCAGCTCGGCCTGCATCGCCTCGCGATAGAGGCGGCGGTCGATCTGGCTGCGCGGCCCCTGAACCGCCGCTCCCTTGGACCGGTTGAGCAGGCGGAACTGGATGCCGGACAGATCGCCCAGCCGGCCCATCAGCCCGTCCATGGCGTCGATCTCGCGCACCAGATGGCCCTTGCCGAGCCCGCCGATGGCCGGATTGCACGACATCTCGCCGATGGTCTCGAGCTTCTGGGTCAGCAGAAGGGTGGCCGCGCCCGCGCGCGCGGACGCCGCCGCGGCCTCGCAGCCGGCATGCCCGCCGCCGATGACGATGACATCGAAACGCTTCATGGGCGGGGACATAGGGGAAAACCGCCGCCTTCGCCACCGGCGCCGTAGGCTGTTTCACGTGAAACAGAGAAGTGTCTCCTCCCCGTCGCCATGCGATGGGGAGGTGGATCGCCGGCGCAGCCGGCGAGACGGAGGGGTTGGCGGACCGGGGCGCGGACGGAGCCCCTCCACCGCTTCGCGGTCCCCTTCCCCATTGCATGGGGAGGAGACGATCACTTGCCGATACAGAAGCTCGAGAACACCTCGCCGAGGACATCCTCGACCCCGATGGCGCCGGTGACCCGGGCCAGGCTGTCGGCGGCGCGGCGCAGGTCGTCGCCGGCCATCTCGGGCGAGAGGTCGAGCGCCCGCCGCCCCGCCTCGACCGCCGCCAGCGCCTCGGCCAGCCGGCGCCTATGTCTCTCTCGCGTGACCGCCGGAAAGTCCGCGCCCGACAGGTCCCGGGCCAGCCGGGCGGCCAGCCAGTCGTGCAGGGCGGCGAGCCCTTCCCCCGTCTCCGTGCTGACGACGATCGCTTCCCGGTCCGGCGGCGGCGCGGCCCGGTCGATGTCGGCCTTGGTCAGGACCAGCAGGTCGTCGGCCCGGACGAATTCGGCGGCCGGGCCTTCCGGATCGCCGGGCGCGCGGACCCAGAGCCGCAGCTCGGCCTGTCCCGCCCGCGCCCGGGCCCGGCGGACCCCCTCGGCCTCGATCGGATCATCGCTCTCGCGCAGTCCGGCTGTGTCGGACAGGGTCACCGCATAGCCGCCGATGACCAGGTCGGCGTCGAGCACATCCCGGGTGGTGCCGGCGATCGGCGTGACGATGGCCGCCTCGCGAGCGACCAGGGCGTTGAACAGCGACGACTTGCCGGCGTTGGTTTCGCCGATCAGGACGATGCGATAGCCCTCGCGCACCCGTTCGCCGCGCCGGGCGTCGGCCAGGGCGGCCCTGAGGTCGGCGACCAGGCCGTCGAGCACCGGACCTGCCGTGCGGGCCAGATTGTCGGGCACCTCCTCGTCGGGGAAGTCGATCTCGGCCTCGACCAGGGCCAGGGCCTTGAGCAGGTCGCGGCGGAAGCCGGCGTAGGTCTGCGACAGGGCCCCGTCCAGCTGGCCCAGCGCCTGGGCCGCCTGGGCCGTAGTCTCGGCGTCGATCAGGTCCGCCACGGCCTCGGCCTGGGCCAGATCCATGCGGCCGTTCTCGAAGGCCCGTCGCGTGAATTCGCCCGGCTCCGCCGGCCGCAGGCCCAGCGCGACCAGGGCCTCGCCGACCGCCTCCACGACTGCTCGCCCTCCATGAAGGTGCAGCTCGGCGCAGTCCTCCCCGGTGTAGGAATTCGGGGCGGGGAACCGGAGGACAAGCGCCTGGTCGAGGGCCCGTCCGTCGAGCGAGAGGTCGCGCAGGGCGGCCATGCGCGGCTTCAGGCCGGCAGCGCCAAGGCGGGCCAGCGCCTCGTCCGTGCCCGGTCCCGACAGGCGGATGATGGCGATGGCCCCGCGGCCCGGCGGGGTGGCGAGGGCGAAGATGGTGTCGGCGCTCATGTCCCCTCCCCATCTCCGATGGGGAGGGGGACCGCGAAGCGAGGGAGGGGCGAAACGGCATCCGCGGGCGTCCGGGGCTGGCCCCTCCACCATCCTTCGGATGGTCCCCCTCCCCCGCAGGGAGAGGAGGCGATGGTCACGGCTTGACCGCCGCCTCCATCAGCTTGCGGAACTGGTCCTGGGCCTGAAGGCCGAAGCTGGTCCAGGTCTTCATCAATTCGTCCGGCTGCATGGCCGCGACATTGTCGGCCATGCGCTTCTGCATTTCGGCGACCATGGCCTCGTTCAGCGGCGCGACGTCGGGCAGGCCGAGAAAGGCTCGCGCCTCGGCCGGCGTACAGTCGATCTCGACATTGACCTTCATCGCGTCGCTCCTGTTTCACGTGAAACGGCGACCCCGCCGTCAGGTGTTCATCGACTGGAAGAAGTCGGCATTGTTCTTTGACTGCCGCAGCTTGTCGATCAGGAACTCGATGGCGTCCTGCGGACCC
Organism: Brevundimonas sp.; assembly: GCF_035627475.1. Classification (GTDB taxonomy): domain Bacteria; phylum Pseudomonadota; class Alphaproteobacteria; order Caulobacterales; family Caulobacteraceae; genus Brevundimonas. The sequence continues at coordinate 134,271 of NZ_DASPLR010000045.1, read as the reverse complement.
ATCGGGTTGAGGATGCGGCGCAGGACATAGGTCTTGGCCAGCTGATCCTTCGGCGTGGTCAGCTCTTCCTTGCGGGTGCCGGACTTGAGCACGTCGATGGCCGGGAAGATGCGCTTGTCGGCGACCTTGCGGTCCAGCACGATCTCCGAGTTGCCCGTGCCCTTGAACTCTTCGAAGATGACCTCGTCCATCCGCGAGCCGGTGTCGATCAGGGCGGTGGCGATGATGGTCAGCGATCCCCCCTGCTCCACATTGCGCGCCGCGCCGAAGAAGCGCTTGGGACGCTGCAGGGCGTTGGCGTCGACGCCGCCGGTCAGGACCTTGCCCGACGACGGGACGGTGGCGTTGTAGGCGCGGCCCAAGCGGGTGATCGAGTCGAGCAGGATGACGACGTCCTTCTTGTGCTCGACCAGGCGCTTGGCCTTTTCGATGACCATTTCGGCGACGGCGACGTGGCGGGTGGCCGGCTCGTCGAAGGTGGAGGCGATGACCTCGCCCTTCACCGTCCGCTGCATGTCGGTGACTTCCTCCGGCCGCTCATCGATCAGCAGGACGATGAGGAAGACCTCGGGGTGGTTCTTCTCGATCGATTTGGCGATGTTCTGCAGCATCACCGTCTTGCCGACCCGCGGCGGGGCGACGATCAGGCAGCGCTGGCCCTTGCCGAGCGGGGCGACGATGTCGATGACCCGGCCCGAGCGGTCCTTCAGCGTCGGATCCTGGATTTCCATGTGCAGCCGCTCTTCGGGATAGAGCGGCGTCAGGTTGTCGAACAGGACCTTGGTCTTGACCGTTTCCGGGTCTTCCAGATTGATCGTGTCGACCTTGAGCAGGGCGAAATAGCGCTCGCCCTCGCGCGGGCCGCGCACGGCCCCGTGGATGGTGTCGCCCGAGCGCAGGCCGAAGCGGCGGATCTGCGAGGGCGAAACATAGACGTCGTCCGGTCCCGGCAGATAGTTGGCGTCGGGACTGCGCAGGAAGCCGAAGCCGTCCGGCAGGATCTCCAGAACGCCGTCGGCGATGATCTCGACCTCCTCGTCGGCCAGGGCCTTGAGGATGGCGAACAGCAGGTCCTGCTTGCGCAGGTTGGAGGCGTTCTCGATCTCGAGGCCTTCGGCGAAGGCGACCAGGTCGGCCGGCGTCTTCTCGTTCAGCTCGGCCAGGGTGATGCGGCCGTTGGGGACGATCGGCTCGCCGTCGTCCTCGTCCTCGTCGGCCTCCTGGTCGACCATCGGCAGGTCGGCCGCGGCCACTTCGTTGGAGGGCATGTCGCCGTCGAGGGTTTCGGCCTCGGGGGCGGTCGGATCGGTGTCGCGGACGTCGGTCATGGAAATCTTCTTCAGGCGTGCGCGCCGGGACGCCCGCGAACCGGCGGGGTCTGGGCGGCTGTCGATGTCTGGCCTCGCGGCCGAAGGGGAAACGATGGACTCCGCCCGTGTCGTCGGCCGGCATCGTTGAGAGAGAGGGACCGTCCGGCGAAGGCCAGGACCGGTTCACCGCCAGCGAAACCACGCTGGAGCGGTCAGGTCAAGCGTGAGCGGATCGGCGGCTGGCGCGAAAGGAATTTATTCCGCAATCCGCCTTGACCGTGGCGCGCGGGCGCCCATGTCCTGACCGCGCTCCGAAGACAGCGCGCGGTCTTTGAAAATTCGGAACAGGCGCGGCGGCCCAGCGGCGCTTCAGCAGGCGGCATTTCGCATAAATCTGGCACGGTTCAGGGTCCAGACCAGCGTTCCACCGGCTCATCCGCTTGAAATGGTTGAGCTGTCGGTTTGGCACGGTTGGCGCCCCGAATCCGGAAACAGTGCCAAACGATCGTCAGCGGAAAACGCCCTCGGTCGTCACAGCCAGCACCGCGACGACGGCGATCACAAACGGGATCTCGTTGGTCATTCGCCAGAAACGGCCGGAGCGGGTCGAGGTACCGGCATGGATGCGCTTCAGCTCGCCGGCCAGGAAGCCGTGCCAGCCGCTCAGGGCTATGACCGCCACGAGCTTGGTCGCCACCCACGGCCGGGCCACGAAGCCCCAGCCTTCGCCGAAGCCGTAGACGTGGATGAGGATCAGCCACACGCCGAAGATCCAGGCCGTGTTCATCGCCGGATTGATGATGATCTTGAGCAGGCGGCGCTGCCAGACCCGCAACAGACCCTGCATCTCGGAGCGCAGCGGCTCCGGCTTGTCGGCCTGTTCGGCGTCGTAGGCGTAGAGGCGGGGCAGGAACAGCATCCCCGCCATCCAGGCGATCACCGCCAGGATGTGCAGGCCCCGCACGATGTTGAACGTCTCGAAACTCATGCCGCCCGGCTCTCCGCCTGACAGGGGCAGGCCTTCCAGTCCCCCTTGCAGCCCGGACCATAGGGCGCCACCCCGGTGCGCGACAGGGCGTGGAGCACGGCCTCCGTCAGGCCGGTGATGAAGGCCGGGGCCGTGCCGACGGCCGCAACCCGCAGATAGGGCGCGACGCCGAGGCGGTGGGCCAGTTCGCCGTATTCTGTGTCCAGCTCGACCAGGGTCTCGACGTGCTCGGAGACGAAGGCGATCGGCACGACCACGACGCCGACGCCGTCGGCCCCCGCCCGCTCCAGCGCCTCAGGCGTCGACGGGCCCAGCCATTTCAGAGGCCCGACCCGGCTCTGGTAACAGATGGCGTGATCCACCGGCCGACCCATGGCCGCCAGTTTGCCGACGACGGCGGCGACCGTGCTCTCGACCTGCTCCTGATAGGGATCGCCCTTGCGGCGGATCAGGGACTCGGGGATGCCATGGGCCGAGAACAGCACCCGCACCGGACGGTCGCCGACCTTGTCCAGCTGCTCGACAATCCCCGCGGCCTGGGCCTCGACCCAGCCGTGGGCCTCCGGCCAGCAGCACACGGTGCGGCTCTCGCCCCCGCCGCCATAGACCGCATTCCAGCGCTTCAGCGAGGATTCCGTCGTGGTCGTGGAGAACTGGGGATACAGCGGCAGCAGGACGATCTCGTCGGGCCCGAAGGCCGCCACATCGGCGGCGGTCTCCTCGGTCAGCGGCGACCAGTAGCGCATGGCGATGAAGGTGCGGACCTCGTCCTCGGGCAGCCGCGGAGCCAGGGCGGCCTTCAGCGCCGCGGCCTGCTTTCGCGTTTCCGGCAACAGGGGCGAGCCGCCGCCCATCAGGGCGTAGTTGGCCTGGGCGGTCTTCTCGCGGCGGCTCGAGATGCGGCGCGCCAGGGGCCGGCGCAGGATCGCGGGCAGGCCGATGATCGCCGGATCGTTGAACAGGTTGAACAGGAAGGGCTTCACCGAGGCCTGGTCGTCGGGCCCGCCCAGATTGAACAGCACCACGGCGATGCGGCGGCCAGCGAGCGATCTCATTGGGCCCCGATCCGCTTCAGCACCTGCTCGACATGGGCGATCGGCACGTCCGGCAGGATGCCGTGGCCGAGGTTGAAGATCCACGGCCCCTGCCCCCAGGCCTCAAGCAGCTGGTCGACCCGGCGGTCCAGCAGCGGCCCGCCGGCGCGCAGCAGCAGCGGATCCAGCGCCCCCTGGATCGGCTTGATCGCCTGCACCCGGCGCCCGACCGCCAGCGGACAGGCGGTATCCAGCGCCACGGCCTGTACGTCGCACTCGGCGGCGTAGCGCTCGGCCAGCGCCGCCGAGCCGCGCGGGAAGCCGATCAGCGGGATGGCCACGCCGAGCTCCCGGACCCGCTTCACCAGCGCTTGGTGGGGTCTGAGCACGAGGCTTTCGAACAGGTCGTCCGGCAGTCCCTCGGCCCAGCTCTCGAAGATCTTCAGCACCTGCGCCCCGGCGTCGGCCTGCATCTTCAGATAATGGGCCGTGGCCTCCACAAGGACGTCGAGCAGCGCCGCCACCTTCTCCGGCTCGGCATAGGCATAGGTCCGGGCCTGGGCCCGCTCGCCCTTGCCGATGCTGCGGGCCTCGCCGTCCAGCATATAGGTCGCCACCGTCCACGGGGCGCCGGCGAAGCCGATCAGGGCCCGGTCCGGCTCCAGCCCGCCCCTGACGATCGACAGGGTCTGGCCCACCTCTTTCAGCGCCTCTCCGGCCCCGGAGGCCAGCGCCCGCATCGCCTCCACCGGCGGCAGGGCCCCGAGCCGCGGCCCTTCGCCCGCCTCGAACCAGACCTCCTGGCCGAGGGCGCGGGGGATCAGCAGGATGTCGGCGAAGACGATGGCGGCGTCGAAGCCGAACCGCCGCATCGGCTGAAGCGTCGCCTCGGCCGCCTTCTCCGGGTCGAGGCAGAAGGAGATGAAATCCGGCGTCGTCGCCCGCAGAGCCCTGTACTCCGGGAGATATCGTCCGGCCTGGCGCATGAACCATACCGGTGGGCGCGGCGTCGCCTCGCCGGCGAGAACCTTGAGCAGCAGGGGGGTGTCGGAGACGGTCATCTGATGTCGGGCTTACCGGGGGGCCGGGTCCCGCTCAAGCCCGGACATGTCGCACCTCCCAATCCTTCCTTGAAAAGAGATTCGAGAAGGATGGTGGAAGAAGGCAGGGCCGGGGATGACGGGGATAAGATGGGCGCGGCGCCCCCTTCGGAAGAGATTTTCCGCAGCCTCCTGCGGCGTCATCCCCACGGCTCCACCGGGCTGGTGAAAGCGGGGATAAATGCTAACGAGGCCTTAACGCGCGGGCTTCCAAGGGGGGCCGGGCCCGGGGGGTGGTTGGGCGCCGTTAAGGTCTCGTTAAGGCTGTCCACACCCGATCAGAACCACGGGCCGCGGGACGGGACGACTCGCCGGAAGGCCACAGCCGCCATCCACCTTCATCCCGGCTCGCCGGGTCCGGTCCACCCGGCTATAGAGATCGGCGCACCGGCCGGGGCGATCGGCGCCCGGCCCCGTCCACAGGAGTCTCGCCGCCATGGACAGCTTCCGATGAGCCGATCCACCGGATTGACCTCATGAGTCCGGCCCGTCCCGCCGGCGTCTCGCGACTGGCGACCTATTTCCACGTCCATCTGGTCTCCGACTCCACCGGCGAAACCCTGAACGCCATGGCCAAGGCGGTGGTCGCGCGCTTCGATGGCGTCATTCCGATCGAGCACATCTATGCCCTGGTCCGTTCGGCCAAGCAGATGGACCGGGTGCTGGAAGAGATCGCGGCCTCGCCCGGCGTGGTCCTGCACACCCTGGTCGACAGGGACCTGCGCGAACAGCTCGAGGAGGGTTGCCGCCGACTGGACATGCCGCAGATCGCGGCCCTCGATCCGCTGGTCGGCGCCCTCTCGCGCTACCTGGGCGCCGCCCTGTCGACCCGCGTCGGGGCCCAGCACGCGCTGGACACAGACTATTTCAACCGCATCGCCGCGCTCGACTTCGCCATGGCCCACGACGATGGCCAGGGCACGACCGAGCAATTGGAGAGCGCCGACGTGGTGCTGTGCGGGGTCAGCCGGACTTCGAAGACGCCGACCTGCATCTATCTGGCCCATCGCGGCATCCGCGCCGCCAATGTGCCGCTGGTGCCGGGACAAGAGGACGGAGAACGGCTGGTGGGGCTGAAGAACCCGCTGATCATCGGCCTGACGGTGTCGCCCGACCGGCTGGTGCAGATCCGCCGCAACCGGCTGGACGGACTGAACGCCGGCCGCGCCTCGGCCTACACCGATCACGAGGCGGTGCGCGAGGAGACGGTCAAGGCGCGACGGGCGTTCGAACGCCGCGGCTGGCCCGTGATCGATGTGACCCGCCGTTCCGTCGAGGAGACGGCGGCGGCGATCATCAACGTCCTGAACGAGCGGCGCACGCACCGGGTGGGGACCAGCTGGTGATCGCCGGCGAGCGACTCATCCTGGCCTCGAAGAGCGCGGCGCGCCGGGCGATGCTGGAGGGCGCCGGCGTTCCGTTCTCCGCGCAGGTCGCGGATGTGGACGAGGACGCGGTCAAGGCGACGCATGATCCGGCCGATCCGGCGGGCCTGGCAATCGAGCTGGCGCGGGTCAAGGCGCTGGCGGTGTCGCGTCACGATCCTGAGGCCTGGGTGCTGGGGGCCGACCAGACCCTCGCCTTCGCCGGCGGACTGGTCTCGAAAGCGCCATCGATGGCGGCGGCCCGGGCGCAGCTGGCGGCCATGCGCGGGCGGAGCCACCAGTTGCACTCGGGCGCGGCGCTGGCGCGCGACGGCCAGGTCGTCTGGTCCGGCGTCGACAGCGTGACGATGCGGATGCGCGACTTCTCGGACGCCTTCCTCGACGCCTATCTGGCGGCCGAGGGCGAGGGCCTGCTCGGTTCGGTCGGTTCCTACCGGCTCGAAGGGATGGGAGCCCAGCTGTTCGAGGCGGTCGAGGGCGACTATTTCACCGTTCTCGGCCTGCCGCTGTGGCCGGTGCTGGCCGAGCTGCGGCGCACCGGGGTGCTGGCTGCATGACCGCGATCGCCGGAGTGGCGGGCCAGCCGATCTCGCATTCGCTGAGCCCGCTTATCCACCGCGCGTGGATCGCCGCGGCGGGTCTGGACGCCGACTACCGCGCCTTCGGCCCGGCGGACGAGGCCGGGTTCGCGTCCCTGGTCGCCGATGTCAGGGCCGCGAGGCTGCGGGGCCTGAACGTCACGGCGCCGTTCAAGGGCGCGGCGCTGGCCATGGCCGACGAGGCGAGCGACACGGCCCGCCTGTGCGGCTCGGCCAACCTGCTCGTCTTCGACGACGGCCGGGTGCGAGCCGACAGCACCGACGGCGAGGGCCTGATGGCGGCGCTGGCGGAGCAGGCGCCGGAGCTCGAGGTGAACGGGCAGCCGGTGCTGATCCTCGGCGCCGGGGGGGCGGCGCGGGCTGCGGCGGCCGCGCTGAAGCAGGCCGGAGCGAGGGTGGCCGTGCTGAACCGGACGCCGGCCCGGGCGGAGGCGCTGGCGGCGGAACTCGGCGTGGCGCTGGCGAGCCCGGACGCCGCTGCTGGAGCGGCGCTGGTCGTCAACGCCCTCAGCGTCGCGCCCGGATTCGACGTACGGACGCTGCGGCCGGACGCCGTGCTGATGGACATGACCTACCGGCCGTTGCTGACCCCGTTCCTGGCGGCCGGTCGGGCGAGAGGCCTGACCGTCGTCGACGGGCTGGCCATGCTGATCGGTCAGGCGCGGCCGTCATTCCACGCCCTGTTCGGTGTGGAGCCGCCGGCGGTGGATGTGCGCGCCCTTGTGCTCGAAGCCCTGGGAGAGGCGTCATGATCGTGCTTGGCCTGACGGGCTCCATCGGCATGGGCAAGACCACCACGACGGCGATGTTCGCCGACGAAGGGGCGCTGGTCTGGAACGCCGACGAGGCGGTGCACCGGCTCTATGCCCGGGGCGGAGCGGCGGTCGGGCCGGTCGGCCAGGCCTTTCCGGGCGTGGTGGTCGACGGGGCCGTCGACCGCATCCGCCTGGCCGGAGCGCTGGGACAGGACGAGGACGCCTTCCGGCGGCTGGAGGCGATCGTCCATCCGCTGGTGCTGAAGGGCCGGCTGGAGGATCTGGCGGCGGCGGAGCGGGGCGGAGTGCGGCTGGCGGTGCTGGATATCCCCCTGCTGTTCGAGACGGGCGGCGACGCGAGCGTGGACGCAGTGGTAGTTGTGACGGCCGATCCGGCGGTGCAGGCGGAGCGGGTTCTGGGCCGCCCCGGCATGACCCGCGAGCGCTTCGAGGCCATCCTGGCGCGGCAGTTGCCCGACGAGGAGAAGCGCCGGCGGGCCGATTTCATCGTCGACACTGGCCAGGGACTGGAGGCGGCGCGGGCCCGGGTTCGTGAAATCGTGGGGACGGTTCTGGCGCCGGGCTGGACATCTCCGCGCCGCGGGCTTCCGCAAGACGCCAAACCGATTCAATAAGGGCCATGGCCCGCGAAATCGTCCTCGACACCGAAACCACCGGCTTCGATCCGAAGACCGGCGACCGGCTGATCGAGGTCGGCTGCATCGAGATCGAGGACCTGCTGCCGACCGGCCGGACCTATCACACCCTGGTGCACCCGGAGCGGCTGATCCCGCCGGACGCCATCCGCGTGCACGGCATCACCGACGAGAAGGTGCGGGACGCGCCGAAATTCCGCGAAGTGGTGCACGAGCTGATGGCCTTCATTGGCGATGCGCCGGTGATCGCCCACAACGCCGCCTTCGACCGGTCGTTCATCGACTACGAGTGCGGCCTGTGCGGCCATGCGCTGATCGAGGAAACGCGCTGGATCGACACGCTGAAGCTGGCTCAGAGCCGGTTTCCGGGCATGGCCAACTCGCTGGACGCCCTGTGCAAGCGGTTCAAGATCAGCCTGGTCGAGCGCACCCTGCACGGGGCCCTGATCGACGCCCGGCTGCTGGCCGAGGTCTATCTGGAGCTGAAGGGCGGCAAGGAGCGGCGGCTGGACCTGTCGAGCGCGCGGACGGCCACGGCCAATGTCGCGGCGGCGTCGGCCGGCGCCTACGGACCACGCCCTAGGCCGCTGGCGCCGCGCTCGACCGAGGCCGAGCGGGCGGCGCATCTGGTCTTCCTGCGGGAGACCCTGAAGGACCACTCTCTGTGGGCGGCCTATGGGCTCGATGTCGAGGCGGCGTCCGAAGCGGCCTGACCGGCGGATCAGGCCTTGGCCGTCTCCGCCGGACCACGCGCGATCTGCTGCTGGCGCGACATGTAAATGGCGGCGAAATCGATCGGGTCGAGCATGAAGGGCGGGTAGAAGCCGCCGTCCGAGGTGGCGCGGGCGATGATCTCGCGGGCGAACGGGAACAGGTAGCGCGGGCACTCGATCAGCAGCATCGGCTCGATGTCCTGCTCGGCCACGCCGGACAGGGCGAACAGGCCGCCGTAGAGCAGCTCGACATTGAACACGGTCAGGGAGTCGGTGGTGGCCTTGACGGTGAGGCGCAGCTCGACCTCGAAGAGGCCGTCCTTGCGGCCCTGGGCGTTCATCTCGACGCCGAGGTCGATGGCCGGCTTGCCCTCGACGCGCAGCGAGTCCGGGGCCTTGGGGTTCTCGAACGACAGGTCGCGGACGTACTGGGCGAGGATGCGGAAGCCGGGCCCGGCCGGGGCCTCGGCGCCGTTCTGGGCGGGGGCGGGCGTGTTCGCGTCGGCAGGCGGGGCGGCGTCGGTCATGGCGGTCGGTCTTGTCTGGAAATGGCGTGAGGGGCGCGGCCGTGCCTGCCCGGAAGGCGCGGCGACTAGCATGCGGGGCCCGTTGCGGCAACGACGCTCGCCCGGGGCGCAAGCGGGCCGGCGGCCCCGTGGCGATCGGTCGCCGGACGGGCGGGGCGCCGTTCGCCTTGCGCGCCCCCATATCAGCCCCTAATCGTCCTTTCGTCGCGCCCGGCGTTCAACCGGCGCCAATCAGGAAATGCCCGTGCCGGTCCAGGTCCAGATCGTCATCTTCGCCGTGATCGCGGCCATCGTGCTGTTCCAGCTGTACAATGTGCTGGGCAAGAAGGTCGGGCGCCAGCCCGAGGAAGACGCCCGGGCCCAGCCGGCCGCCCCGGCCGCGCCGAACGCGCCCGCGGAAAGCGGCGGCGCCCGCTCTAGCATCCTCGACGCGGCGACGCTGGCGTCGATCGCGGGGCTCAAGGCGCGCGATCCGAATTTCGACCCGGTGCGCTTCCTCGAGGGGGCGCGGCAGGCGCACGAGACCATCGTGCGCGCCTACGCCTCAGGCGACCGGGAGACGCTCAGGCCGCTGCTGACCCCCCGCGTGATGGAGTCGTTCGAGGCCGGCATAGCGGCGCGCGAGGCGCGTGGCGAAACCGAGGAGGCCGAATTCCTCCACCCGGCCCGGGCCGATCTGGAGCTGGCCACGGCGGAGGACAACCGCGCCGTCGCCAAGGTCCGCTTCCTCGCCGAGCTGCGCAACCGGGTGAAACCCGCCGAGCCGGCGGCCGAGGAGCAGGTCGAGGAGCGCCGCGTCGCCGAGGTCTGGACCTTCGAGCGCAGCCTCGGCGCGAGCGACCCCAACTGGCTGCTGGCCCGCACCGAACCCGCCTCGGCATGAGGTTCCCGCGGGCCGCCGCGCTCGCCCTGGGCCTGCTGGCGCTGGCCGCCTGCGCCACGCCGGCCGCGCCCCCCCCGACCACCCCCGTTCCCGCTGCTCCGGCGCCCGGAACTCCCGGCCCGGCCGCCCCCGCCCCCGCGGGGCTGAGCCCCGCCGCCCTGCCCGGCTGGGCCGACGAGGACCATCTGGCCGCCTTCAACGCCTGGACCGACAGCTGCCGTGTGGCCCGCGATCCGGCGTCGCAGACCCAGTGCGCCCGGGCGATGCAGATCCGCCAGACCTCGAAGCCGGTGACCCCGTCGCTGGCCCGCGCCTTCTTCGAAAGCGGCTTTTCGGTGCTGGCGGCGGAGACGGAGGACGGCGGCCCCGGCCTGCTGACCGCCTATTTCGCGCCGGAGTACGCCGCGCGCCGCAGCCCGGGCGGCGAGTTCGACATGCCGGTGCTGGCGCCGCCCGCCGGCTGGACGCGCGGCCAGATGCTGCCGCCGCGTTCGGAGATCGAGGCGGCGCCGGAGGCCGTGTCGGGGTCGGCGCCGCTGGCCTGGATGCGGGCCGAGGACCTGTTCTTCATGCAGATCCAGGGCTCCGGCTATCTGACCTTCGAGGACGGGTCGAAGGCGCGGGCCGCCTATGCGGCCGACAACGGGCAGACGTTCGCCGGCATCGCCCGGCCGATGGCCGAACAGGGCCTGCTGCCGCCGAACGGAACCTCGGGCGAGGCGATCCGGGCCTGGCTGGCGGCGCACCGGGGGGCGGAGGCGCGGGCGGTGATGGCGCTGAACCCGCGCTATATCTTCTTCAGCCTCGATCCGGACGACGGCGGCGATCCGAACGGGGCGGCCGGCGTCCCCCTGCCCGCCCGGCGCGCCATCGCTGTCGACCCGGCCCACTGGCGCTACGGCGACCTGGTGTGGCTTTCGGCCGACGGCGGCAACCTGGCCGGGGCGCGGGGCAGCTACCGGGGGCTGGTGGTGGCGCTGGACACCGGCTCGGCGATCCGGGGGCCGGTGCGGGCCGACCTGTACATGGGCCGGGGCGCGGCCGCGGGCGAGGAAGCCGGGGCGGTGCGGCATCCGCTGAGGATGTGGCGTCTGGCGCCGCGGCCGTAGCGGGCGGCGGGTTTCACCCAGGTGAAATCCGGAAAGCGGTGTGGCGCCGTCGGCAGGGTCGGCAACCGGAACAGCGGGGGCAGAGTCGGCAGAGTCTACATCGGCGCGCCTCGGGCGGTGCGGCGGGGATGCGATTGTCAAAGAGCGGCGCCTGCCGGAACGACAGGACGGGCGCCATTATGCGCCCGCCGGTTTGTCCGGATGGAAGATTGGTTCTGGCATCCGTCAAGTGACTGGAAAAACAGTATAGTTTCTGCCGAACCCGACTATAGTTTCGCGGATTGCCAGCACAGCGTCATGGGGCAGCGTCCTTCTCCCGGTGGGAGAAGGTGGCGGGGCGGAGCCCCGTCGGATGAGGGTCGACAGGGTCAGTCGCCGTAGCCGCCGCTCCGGACCCGAACCGGCTTGCGCCGCATGCCTCCTTTCGGCCCTCACCCTTTCGCGCGAGAACGACGGCTGCGCCGTCGTGCGCTCAAGCCCTCTCCCATCGTGAGAGGGGCCTGATCATCACCGCCGCCGCATGCCGCCGAGGATGCCGCGGAGGATTTCGCGGGTGAGGGTCGAGCCGGCGGTGCGCAGGACGGACTTGGTCGCCGCCTCGATGGGGGTTTCGCGGGTCGAGCGGCGGGGGGCGCGGGCGCGGGCTTCGCGGTCGAGGCGGGCCTGTTCCTTCGCCCGGGCGGCGGCGGCCCTGTCGGCCTCCCTCGCAGCGGCGGCGTCGGCCTTCGCGCGGGCCTCGGCCAGTTTCGCTTCGGCGGCGGCCTGATCGGCCTCGCCGCGGCGGGCGAGCAGGATTTCCTCGGCCGACTCCCGGTCGACCGGCGTGTCGTAAAGGCCGCGCACGGGGCTGGCGGCCATGACGGCGGCGCGCTCGGCGTCGGTGGCGGGGCCGAGGCGGCTGTCCGGCGGGCGGATCAGGGTGCGGGCGACGACGCTGGGGGCGCCCTTTTCGTCGAGGGTCGAGACCAGGGCCTCGCCGACCCCGAGCGCCTGGATGGCTTCAGCGGTGTCGAAGCCGGGATTGGCGCGGAAGCTGTCGGAGGCGGCCTTCAGACCCCGCTGTTCCGTGGGGGTCCAGGCGCGCAGGGCGTGCTGGATGCGGTTGCCGAGCTGGGCGAGGACGCTGTCGGGGATGTCGGCGGGGTTCTGGGTGACGAACCAGACGCCGACGCCCTTGGAGCGGATCAGGCGCACCACCTGCTCGACCTTTTCGCGCAGGGCGTCGGGCGCGTCGGTGAACAGCAGATGGGCCTCGTCGAAGAAGAAGACGAGCCGGGGCTTGTCGGGGTCGCCGACCTCGGGCAGCTGTTCGAACAGTTCGGACAGCAGCCACAGCAGGAAGGCCGCGTAGAGGCGCGGGCTGGCCATCAGCTTCGTCGCGTCCAGCACATTGACCTGGCCGCGCCCGTCGAGCCCGGTGCGCATCATGTCCTCGAGCCGCAGGGCCGGCTCGCCGAAGAAGATCTTCCCGCCCTGCTGCTCGAGCTGGAGGATCGAGCGCTGGATGGCGGCGATGGAGGCGGGGGCGACATTGCCGACCTCGCGGCCGATGCGTTCGGCGTTCTCGCCGACATGGACCAGCAGGGCGCGCAGGTCGTCGAGGTCGAGCAGCAGCAGGCCTTCCTTGTCGGCGACGTGGAAGACCACCGACAGGACGCCTTCCTGAACGTCGTTGAGGTTCAGCATCCGCGCCAGCAGCAGCGGACCGATCTCGCTGACCGTGGTGCGGATGGGGTGGCCCTTCTGGCCGTAGAGATCCCAGAACACCACCGGGGCCGCCTTCGGTTGCAGCGTCAGCCCCATGCCGGCGGCGCGGGCGAGCAGTTTCTCGTTGGGCGAGCCGGGCACGGCGATGCCGGACAGGTCGCCCTTCACGTCGGCGCAGAACACCGGCACGCCGGCGTCGGAGAAGCCCTGGGCCATGATCTGCAGGGTCACGGTCTTGCCCGTGCCGGTGGCGCCGGCGACCACGCCGTGGCGGTTGGCGCGGTTCAGCAGCAGGAGCTCCGGCCTGCCGCCGTCCTCCGCGGAGGCCTGGCCGAGAAACAGGCCCGGGGCGGCGTCGGGGGCGTCGGCGGCATCGGGCATGGGGGGAACTCCTGCACAGGCTCGGCGCTCATGCTCTACCGGCCGGCGTGGCGGTTCAAGGCCGATCGACGGGGCCCCCGTTGACGCCGGCTGCGGGGACCGTGACCATATGCCGATGAAACCGCCGATCAGCCTGCCCACCTCGACCGTCGGGCGAAACGCCGTGGTGGCCATCGCCGTCGTGGCCGTGGGCGGCGCCATGTACTGGCTGGCGGACATACTGACGCCGCTGGCCATGGCCATCTTCCTGCTGATCATGATCGACGGGGTGAAGCGGTTCATCGAGGACCGCACGCCGGTGCCGTCCCATCTGGCCGGGGCGGCGGCGCTGATCGTGGTCATCCTCGGCTTCTTCGCCGCCATCGCCATCATCGCCAACGGGGCGCTGAACTTCTTCGACGAGGCCTCGGGGGTGACGACCCGGATCGGGCCCCGGCTGGACCAGATCATCCATGACGTCTCCCAGCTGTTCGGCGTCGACACAGCGCCGACGGCCTCGGAGCTGATCGGCCAGCTGGACATCCGCGGCTACCTGGCCGTCTTCGCCCGCCAGGCCCAGGGCGTGGTCACCGGCTCGATCTTCGTCCTGATCTATCTGGCCTTCCTGCTGGCCTCGCAGTCGGGCTTCCGCCGCAAGCTGGTCGGCATGTTCCCCGACCGCACCGCGCGCAGCGAGGCGATGGAGGTGTTCCAGCGGGTCCGCGGCGGGGTCGAGGGCTATCTGTGGGTCCAGACGGTGACCGGGGCGATGATCTGCGCCGCCGCCTGGGCGCTGATGCGGGTGGTGGGGCTCCAGAACGCCGAGTTCTGGACCTTCGTGATCTTCATCGTCTGCTTCATCCCGGTGATCGGCGGGGCCGTGGCCGGGCTGGTCCCGCCCCTGTTCGCCCTGGTGCAGTTCGAGACCTACTGGCAGGCCGCGGTCCTGCTGGGCGGGCTGCAGGCCATCCTGTTCATCAGCGGCAACGTCATCCAGCCGCGCATGCAGGGCGACAACCAGAACATCGACCCGGTGGTGGTGCTGCTGGCGCTGGCCTTCTGGGGCAAGGTCTGGGGCGTGGTGGGCATGTTCCTGTCGACCCCGCTGGCGGTGATGGCCATGGCCATACTGGCGGAGTTCAAGGGCTCGCGCTGGATGGCCATCCTGCTGTCCGGCGACGGCGAGCCCTATGCCGACGAGAACGGCGACAAGCCGCCCGCCCGGCGCCGCGTCAACCCGCCGCAGGCGAAGGCCGACTGACCCGTCCCGGCGCCCTTGAACGGCCACAACCGGCTCCTATTTCAACCCTGTCGCCGCGGCTCCCCTCCCCCCAATGGCCGCGGCGGAGAGATCGGCGCCACCCCTCCCCTCCTGGGCGCCGGTCCGAACAGGCCGCCGGATGAAAGTCCGGCGGCCTTGTCGTATCCGGACATCGACAGACCAGCGCCGGGCCCCGGCCGCCGCGTAATTGGGGCTTCCCGGCGCGCACCGCCTGTCCTAGTTGAGCCCGGTCGGGACGGGCGGCTTGCCGAAGCGGCGAAGCGGCCTAGTCTGACGACGATCCCGGCGGCCCCCACGGGGGCCGTGTCCTCGAAGAGATGACTCCATGCCCGGCGCCACCGCCCCCACGCTCCCTCAGGCGATCACCCTGGAGGCGCTGGAGGCGAGCTTTCAGACCGCGGTTTCGGCCGGGGGTGGCGGGGGGGACGGCCACGTCGAGGCCGCCCGGTCCTATCTGGCCCAGACCCACGACGACTATGTCGCCGACGAGACGCCCGAGCTGGGCGGCGCCGACCTGGCGCATCTGCTGGCCTCGGTGTGGAAGTCGGCGGTCGGGCGCCGGCCCGGCGACGCGGCCGTGATCACCTTCGGCCCCCTGACCGGCGCCGACGGCCGGTCCACCGGCTACGACAGCCTGGCCATCGTTCAGGACGACCGGCCCTTCCTCGTCGACAGCGTCATGGGCGAGCTGGCCGAGGCCGGGGCCACGGTGCGCTCGATGTTCCACCCGATCGTGGAGATGGACGGGGTCCGCACCTCGATCATCATCGTGGTTATGGACCCGACGCCGCAGGAGCGGCGCGACGCCCTGGGCGAGAGCCTGGCGGCGACCATGGCCGACGTACGCGCGGCGGTGGCCGACCATGCGGCGATGAACGCCCTGATGGCCCGCTCAATCGCCCATCTGGAAGCCGGCGTCGCCGGGGTCGACCCGGACATCCTGGCCGAGAACCTGGCCTTCCTGCGCTGGCTGGAGGCGGATCATTTCGTCTTCCTCGGGGCCCGCGACTACGACTATCCGCGCACCAGGGACGGCGGCTACGAGGCGGAGGCGCCGCTGTCGCAGTCGGGCGCGGGGCTGGGCGTGCTGGCCGATCCGGACCGCACCGTGCTGCGCCGCGCCAACGAGCCGGCGGTGCTGACCCGGTCGATGAAGCGCCAGCTGAACCTGTCCGAGCCGGTCACCGTGGCCAAGGCCAACGCCCGCTCGCGCGTCCACCGCCGGGCCTATATGGACTATATCGGGGTCAAGCGGTTCGGCCCGGACGGCCGGCCCTCGGGGGAGACGCGCTTCGTCGGCCTGTTCACCGCCGAGGCCTATGACAAGACCGCCACCCAGGTGCCGCTGGTGCGGCGCAAGGTGGCCAACGCCCTGGCCCGGGCCGGCAAGGTGGCCGGGTCGCACAGCCACAAGCGGCTGAAGAACATCCTCGAGAACTATCCGCGCGACGAGCTCTTCCAGATCGGCGAGGACGAGCTGCTGGAGATCGCGCTGGGCATACTGCACCTGCACGACCGGCCGCGGATCAAGAGCTTCACCCGCAAGGACCCGTTCGACCGCTTCGTCTCGGTGCTGACCTTCATCCCGCGCGAGCGCTTCAATCCCGGCGTCCGCGAGCGGATCGGGCGCATCCTGGCGGAGGCCTGGGGCGGGCGGCTGTCGGCCTGGTATCCGCAGCTGTCGGACCAGCCGCTGGTGCGCATCCACTACATCATCGGGGTGACGCCGGGCGACCATCCCTGCCCCGACCCGGCCGAACTGGAGGCGAAGATCGCCGAGGCCGGGCGCAGCTGGGTCGACCGGTTCGAGAGCGCCCTGCGGGGCGCCGACGTCGACGACGTCGAGGTGGGGCCGCTGAGCGCCCGCTGGGCCTGGGCCTTCGGGGCCGGCTACCGCGACCGCTACGACGCCGACGAGGCGGTGCGGGACCTGCAGGCGGCGGACCAGCTGAACGCCTCGGGGCTCAACGACGGCGGCGAGCCGGTGGCGGTGCGCGCCTTCCGGACGGAGCGGGACGGGCCGCTCAATTTCCGCTTCAAACTGTACCGGCGCGGGGCCGCCGTGCCGCTGTCCGACGTGCTGCCGATCCTCGCCGACATGGGGCTGAAGACGCTGGAGGAATGGGGCCACGCCCTGTCGCCGCTGGGCGATCCGCAGATCCATGTGCATGAGTTCCTGCTCGAGGACCCGCGCGGCGGCGACCTGCATTTCGACGACGTGCGCGAGCCGTTCGAAGAGGCCTTTTCGGCGGTCTGGACCGGCCGCACCGAGAGCGACGGCTTCAACCGGCTGGTCATCGAGCTGGGCGTCGAGTGGCGCGAGGCGGCGCTGGTCCGCACCCTCGCCCGCTACCGTCAGCAGACCGGGCTCGACCCCAGCCAGGCGGTGCAGGAGGAGGCGCTGCGCGACTATCCGGCGGTGGCGCGCGGCCTGCTGTCGCTGTTCCACGCCAAATTCGATCCGGCCCACGGCGGCGACGCCGGGGCCCGCGAGGCCGCCGTGGCCGAGCAGACCGACAAGCTGATGGCCCTGCTGCAGGAGGTGAAGAGCCTCGATCACGACCGGGCCCTGCGCCGCATGGCCCTGCTGGTCATGGCCATCAAGCGGACCAACTATTTCCAGACGGCGGCCGACGGCCTGCCCAGGCCGCACATCGCGATCAAGATCGCCTCGCGCGAGCTGGACGACCTGCCCCTGCCCAGGCCGTTCCGCGAGATCTTCGTCTGGGCGCCGCACGTCGAGGGCGTGCACCTGCGCTTCGGGCCGGTGGCGCGGGGCGGGCTGCGCTGGTCCGACCGCCGCGACGACTTCCGCACCGAGGTGCTGGGCCTGGTCAAGGCGCAGCAGGTCAAGAACGCCGTCATCGTGCCGGTCGGCTCCAAGGGCGGCTTCTATCCGAAGAACCTGCCGGCCATCGTGCGCGCCGGCGGCGACCGCGACGCGCAGCAGGCCGAGGCCATTCGCGCCTACAGGACCTTCCTGTCCGGCCTGCTCGACATCACCGACAACATCGCCGCCGACGGGGCGGTGGTCCACCCGGCCGACGTCGTGCTGTGGGAGGGTGACGACCCCTATCTGGTGGTGGCCGCCGACAAGGGCACGGCGACCTTCTCGGACATCGCCAACGGCATCTCGGCCGACTACGGCTTCTGGCTGGACGACGCCTTCGCGTCAGGGGGCTCGGTCGGCTACGACCACAAGGAGATGGGCATCACGGCCCGCGGCGCCTGGGAGGCGGTCAAGCGCCACTTCCGCGAGATGGGCAAGGACATCCAGACCGAGCCCTTCACCGTCGTCGGCGTCGGCGACATGAGCGGCGACGTGTTCGGCAACGGCATGCTGCTCAGCAAGGCGATAAAGTTGGTCGCGGCCTTCGACCACCGCGACATCTTCATCGATCCCAATCCCGATCCGGCGACGTCCTGGGTCGAGCGGAAGCGGATGTTCGAACTGCCGCGCTCGTCGTGGCAGGACTACGACAGGTCCAGGATATCGAAGGGCGGCGGGGTCTTCTCGCGTTCGGCCAAGTCGATCGAACTGTCGCCCGAGATCAAGGCCCTGCTGGAGATCGACGAGGACGCGCTCGACCCTGCGGCGCTGATGAAGGCCATCCTCAAGGCGCCGGCGGAACTGCTCTATCTCGGCGGCATCGGCACCTATGTGAAGGCGCCGTTCGAGACCGACCTGCAGGTTGGCGACAAGGCCAATGACGCCATCCGCGTCGACGGGCCCGAGCTGCGCGTGGCGGTGGTCGGCGAGGGGGCCAACCTGGGCCTGACCCAGGCCGGCCGCATCGCCTTTGCGAGAAGCGGCGGCCGCCTCAACACCGACGCCATCGACAACTCGGCCGGGGTCGATTCCTCGGACCACGAGGTCAATATCAAGATCCTGACCGGGGCGGCGATCGCCTCGGGCGCCCTGAAGGCGGAGGATCGCAACGCACTGCTGGCCTCGATGACCGAAGAGGTCGGGCTGAAGGTGCTGGTCCACAACTACGACCAGACCCTGGCCCTGACGCTGCAGCAGGCGGAGGGGGCGGGGGCGCTGGACGCCCAGCAGCGCTTCATGCAGCAGCTCGGCGCCAGGGGCAGGCTGGACCGCAAGGTCGAGGGCCTGCCCGACGACCTCAAACTGGCCGAGATGAAGGCGTCCGGCGGGGCGCTGACCCGGCCCGAGCTGGCCGTGCTGACGGCCTATTCCAAGCTGGAGCTGTTCGACGACATCGTCGCCTCGCAGGCGCCGGACGATCCCTTCTTCAGACAGACCCTGGTCCGCTACTTCCCCGCCCCGCTGGCGAAGTTCGAGCCGGACATGCAGCGCCACCGGCTGAAGCGCGAGATCATCTCGACGATCCTGTCGAACGAGATCGTCAACATGTGCGGCGCCACCTTCCCCGAACGGCTGCGGCTGTCGGCCCAGTGCGACACCGGGGCCATGGTCATCGCCTTCGAGGCGGCGCGGCAGGTGTTCCGTCTCGACGAGGCCTGGGACCAGGTCTCGGCCCTGGACCTGAAGATCCCCGCCGAGGCCCAGACGGCCCTGTATCAAGAGATCTCGACCGTGCTGCGCCGCCAGACCTTCTGGCTGGCCCGCCGGGCGATGCGCGACGGCGCCTCGGTCGACGGCCTGATCGCCGCCTACCGCCCGGCGGCCGACACCCTGCGCGCGGCCGGCGGGGCGGTGCTGTCGCGGTTCGAGCGTGACCGGCTGGAGGCCCGCATCGCGGCCTTCACCGGCTATGGCGCGCCGAAGGCGATGGCGCGGGACTTCGCCATGCTGCGGCCGCTGGTGGCCACGGCCGACATCGGCGACCTGGCCCGCGAGGCCGGATGGCCGGAGCCGGCCATGGCCACCCTGTACCACCAGGTCGGGGCGGCCTTCGACTTCGACCGGCTGCGGGCGGCGGCGGGGGCGGTGCCCTCGGCCGATCATTTCGACCGGCTGGCGGTGCGCCGTCTGATCGAGGACCTGATGAACGAACAGGTCGCCCTGACCCGGGCGGTGGCCCGGTCGGCCGACGCCTCGATCGGCGCGACGGAAAAGTCGGCGGAGAAGGCGGTCGACGGCTGGATCGGCCCGCGGCTCAAGACGGTCGAGGGCGTTCGCGCCTCGGTCGACGAGATCGAGGCCTCGGGCTCCGGCTGGACCTTCGCCAAGCTGACCATCGCCAACAGCGTCATCCGGGAGATCGCCTCGTCAGCAGGGTGAGGGGGTTTCCGTCGCGGACATCGTCCGTCCGTCATCCTCGGGTTGACCCGAGAAGACGGCGATGGGTGGATGTGAGCCCGGCGCGCGCTTGCTCTTCGCGAGCCGGGCCGTGATCTGCTAGCGTGTCCGGGCTGAGGAAGAGGGCCGCCGATGCCGCGGAAGTTTCTGGTCGTCGTCGACGACAGTCCGGAGTTCGAGGCGGCGCTGCGCTACACCGCGCGGCGGGCGCGCTCGACCGGCGGCCATCTGGTCATGCTGCGGATCATTCCCCAGGCCGCGCCCGACGCCCACTGGGCCGGGGTGCGCGAGGAGATCGAGCGCCAGACCCGCGCCGAGGCGGAAACGACGCTGAACGCCTGGGCGGCCGAGGCGGCGGAACGGTCGGGGTCCACGCCGATCCTGCTGATCGAGCGCGGCGACCCGCAAAGCTGCATCCGCAAGGTCGTCGGCGAGGACCCGGACATCAAGATCCTGGTGCTGGCGGCCGGCTCGAGCGCGCCGGGGCCGCTGGTCGCCGCGGTGGTCAAACAGGGCGCGGCCTTCACCGGCCGCAAGCTGCCGGTGACCATCGTGCCGGGGGAACTGACCGAGAAAGAGATCGAGGATCTGGCCTGACGCCAGGGCGCTATCGCTCGGCGCGCGGCGCCTCGCTGCTTGAGCGCGGCCCCCTCCACCGCCCGCGGCGGTCCCTCTCCCCCGAGGGTCGAGGAATGCTGCGGCCTCGCGGCGCCTTGAATGGGCCGCTCCGCGAGCGCACTTAGCGGCCATGTTCATCCAGACCGAACCGACGCCGAATCCGAACGCGCTCAAATTCCTGCCGGGCCGCGACGTCTCGGCCGAGCCGCGCGAATTCCGCACCATCGATGAAGCGGCCGCCTCGCCGCTGGCCGAGGCGCTGTTCCAGCTGGAGGGCGTCGCCGGCGTCTTCTTCGGCTCGGACTATGTGTCGGTGACGCGCGACCCGGCCGGGCTCGGCTGGGCGCAGATGAAGGCCCCGATCCTGGCGGCGATCATGGATCATTTCGTCTCGGGCGCGCCGCTGATGCGCGGCGGCGCCTTCGACAGCGCCTCGCCCGACGGCGAGGACAGCGAGATCGTGGCCGAGATCAAGCAGCTGCTGGACAGCCGCATCCGTCCGGCTGTGGCCCAGGACGGCGGCGACATCCTGTTCGACGCCTTCGATCTGGAGACCGGAGTGCTGACCCTGCGCATGCGCGGCGCCTGTTCGGGCTGCCCCTCGTCCTCGGCCACGCTGAAGGCCGGCGTCGAGCAGATGATGAAACACTATGTGCCCGAGGTGACGCGGGTCGAGCAGGTCATTTAAGGCAGGGCGCTATCGCTCGCCGTGCGGCGGCTCGCTGCTTGAGCGCGTGCCGCATGTCGCAAAGGGCGCGGCGGGCGTGAAGCTGAAACAAATCCGTCCTCGCTTCTGCAGGCTGGCGGAGCCATATTCTTTCCATGCCCCGGTTCGAGAGCGACAGCGACGCCCGGCGCCTCGGCGAGGCGCTCGCCGCCCTGCGCCGCGAGTCCGGACTCAGCCAGGCCGAGGCCGGCGAGCGGGTGGGCATGACCAGCCAGGGCTGGGGCCTGTACGAATCGGGCAAGCGGCCCGGCCTTTTCCGTCCCGATGTGCAGCGCCGGCTGACCACGGCGCTGGGGGCCTCTCCCGAGGCGCTGGCGCTGAAGCTCGGCCCCCCGCCCGCCGCCGCTGCCGAACCGGGCTCGGGCATGGAGAGCGCAGGCCGGCCCTTCGCCGGACCGCTTACGGGGGCACGTCGGCTGCAGCTGTCCGACGACGACCTGGCGCCCTGGGCGGCGTCGGGCGTGGTGCTGGAGTATGAACCGGGGCGCTGGCCGCGCCGGGACCAGGGCTGCGTCATCGAGATGGCCGACGGGGAGCTGCGGGTGCGCCTCTACGACCGGGCCGACGCCGACGCCCTGTTCGTGCGCGGTGTGCGGGGCGGCGAGGAGCGGATCGCGCGGACCGCGACCCGGCAGGTGTCGGCGGTCGTCGCCCGGCTGGACATGTAGATGAAACGATTTGGTTGCAAATGGCCTGGTTACGTGAAACTGTTCCGTCGTGAACAGCGGGAGCGCGGCCATGGCCAGGATCGGCGGACCGGAAGAGGTGGACGCCTATGTCGGGGCGAGGATCAGCCTGCGCCGCTCGGCCATGGGTCTGTCGCAGACTGCGCTGGCGCAGCAGCTCGGCATAAGCTTCCAGCAGGTTCAGAAGTACGAGACCGGGCAGAACCGCATCTCGGCCTCGCGGCTGCATCGGGTGGCGACTGTGCTGGCCACCTCGGTCGAGGCCTTCTTCCCGCCGGTGCAGACGGCGCGCGGGCCTTCCGACGCCGGCTGGGAGGCGCTGCGCCACATCACGGCCACGGCGGACGGGCGGGCGGTCGCCTCGGCCTTTCCGCTGATCGAGGACCGCGACCTGCGCAAGGCGGTTGCCCGGGTGGTGCGGGCGCTCGCTCGCGACGAGTAAAGGCCGGCCCTGGAGCGGGGGCATGAGGGTGCTGGTGGTCGATACGGCGCTGGACCTGTGCAGCGCCGGGGTGTTCGACGTCGACGGCGGCGAGGCGCGCGTGCTCGGCCTGCGCTCCGAGGCGATGGCCAAGGGGCATCAGGAGCGGCTGGCGGGGATGGTGCGTGACGCCGTGGCCGAGGCCGGGGGCTTCGGCGGCGTCGACCGGATCGGGGTCACGGTCGGGCCGGGATCGTTCACCGGTCTGCGCGTCGGCCTGGCCTTCGCCCAAGGGCTGGGCGCGGCGCTGGACCGGCCGGTGGTGGGGCTCTCGACGCTGGACGGGCTGGCGGCGTCGGCGGGCGGAGACGGAGCCGTGGCGGCGCTGATCGATGCGCGGCGCGGACAGGTCTATGCGCGCTTCTGGCGGGACGGCGCCGCGCAGGGGCCGGCCGAGGCCCTGTCGCTCGAGGCGGCGCGGGACAGGGTGGCGGCCTGGGGGTCGGGCGCGCGACTGATCGGTTCGGGCGCCGCCCTGATCGCGGACGGGGCCCCAGACGCGGCGGTGATGGACCTTCCCGGTCCGACGCCAGAGGCGCTCGCCCGGCTGACGGCGGCGGCCGATCCGGCGGCCTCCCCGCCCCGGCCGGTGTATCTGCGCGCCCCTGACGCCACGCCGCCGACCCGTCTGCCGGGGCAGCCCCGGCCCCCCGCTCCGTGACCGGCCGGGAGCCGCCCGCCGCCGCCGCGGAGCGGGCCGCGCGCCTCGCCGCTATCCACGCCGAGGCCTTCGCCGGACCGCACGATACGCCGTGGAGCGCGGCGGCCTTCGCCGGGCTTCTGGACCAGGCCGGCGTGTTCGCGGTCGAGGCGCGGGACGGCTTCATCCTGATGCGCGCCGTCGCCGACGAGGCGGAGATCCTGACCCTGGCGGTTCGGCCCGCCGCGCGGCGGGCGGGGGAGGGCCGGCGGCTGGTCCTCGAGGGCCTGGCCGGGGCGGTGGAGCGGGGGGCGGTCCGGGTCTTCCTCGAGGTCGCCGGAGACAATGCGGCGGCGCGGGCCCTCTATGCCGGAACCGGCTTCGTCGAGGCCGGCCGGCGCCCCGGCTACTATGCCGCGCCGGACGGATCGCGCCGCGACGCCCTGCTTCTGGCGCTGAACCTGGACGGCGCGCTTCCCTAGGCGGCCCGGCTTGCCTATCCTGTGCCGATGGACCGGATCGAGAAACTCTGCGCCGAGCGCGGCATGCGCATGACCGAGCAGCGGCGCGTCATCGCGCGCGTCCTGTCCAGCGCCGACGACCACCCCGATGTCGAGGAGCTGTACCGCCGCGCCTCCTCGATCGATCCGCACATCTCGATCGCCACCGTTTACCGCACGGTGCGGCTGTTCGAGGAGGCGGGAGTCGTCGAGAAGCACGACTTCGGCGACGGCCGCTCGCGCTACGAAGAGGCCGGGGACGACCACCACGACCACCTGATCGACACCCGCACCGGCGAGGTGATCGAATTCTTCGACCCCGAGATCGAGCGGCTGAAGACCGAGATCGCCGAGCGGCTGGGCTATGAGCTGATCGGCCACAAGCTGGAGCTCTACGGCAAGCCGATCGACGGGGCCGAACCGTCGAAGCGCGAAGGGCTGATCTTTCGACGCCACGCGGTCCGGGCCGATCCCGCCGACGTCGACTGACGCGGGCATGGCGCGACGGGCGCGGGGGCATTAGAAGTCCCTCCATGACCGAAACCCTTGTTTCGCCGCCGGTCGCGGACGAGGCGGGCGCGCCGACCAAGCGCCTGTTCATCAAGACCTACGGCTGCCAGATGAACGTCTATGACTCCGAGCGGATGGCCGATGTGCTGCGCCCGCTCGGCTATGCGGCCACGGACACGCCCGAGGACGCCGACTTCGTCATCCTCAACACCTGCCACATCCGCGAGAAGGCGGCCGAGAAGGTCTATTCCGAGCTCGGCAAGCTGCGGGCGATGAAGGAGGCGCGCGAGGGCGGCATGACCATCGCCGTGGCCGGCTGCGTGGCCCAGGCCGAGGGCGAGGAGATCATGAAGCGGCAGCCGGCGGTGGATCTGGTGGTCGGGCCCCAGGCCTATCACCAGCTGCCGGAGCTGCTGACCCGAACGGCGCGGGCGCGCGGCGAGCGGATCGGCGCCGACTTCGCGCCGAACGAGAAGTTCGACGCCCTGCAGGTCCCCCGGGGCGGCGAGGGGGTGACGGCCTTCCTGACGGTGCAGGAGGGCTGCGACAAATTCTGCACCTTCTGCGTGGTGCCCTATACGCGGGGCGCCGAGTGGTCGCGGCCGGTCGCCGACGTGCTGGCCGAGGCGCGCGAGCTGGCGGCGCGGGGCGTGCGCGAGGTCACTCTGCTGGGCCAGAACGTCAACGCCTACGACGGCGAGGGGCCGGACGGAAAGCCGTCGAGCCTGGCGCGGCTGGCGCGTGCCCTGGCGGAGATCCCGGGGCTGGACCGCATCCGCTATACGACCAGCCACCCCAACGACATGTCGGACGAGCTGATCGCGGCGCATGGCGAGCTCGACGCCCTGATGCCGTATCTGCACCTGCCGGTGCAGTCGGGATCGGACCGCATCCTGAGGCTGATGAACCGCAAGCACGGGCGGGCGAAATATCTCGACCTGGTCGAGCGCATCCGCGCGGCGCGGCCGGACATGGCCCTGTCGGGGGATTTCATCGTCGGCTTCCCGGGCGAGACCGACGCCGATTTCGAGCAGACCCTCGATCTGGTCCGGCGGGTCAACTACGCCAGCGCCTTCAGCTTCATGTATTCGCCGCGTCCCGGAACCCCGGCGGCGACGATGGCGGCGCAGGTTCCGGACGCCGTCAGCCGCGAGCGGCTGCACGCCCTGCAGGCCCTGCTGACGGAGCAGCAGGTCGCCTTCAACGAAAGCCAGGCGGGGCGGACCCTGCCGGTGCTGTTCGAGCGCAAGGGGCGGCACGGGGCCCAGGCGGTCGGCCGCTCGCCGTATCTGCAGTCGGTGCATGTCGACGACGCGGATCATCTGATCGGCCGGATCGTTCCGGTGGAGATACTGACGGGACAGCAGAATTCCTTGACCGGCCGGCTCACGAACCAGGAGGGCGCGTCCCTCAAGCAGCGAGACGCCACGCGTCGAGCGATAGGGACCCTGTAGATATGGCGCGTGAGAGTGAGTTCCTGGCGCTTGACGACGCCGCCCTGCGCGCCGTCGTGGGCCCCCACAGCCGCCACGTCGCCCTGATCGAGGACGCCTTCAAGGTGCTGGTCGAGGCGCCTGGCGGCGGCGTGACCATCAACGGCTCGACCCGGGACCGGGCCCAGGCGAAACGTGTGATCCAGACGCTGGCGGAGCGGGCCGACACCGGGGCGACGATCACCGAGGCCGACGTGCGCACGGCGCTGGGCGCGGCGGCGACGCAGCCGAGGGACGGGCAGGGGACCGTGGCGCCCAACGCCATCGCCCTGCCGGTGGGGCGGCGCGGGGCGATCGCGCCCAAGACGGCGGCCCAGGCCAACTATCTGGACATGCTGTCGCGCTGCGAACTGACCTTCGGGGTCGGGCCGGCGGGGACGGGCAAGACCTTCCTGGCCGCGGCCTACGGCGCCTCGCTGCTGCGCCGGGGGCAGGTCGACCGGCTGGTGATCACCCGCCCGGCGGTCGAGGCGGGCGAGAAGCTGGGCTTCCTGCCTGGCGATCTGAACGAGAAGGTCGATCCCTATCTGGCCCCCATCTGGGAGGCGCTGAACGACATCCTCGGGCCGGACGACGTGCGCCGGCGGCGCGACAAGGGCGAGATCGAGGCGGCCCCGATCGCCTTCATGCGCGGCCGCACCCTGGCCCATGCCTTCGTCATCGTCGACGAGGCCCAGAACACCTCGCGGCTGCAGATGAAGATGGTGCTGACCCGGCTGGGCGAGGGCGCGCGGATGGTGGTGACCGGCGACCCGTCGCAGATCGACCTGCTCAACCCGCGCGATTCCGGCCTGCGCCACGCCCTGCGCATCCTGAGGGACGTCAAGGGCGTGGCCATCCAGACCTTCGAGGCCCAGGACGTGGTGCGCCACGCCATGGTCGAGCGCATCGTGCGCGCCTACGACGCCGACGCGGCGAAGCACCGCCCGGCCGCCGACCTGGAAGACCCGGACTCGTGAGGGTGGGCGCATGATCGAGGTCGAGGTCGAGGACGAGGCCTGGACGGCCGCCCTGGCCGATGCGGTCGCGGTGGCGGAGCGGGCGGCCCTGGCGGCGCTGGGGACGGTCGAGGGCGACGTGGTCGTGCTGCTGACCGGCGACGCGGAGGTGCGGGACCTCAACGCCCGCTTCCGGGACCGGGACCGGGCGACCAATGTGCTGTCCTTCCCGGCGGCGGAGATGCCGCTTCCGGGGCGGGCGCCGCACCTCGGCGATCTGGTGCTGGCCTATGGGGTCTGCGCGGAAGAGGCCCGGGCGCAGGCCAAGACGCTGGCGGACCATCTGTCACACCTGACCGTCCACGGCGTGCTGCACCTGCTGGGCCGCGACCACGAGGACGAAGGCGAGGCGGAAGAGATGGAGGCCGAGGAGCGGAGCATCCTTGCCAGTCTGGGCGTCGCCGACCCATACAGGGCCGATGCTCAAGCTTGATCCCGCCTCCCGCCGCGGCCGCCTGATCCTGCGCCTCGGCCGTATCGCCCTGGCGTTGGCGGCCGGCGCGGGCGCGGCCCTGGCGCATCCTCCGTTCGGCGTCCTGCCCGGCCTGCTGGGCTATCCGCTGCTGATGCTGCTGGCCGAGCGGTCGGCGACGGTGCGGGGCGGCTTCTGGATGGGCTGGCTGGCCGGCTTCGCCTATTTCTTCATCAGCTGCTGGTGGGTGGCCGAGGCCTTCCTGGTCAATCCGGCCCAGGCCTGGATGGCGCCGTTCGCAGCCTCGCTGCTGCCCATCGGCCTGGGCCTGTTCTGGGGAACGGCCACGGCGCTCTACCGCCGGTTCAATCCCGGGGGCGTCGGGCGGGCCCTCGTCTTCGCGGCCTTCTTCTGCCTGCTGGAGTGGCTGCGCGGCCACGTGCTGACCGGCTTTCCCTGGAACCCGGCCGGGGCCAGCTGGAAGGCCGGCTCGGCGGCTTCGCAATTCGCTTCGGTGGTCGGGGTCTACGGCCTCGGCCTGGTGACCGTGGCGGCGGTTTCGGCCTTCGCTCCGCTGGCGGGGGCTGGATCGCGCAAGGGCCGCATCGGCGCCGCCGCCCTGGGGGCGCTGGCGCTGGCGGCGCTGGTCGTCGGCGGGGCGACGCGGCTTTCGGCGGCGAGGCCGGTCCTGACCGATACGGTGGTTCGCATCGTCCAGGCCGACGTGCCCCAGGAGTCCAAATGGACGCCCGAGGCCTATCGCGGCATCGTCGACCGCTATGTGAACCTGACCGCGCGCGCGGGCGCGGTGGTCCCCGACGTCGTCATCTGGCCGGAGGGGGCGCTGCCGGCCTCGGCCAACCAGGTCTTCGCCTCCGGATCGCCGGACGCCATCGCCATCGCGCGGGCGGTCCAGCCGGGGCAGACCCTGATCCTCGGGCTCGGGCGCGGCGTCGCCGATCCAGCCGCTCCGGACGGCGCCCGCTACTATAACAGCCTGCTGGCTCTGTCCGACGAGGGCGGCGACGGCCTGCGCATCACCGCCACCTACGACAAATACCGGCTGGTGCCGTTCGGTGAATACCTGCCCGCCGGGGACCTGCTGGGGGCGCTCGGCGTCCGCAGCCTGACCCATATGCCGCTGGATTTCAGCGCCGGGCCGCGGCCCGCGCCGATCGCCATCCCCGGCCTGCCGCCGGTCCAGCCGCTGATCTGCTACGAAAGCCTGTATCCCGGCTTCACCCCGGGCGGGGCGGAGCGGCCGCGCTGGATCGCCAACATCTCCAACGACGCCTGGTTCGGACGGACCTCGGGGCCCCTGCAGCATCTCAACCTCGCCAGCTATCGCGCCATCGAGACCGGCCTGCCGGTGGTCCGCTCCACCCCCACCGGTGTCTCGGCCATGATCGATCCGTGGGGGCGGGTGGTCGGAGATCAGCGGCTGGAGCCCGGCGAGAGCGGCGTCATCGACGCCCGCCTGCCGGCCCCGGCCGGGGTGACCGTCTATGGCCGGTTCGGCGATCTGCTGTTCGCCCTCGGCCTGCTCGCGGGGTTCGCTCCCCTGGCCGTGTCCGGACGATTGAGGCGGCGATTCGCCGGCCTCTTCCGGCTCTAATTCTGTCCCATTTCGGCGACTTTCTCGTGGGCGGAGAGGGGCTTAAACGGTTACGCTACCGCTGATTGCGCCCGGTCCTGAAACCGCGCGTTTTTCCGTGACAGCGGGGCGAAGCAGGCGCATTCAATGCAAGCTTAACCCACGAGAGGGCACGACGAACAATGGCCAGAGGCAAGGGCGAGGATGGACCCCATCCCGTGGACCGGCATGTTGGCCGGCGCGTGTGCGAGAAGCGGCTGGCGCTCGGCTACAACCAGAGTGATCTCGGTCGCGCCCTCGGCCTGACCTTTCAGCAGATCCAGAAATACGAGAAGGGCGCCAATCGGATTTCCGCGTCCAAGCTCTGGGACATCGCGCGCTTCTTCAAGGTCGACATCGGCTATTTCTTCGAGGGTCTTAACGGCGCCCAGCTGGCCGGCATGGCCGAGGGCGGGTCGACCTTCGACCATGACTTTCCGGCCACGCGCTACACCATCGAGATCAGCCGCCTGGCGCCCCAGCTGTCGACCCGGCAGCAGAAGCTGGCGCTGGAACTGATCCGCGACATGGCCGACCGCAAGGAAACCGACGAGGCCTGAGCCCCGCCGGCGCCCACTAATCCGCCGTCGACGACCGCCGCTGCCCGAAGGTTGGCGCGGCCGCCTTCTGCTCGGCCCAGTAGGCGGCGCCGTCGCGCGGTTTGAACATGGTCTTGGCCAACCCCTCGCGCGACACCACGGCGAAGGTGTTGGTCGAGGCCTGGTAGAGAAGCACGTCGCCGTTGGGCCGCTCGATCCGCTCGGTTCCCGACGGCGGCCGCTCCGTGAAGGCCCGCACCTTCGACAGATAGTCCTCCGCCGAGGCGGCGTCGAAGTCGGCCCCGTTACGCTCGAACAGCCGCGCCACCTTGGCGTCGACGGTTTCGCGGCGGTTGGCGGTCAGCACAGGCCTCGCCTTCGCCGGGGCCTCGGCCGCCGCCGCCGGAGCGCCCGCGGCCGAGGTCAGCACGGCCTCCGCGCCTTCGGCCGCCCGGTCCCGCGTCTCGACCGCCGATCCCCCGTTGCCGCAGGCGGCCAGCGCTATCAGCGCCAGCGCCGCCGTCGCGCCCGTTCGCATGTTTCTGCCGATCATCGAACCCTCCATCCGAAATCCCCGCAGAGTCCATAACGACGTTATCTTGTTCATGCAATGTTCTTGTTTCGGTCTGCCTCCCTCGACGCCGTGCGGCGGGATCGCTAGATCAACGGGATGACCGCAGCGACGCTTTCCGGACGCAAGATCCTGCTGATCGTCGGCGGCGGCATCGCCGCCTACAAGGCGCTGGAGCTGGTGCGCCTCCTCAGAAAAGCCGGGGCCGAGGTGATGAGCGTCCTGACCGCGGCGGGCGCCGAGTTCGTCACGCCGATGTCGCTGGCGGCCCTGACCGGCCATCCCGTGCGCCAGGCGCTGTTCATGCCCGAGGACGAGACGGCCATGGGCCATATCGAGCTGTCGCGCTGGGCCGACCTGGTGGTGGTGGCGCCGGCGACGGCCGGGCTGATCGCCAAGGCGGCCAACGGGTTCGCCGATGACCTCGCCTCGACCACCCTGCTGGCGACCGACAAGAAGGTGCTGCTGGCCCCGGCCATGAACGTGCGGATGTGGCTGCATCCGGCGGTGCAGGCCAATGTCGCCCGGTTGAAGGGCTTCGACGGCTTCCATGGGGCGGCGGTGGTCGGCCCGGACGAGGGGGAGATGGCCTGCGGCGAGTTCGGGCCGGGGCGGATGGCCGAACCGGCGGCGATCCTGGAAGCCATGGAGGACCTGCTGGCCGGGCCCGACGGACGGCCTCTGGCGGGCCGTACGGCGGTGGTGACCGCCGGGCCGACCTTCGAGCCGATCGACCCGGTGCGGGGCCTGACCAACCGCTCCAGCGGCAAGCAGGGCTATGCGATCGCCCAGGCGCTGGCGGCCCTGGGCGCGCGGGTGACGCTGGTGTCGGGGCCGGTGGCGCTGGCGGCGCCGGTCGGGGTGGAGCGGGTCTGGGCCGAGACCGCGCGGGAGATGCAGGCGGCCGTGCAGGCGGCGCTGAATACGAAAGAGGGGCCGGCGGACATCGCGGTGATGAGCGCCGCCGTGGCCGACTGGCGCGTCGACGGCGTGGCCTCGGGCAAGATCAAGAAGGCCCCGGGCGGTCCGCCGTCGCTGGCCCTGATCGAAAACCCGGACATCCTGGCGGGAGTGTCGGCGCCCGGGAAGTCGCGGCCGAAACTGGTCATCGGCTTCGCGGCGGAGACGACGGACCTTGAGGCCAACGCCCGGGCCAAGCTGTCGCGCAAGGGCTGCGACTGGATCGTCGGCAACGACGTCTCCGACGACGTCTTCGGGGCCGACGGCAATACGGTCACCCTGTTCACCCGCGACGGCCGCGCCGAGTCCTGGCCGCGCCAGTCGAAGACCGAGGTGGCGCGCAGGCTGGCCGCCCGGATCGCCGAACATTTCAGAGCCTGAGGATTCAGCCGACCATGACGACCCTCCGCGTCGAACGCCTGCCGCACGCCGAAGGCCTGCCGCTGCCCGCCTATGAGACCTCCGGCTCGGCGGGAATGGACCTGCGGGCGGCGCTGGCCGACGACGCGACGGTGATCCTGACGCCCGGCGCGCGGGCGCTGGTTCCCACGGGGCTGAAGATCGCGCTGGAGCCGGGCTACGAGGCCCAGGTGCGGCCGCGCTCGGGCCTGGCGCTGAAGCACGGCCTGACCTGCCTGAACTCGCCCGGCACCATCGACAGCGACTACCGGGGCGAGGTCGGGGTCATCCTGATCAACCACGGACAGGAGCCGTTCGTGATCCGGCGCGGCGAACGCATCGCCCAGCTGGTCATCGCGCGG
Source organism: Brevundimonas sp. (assembly GCF_035627475.1). Classification (GTDB taxonomy): domain Bacteria; phylum Pseudomonadota; class Alphaproteobacteria; order Caulobacterales; family Caulobacteraceae; genus Brevundimonas. Next base: position 103,107 of record NZ_DASPLR010000045.1, on the reverse strand, counting down.
CACGAGCAGGCCGCCCTGGTCGAGGTCGAAACCCTCGACGAAACGGCCCGCGGCGCCGGCGGATTCGGCTCGACCGGGCGCTAAGCGGAGCCATTTCGCCGGAGCGGCGTTAACCCTGCTCACGGCCAAGCTGGCCGCAGAGAGACGGAGGTTGGCGTATGGAGTCCCTGTTCGATTGGATCGGCGCCATCCTGGGCGGCGTGTTCGGCCTTGCCCAGGGCGGGTTCGACGGCGTCAACCAGGTCACGGGCCTGCTGATCGCGGTGATCGCGGCCCTGCTGATGCCGGCGTGGAGCCGGCTGTGGGCGACGGCGCTGGGCGCGGCCCTCGTGCATGTGGCCATCGGCGTGATCCGGCCCGTGCTGGACGGCGCCGCCTTCGTCCTGCCGGACCTGCTGACCCTGAGCTTCTGGATGGGCGTGCTGGCCCTGTTCCTCGGCTATGCGATCGTCATCGCGGTGTTCTTCCTGATCAAGTCGCTGTTCACCGGCGGTGTCGGCCACCGCAAGCACGCGCACTGAGAGCTGGCGGTCTTCAGTTGTCCTTGGCGGGCCGCGGTCGTCGGCCCTTCGGGCCTCCCGACCCGACGCGGCCCGGCGCTCCGCGCATGACGGCGCTCACGCAGCGAGCGACCGCGTCGCGAGCGGCAGCGGCCCAGGCAGGCTAGGCCTGCCGAAAACCAAGAACGTCCTGCATGTCGTAGAGGCCCGGCTTGCGGCTGCGGACCCAGGCGGCGGCGACGACGGCGCCCCTCGCGAACAGCGAGCGGTCGATGGCCGAATGGCTCAGGGTAAGGGTCTCGTCGTCCGAGGCGAACAGCACGGTGTGCTCGCCGATAACGCCGCCGGCGCGCAGCGAGGCGAAGCCGATGCGGCCCGACTCACGCGGGCCGGTGATGCCGTCGTAGGGCGGACTGCGCACCGCGGCCAGATCCTCGCCGCGACCGCTGGCGGCGGCCTCGCCGAGCATCAGGGCGGTGCCCGAGGGGGCGTCGGCCTTGCGGCGGTGATGGGTCTCCAGCACCTCGATGTCCCAGTCGGCGGCGTCGAGCCGCTGGGCCGCGTGTTCGACCAGGCCGATCAGGATGTTCACCCCCAGCGAGAAATTGCCGCTGCGCACGATGGCCACCGTCTCGGCCGCCTTGAGGATTTCGGCATCCTGTTCAGGGCTGAGGCCGGTGGAGCCGATGACCAGGGCCGGGCCGCCGCGCGCGGCGCAGGCGCGGGCCAGCTCGACGGAGTGGTCGGGCGTCGAAAAGTCGATGATCACGTCGCACAGGGACAGGTCCGGCGTCTCGCCACGGTCGAACCGGGCGGCCACGACGACATCCTCGCGGGCGTCCAGGACTGTCGAGACGGCCCGGCCCATGCGGCCGCGGGCGCCGGAGATGCCGACGTGGAAGATGGCGCTCAAATCAGTCCCCTGAACATGTCGGCGCCACTGTGAAGGTTTTCCCGCCGAACGTCATCCTCAAGGGGCCTACTGCGCGGCTTCGGCCCCGAGGATATCGGCCCAGAACCGTTTGGCCTTGCCGGCGAAGGAGGAGTTGCGCGGCGTCTGGGTGTCGCCGAGGGAGGCGGCCAGCTCTTCCAGCAGTTCCTTCTGGCGCGGGGTCAGGTCGGTCGGGGTCTCGACGAACAGCTCGACCACCAGATCGCCGCGGTTCTTGCCGTTCAGGTGGGGCATGCCCTTGCCCTTGATGCGCACGGTCTTGCCGGTCTGGGAGCCGGCCGGGACCGAGACGGCGGCCTTGCAGCGGCCGTCGCAGGCGTCGGAGGTCAGGCAGGGGGCGTCGATCTCGCCGCCGAGCGCCGCCGTGGTCATGGGCACGGGCACGGTGACCAGCAGATCGAGGTTGTCGCGCTCGAACAGTTCGTGCGGCGTCACCGAGATGAAGACGTAGAGGTCGCCGCGCGGGCCGCCGCGCTGGCCGGCGTCGCCCTCGCCCGACAGGCGGATGCGCGACCCGTCGTCGACGCCGGCGGGGACCTTGAGCTGGAGCTTGCGGTTCTTCCGCACCTGGCCGTGGCCGTGGCAGGTGGTGCAGGGCTCGGCGATCATCTGGCCGTGGCCGCCGCAGCGCGGGCAGGTGCGCTCGACCTGGAAGAAGCCGTTGGCGGTGCGGACGCGGCCGGCGCCCTGGCAGGTGGTGCAGGTGACCGGCTTGGTCCCCGCCTTGGCGCCGGAGCCTTCGCAGGTCTCGCAGGTGGCGGTGGTGGGCACCGCGATCTCGACTTCGGCGCCCTTGTAGGCCTGCTCGAGGGTGATCTCGAGGTCGTAGCGCAGGTCCGAGCCGCGCCGCGGGCCGTGCTGGCGGGCGCCGCCTCCGGCCCGGCCGCCGAAGACGTCCCCGAAGGCGTCGCCGAAGACCTGGGAGAAGATGTCGTTGACGTCGGCGAAGCCCGCGCCGCCCTGTCCGAAGGGATTGCCGCCGCCGCCGTTGACCCCGGCGTGGCCGAAGCGGTCGTAGGCGGCGCGCTTCTGCTCGTCCGAGAGTACGCTGTAGGCCTCGGAAATCTCCTTGAAGCGGGCCATGGCGTCCTCGCAGCCGCCGTTGCGGTCCGGGTGGTGCTGCATGGCCAGCTTGCGATAGGCCGATTTCAGCCCGGCGGCGTCGATGGTCCGTTCGACGCCCAGGATCTCGTAATAGTCACGCGTCGCCATCTGGCGTTCGTCCTCTTACCCTGCCGTTCCGTCGCCGCCTCCGGGGGCCGCTGACCGAACAGGCTGACCGGGCTGACATGGGCGCCCGGCCGACTGATGCAAGTTCCATGAAACGGCCCCGCCCGTCGGGTGACAAGCGGGGCCGCAGCGGTTTCGCGAAGCCTGTGGCTTACGCGCTCTTCTTCTCGTCGCCGGCGTCGGCGTCCGAGACTTCCTCGAACTCCGCGTCGACCACGCCGTCGTCGGCGGGGGCCTCGGCGGCAGCGCCGTCGCCCGCGCCCTGCGAGGCCGCGTACATCGCCTCGCCCAGCTTCATCGAGGCCTGGGCCAGGGTGTTGGTCTTCTCGCGGATGGCTTCCGGATCCGTGCCGTCCCTGGCCGCCTTGAGGTCGTCGAGGGCGGTCTGGATGGCGGTCTTCTCGGCCTCGCCGACCTTGTCGCCGTGTTCGGCGAGTGCCTTCTCGGTCGAGTGGATCAGGCTGTCGGCCGAGTTCTGGGCCTCGACCAGCTCCCTGCGGGCCTTGTCGGCCGCGGCGTTGGCCTCGGCTTCCTTGACCATCTTCTCGATGTCCTCGTCCGACAGGCCGCCATTGGCCTGGATGCGGATCGACTGTTCCTTGTTGGTCGCCTTGTCCTTGGCCGTGACGTGGACGATGCCGTTGGCGTCAATGTCGAAGGCGACCTCGATCTGCGGCATGCCGCGCGGGGCCGGCGGAATGCCCATCAGGTCGAACTGGCCGAGGATCTTGTTATCGGCCGCCATCGGACGCTCGCCCTGGAAGACCCGGATGGTCACGGCCGACTGGTTGTCATCGGCGGTCGAGAACACCTGGCTCTTCTTGGTCGGGATGGTGGTGTTGCGCTCGATCAGCGGGGTGAAGACGCCGCCGAGGGTCTCGATACCGAGGGTCAGCGGGGTCACGTCGAGCAGCAGCACGTCCTTGACGTCGCCCTGCAGCACGCCGGCCTGGACCGCGGCGCCCAGCGCCACGACCTCGTCCGGGTTGACGCCCTTGTGCGGCTCCTTGCCGAAGAAGGCCTTCACGGCCTCCTGCACCTTGGGCATGCGGGTCATGCCGCCGACCAGGACGACCTCGTCGATGTCCGAGGCCTTGAGGCCGGCGTCCTTGAGGGCCTTCTGGCACGGCTCGATGGTGCGCTGGACCAGATCCTCGACGAGGGCCTCCAGCTTGGCGCGCGACAGCTTGATGTTGAGGTGCAGCGGGCCCGAGGCGTTCATGGTGATGAACGGCAGATTGACCTCGTACTGGGTGGTCGAGGACAGCTCCTTCTTGGCCTTCTCGGCCTCTTCCTTGAGGCGCTGCAGGGCCAGCTTGTCCTGGCGCAGGTCGACGCCCTGCTCCTTCTTGAACTCGTCGGCCAGGTAGTCGACCAGACGCAGGTCGAAGTCCTCGCCGCCCAGGAAGGTGTCGCCGTTGGTCGACTTCACCTCGAACACGCCATCGCCGATCTCGAGGATCGAGACGTCGAAGGTGCCGCCGCCGAGGTCGTAGACGGCGATCTTCTGGCCGTCGTTCTTGTCGAGGCCGTAGGCGAGCGCGGCCGCGGTCGGCTCGTTGATGATGCGCAGCACCTCGAGGCCGGCGATCTTGCCGGCGTCCTTGGTGGCCTGGCGCTGGGCGTCGTTGAAATAGGCGGGGACGGTGATGACGGCCTGGGTGACGGTCTCGCCGAGGTAGGCCTCCGCGGCCTCCTTCATCTTGCCGAGGGTGTAGGCCGAGACCTGCTGGGGCGAATAGTCCTTGCCGTGGGCCTTGACCCAGGCGTCGCCGTTCGGGCCCTTGACGATCTCATAGGGCACCATGCCCTTGTCCTTGGCCACCACCGGATCGGTGAAGGCGCGGCCGATCAGGCGCTTGATGGCGAAGAAGGTGTTGGTCGGATTGGTCACGGCCTGACGCTTGGCGGGCTGGCCGACCAGCACCTCGCCATTGTCCTGGATGGCGACGACCGACGGAGTCGTGCGGTTGCCTTCCGCGTTCTCGATGACCTTGGGGTTCTTGCCGTCCATGACGGCCACGCACGAGTTGGTGGTGCCCAGGTCGATGCCGATGATCTTGGCCATGTTTTTTGTCTTTCACTCCATTTCAGCGGACGGTGCGGCGGCCTTTCAAAGCTAAGCGCCGCGCGTGACCGCCCCCGGTGTCAGGGTCTTGGGTCGATTGTACGGTTCCGGCGCAAAGCCCCACGATCTGCGGGGTTTTCCGGCGGCTGTCGCGGATATGGGAAACAGCCCCCCGCCCGCAAGGCCTGATCGCGATTCAGCGTCAGTCTCCGTCAGGTGTGTCACGAAGCGCGCAAAGGCATATAGTGGCGTTAACGATCCGCCGGCGCGCGGGTCAGGAGGAGGGGCCATGCTCGCCCGCAGACTGTTCACCACCGCCCTGATCGCCGCCTCGCTCGGCGTGTCGATTCTGGCCGACGCCGCCGCCGCGCAGGGCGGCCAGTCCCGCGACGGCCAGAACCGCCGCGTCCGCGTCCACAACCAGACCGGCGTGGCGCTGCAGAAGCTGCAGGCGGCCGACGTGCGAACCGGGACCTTCGGGGCCGATCTGCTGGGCGGAACCCCGGTGCCGAGCGGCGCCAGCACGCCGGTGACCATCGACGACGGCGCCGGCGGCTGCCTCTACGACCTGCGCGCCGAACTGGCCGGCGGCCAGGTCCTGCTGCGCGAGAACATCAACGTCTGCCGCATCGCGGATTATTATCTGACGCGGTGAAGGTCGCCACAGGCGCCGACAGGGCCCCTATCACTCCCCCGTGACTCGACGGCCCGGGGAAGCCGCGCCACTGTCCCGCTTTCCACGATGGAGGCCCCGATGCCAGACCTCGTCCGTCCCGAGGGCTCTGAGCCCGACGACTTCCGCTTCAGCCGTCGCGCGCTCGCCACGGGCGGGCTCGGGGGTCTGTTCTTCGCCGGCTACGCGCCGGCCGCGCTCGCCGCCCAGGCCAGCCCGGTGACCACGCCGGCGGACGGGCTGGAGACGGCCAATGTGACCTATCCGGCGCCGGACGGCTTCAACCTGCCGGCCTATGTGGCGCGACCGGCGGGCGACGGCCCCTTCCCGGTCGTCGTGGTCGTGTCGGAGATCTTCGGCGTCCACGAATACATCCGCGACATCTGCCGCCGGCTGGCCAAGGCGGGATACGCCGCCATCGCGCCGGCCTTCTTCGTGCGCGTTGCGGACCCGGCCGGCGCCGAGATGGCGCGGGTGCAGGAGATCGTGGCGGCGGCCGGCTACGAGCAGGTGATGGGCGACATCGCCGCCTCCCTCGACTGGGCCAGCCAGCAGCTGTGGGCCAACGCCGACAAGGTCGGGATCACCGGCTGGTGCTGGGGCGGCAAGGTGGTGTGGCAGGCGGCGGCCCGGTTCGCGGCGATCGACGCCGGGGTCGCCTGGTACGGCCGCCTCGCCCCGCCGGCCAACGCCACCCCGGAGCAGACCGCCGCCGGCGCCCCGTGGCCGGTCGACGTGGCCGACGATCTCAAGGCCCCCGTTCTGGGCCTCTATGGCGAGGCCGACCGCGGCATTCCGCTGGACAGCGTCGAGGCGATGCGCAGCGCGCTGCAGCGCGCCGGCCAGACGGACAGCCGGATCGAGGTCTATCCGGGCGCGCCGCACGGCTTCCACGCCGACTATCGCGACAGCTACCGCGCCGCCGACGCGGCGGACGGCTGGGCCAAGCTGCTGGCGCTGTTCGAGGCGCGGCTGAAGGGGTGATCTCCCGCTCGTGCCGTCATTCTCGGGCTTGACCCGAGGATCAGACCGTCCGGTGCTCGGTGGAATGTCGCACGGTGGCGGACGCGGGGCCGCCCCGCACGCACAGCCCGCCCCTCGCCTCTGATCCCCGGGTCAAGCCCGAGGATGACGGTGTAAGGAGCGTCGAGGGCGGGGAGTCCCCCCGGATCAGGCCTTCCCGTCGAAATTGCCGCCGTCGAGGTCGGCCGCCTTCGCATAGGCCGCATTGCCCGCCGCCGCGCCGGAGCCCTTGGCGGCGACGACGACCATGGCCGGGCGCACGGTGCGGCCGAACAGGGCGTAGCCGGCCTGCAGGGTCTGAAGCACCTGGCCGCCCTGGACCGTGTCGGAGGGCTGTTCCATCATCGCCTGGTGCAGATGCGGGTCGAAGGCCTCGCCCGGCTCGGGGGCCACGCGTTTCAGATTATTGGCCTCGAAAGCCTGCAGCAGCGACTTCTGGGTCAGCTCCAGGCCGGTGACCAGCCCGGCCTCGCCCGCTTCGGCGTTCTTCGGCGCCGCCTGCAGGGCCCGCTCCAGATTGTCGGCCACGCCCAGCAGGTCGCGGGCGAATTTCTGGATGGCGTAGGCGCGGGCGTCGTTGTTCTGGGCCTCGGCACGCTTCTTCGTGTTCTCGGCCTCGGCCACGGCGCGCAGGGCGCGGTCCTTCCACTGGTCGCGCTCGGCGATCAGGGCGTCGATCGGCCCGAGGCCGTCGTCGGGCTCGCCTTCAAACCGTTCGGTTTCACCGATGTCGGCGGCCAGCTCTTCGGAGGTCGGGGTGTCGTCGTGAATGTCGCTCAAGTCTCTTGTCCGTCCAGAATCCGGCCCAGCACCCGGGCGGTATAGTCCACCAACGGTATGACACGGGCGTAGTTCAGTCGCGCGGGGCCGATGACGCCGATGGCGCCCAGCACCCGCTGCCGGCCCGTCATATAGGGCGCCGCGATCACGGCGGAACCCGAAAGCGAAAACAACCGCGTTTCCGCGCCGATGAAGATGCGCACCCCCTGGGCCGTCGAGACGCCGTCCAGCAGGCCGATCAGCTGCTCCTTCTGCTCCAGATCGTCGAAGAGCACGCGCACCCGCTCCAGATCCTCGACCGTCTCGCGGTCCTGCAGCAGGTTGGCGCGGCCGCGCACGATCAGGGCCCGCTCGCGCTCGGCCCCGCCTGACCAGGCGGCGAGGCCGTCCTCGACGAGGCGGGCGGCGGTTTCGTTCAGCTCGCGGCGGGCGACATCCAGTTCGGTGCGCATCTCGGTGCGCGCCTCGTGCAGCGGCCGGCCCCTGAGCCGGGCGTTGAGGAAGTTCGACGCCTCCTGCAGCGTCGAGGGCGTAACCCCGGCCTTGAGCGGCATAAGCCGGTTCTCGACCGTGCCGTCGTCGCCGACCAGCACCGCCAGCGCCTGGTCGTGGCCCAGGGCCACGAACTCCACATGCTTGACGCCGGCGTCGCGCACCGGACTGGCGACGATGCTGGCCCCGCCGGCCAGGCCCGAGAGCAGGGACGAGGCCTCGTTCAGCGCCTCGTCGAAGCTGCGCCCGCTGCCGGCCAGGCGGGCGTCGATCTCGCGCCGTTCCTCGGCCCCGACGTCGCCGATCTCCAGCAGGCCGTCGACGAACAGGCGCAGGCCCGCATGGGTCGGGATCCGCCCCGCCGAGGTGTGGGGCGCGCCCAGCAGGCCGGCCAAGGTCAGGTCCTGCATGGTGTTTCGGATCGAGGCCGGCGACAGCGCCACGCCCGTCAGGGACAAGGTCCGGGACCCCACCGGCTCGCCGGTCTGCAGATAGGTCTCGACGATGCGGCGGAAGATGTCCCGGGCTCGCTCGTCAAGGGCCACGAGGCCGCCGGGCTGCATGGAGGTGGAGGTGAGCAGGGGCGGCTTCATGGGCGCGCCTCCCATGTCGCGCGCTCCAGCCGGTGCACCAGGCAGTCGTCCTGGTCGAACATCCGGCGGCCGACGGGCTCGAAGCCGAGCCGCTGGTAGAAGCGGTGGGCGTCGCTGTTGGAGGCCAGGGGGTCGATGACCATGGCCGTCACCTTCGGGTCGGCGAAGGCGGCGTCGATCGCCAGCGTCATCATCCGTGTTCCGTAGCCCTTGTTCAGCGCATCCGGCGAACCGATCCAGATGTCCATGGCCCGCAGGTTCGGGTCGATATCGCCCCAATAGTGCGTCGGCTCCAGATGGGGATCGATGACCTGCATGACGCCGATGGGCCGGAAGGCTCCGTCCACGGGGATTTCGGCGATGCGGTAGAAGCTGACGTCGGACTGGTCGGCCAGTTCCTCGCGCCATTCTATGCCGCCGAAGGCGATCTCGGCGTCGGGGTCGTCCGTCGAGCAGGCGATGACGTGCGGCTCGCGGTCCCAGCTCGCCAGCAGATCGGCGTCCTCCAGAGTCGCCGGGCGCAGCCGGACGGCGGAAGGCGCGGGCAGGGGGGAATACAGGCTCACGGTTTCAGGATAAGCAGCGCCGCGACCGCTTCCAAGGATTTCCGCCATGACCACCGCCCGCCCCTCCGACCGCGCCCCCGAACAGCTCCGCGCCGTGACGCTGGAGACCGGGGTCAACCGCTACGCCGAGGGATCCTGCCTGGTCACCTTCGGGCATACGAAGGTGCTGGTCACCGCTTCGGTCGAGGAGAATGTGCCCGGCTGGATGCGCGGCAAGGGGCAGGGCTGGGTGACGGCGGAATACGGCATGCTGCCCCGCGCCACCCACACCCGCGGCCGGCGCGAGGCCGCCTCGGGGAAACAGACCGGGCGGACGCAGGAGATCCAGCGGCTGATCGGCCGCTCGCTGCGGGCCGTGGTCGACCTCAAGGCGCTGGGCGAGCGGCAGGTGGTGCTGGACTGCGACGTGGTCCAGGCCGACGGCGGCACCCGCACGGCGGCGATCACCGGGGCCTGGGTGGCGATGGCTTCGGCCTTCGACTACCTGCGCGCCGAGGGGGTGCTGAAGGCCGATCCGATCCTCGACCAGGTGGCGGCGGTGTCGTGCGGCGTGTGCAGCGACCAGCCGGTGCTGGACCTCGACTATGAGGAGGACTCCACCGCCGAGGCCGATTCCAACTTCGTCCTGACCGGCTCGGGGACCATCGTCGAAATCCAGGCCACGGGCGAGAAGCGCGGTTTTACCCGCGCCGAGTTCGACCGCCTGTTCCAGCTGGCCGAAGGCGGCTGCGCCGAACTGTTCGCGATGCAGCGAGCAGCGCTGGGGCGGTGACTGAGGGCCTCAGCCCTCCTCGCCGTCCGGCAGGCCCATCATGTGGAAGCCGGCGTCGACGTGGATGACCTCGCCGGTGGTCGACAGGCCGAGGTCGGAGCACAGCCACAGGGCGCAGCCGGCGACGCCCTCCATCGAGGTGTCTTCCTTCATCGCCGACATGGCCCGGCCCTGAGCGATCATGCCGCGGCCGCCCGAGATGCCGGCCAGCGACAGGGTGCGCATGGCGCCGGCGGAGATGGCGTTGGCGCGGATGCCCTTCGGGCCCAGGTCGCGGGCGATGTAGCGGGTCGCCGCCTCCAGCGCCGCCTTGGCCACGCCCATGGTGTTGTAGTTGGGGATGGCCCGCTCGGAGCCGAGATAGGTCATGGTCACCAGCGAGCCGCCGTTCGGCATCAGCTTCGAGGCGCGTTTGGCCACGTCGACGAAGCTGAAGGCCGAGATGTTCATGGCCAGCAGGAAGCTGTCGCGGCTGGTGTTGTCGACGAACGAGCCCTTGAGCTCGTCCTTGTTGGCGAAGGCGACCGAGTGGACCACGAAATCGATCGTGCCGAACTCGCGTTCCAGTTCGGCGAAGGCGGCGTCCATCGAGGCGTCGTCGGTGACGTCGGCCTGGATCAGCAGCCTGGCGCCGACGCTCTCGGCCAGCGGGCGCACGCGGCGCTCCAGCCCCTCGCCGAGATAGGTGAAGGCCAGTTCGGCGCCTTGGGCCGCCAGCTGGGAGGCGATGCCCCAGGCGATGGAGTTGCTGTTGGCGACCCCCATGATCAGGCCCTTTTTGCCCTTCATCAGGTCGCCCGTGGGCATGTTCCAGCCGCTCTCGCTCGCCATGGTCAGTCTCCGTTTTTCGAGCCGGGAGGGTTAGCAGGGGCCGGGGCGGCGGGGAAGCTTTCGCGTCGCCGGGCGAGCCGGGCCAGCAGGGGCGTCGCCGTGACCCCGTGGACGACGATCGACACCAGGATGATGAAGCCGACCACGGCCCACAGCCGCTCGCTGTCGCCGAAGTCGCCGTGGTTGATGCCGTAGGCCAGATAATAGACCGAGCCGACCCCGCGGATGCCGAGGAAGGCCAGCAGCAGCCGCTCGCGCCACGGCTGGTCCGATCCGGCCATGGCGACCAGGCCGGCGAGGGGCCGGATGACGAAAACCACCGCCAGGCCGACCAGGGCGTCGGTCCAGGTCAGGCTGGCCAGCAGACCGTTGGCCAGGGCCCCGCCGAACAGCACCAGCAGCAGCATCATGAGCAGCCGTTCGATCTGGTCCGAGAAGTCGTGCATCTCCTGATGGAAATCGTGATCCCGTTCCGAGGCGCGGATGGTCACGGCGCAGACGAAGACGGCGAGGAAGCCGTAGCCGTGGACCAGCTCCGTGACGGCGTAGGCGATCAGGGTGGCGGCCAGGGCGATCAGCCCGTCGCCCAGCCGCGACAGGCCCCGGCGGCTGCGGAACAGCAGATAGCCGAGCACCTTGCCGATCAGCCAGCCCGCCCCGAGCCCGGCCAGAAGTTTCCAGCCGAGCTTGACGGTGAACCAGTCGGTGAGGCCCGACTGGGTGGCGAGGCCGCCGGCGGCGGCGAGAATGGCGAGGTGGACGAAGGGGAAGGCGAGGGCGTCGTTCAGGCCCGCCTCGGAGGTCAGGCCAAAGCGCACCTCGTCCTCGTCGCCGGATCTTGGCGGGCCGACCTGGACGTCGGCGGCCAGCACGGGATCGGTCGGGGCCATGGAGGCGCCGAACAGCAGCGCCATGGCCAGGCTGAAGCCGAGCCCGGCCCAGCCCAGCCAGGCGGTCGCCGCTATCGTCAGGGGCATGGCGACGGCCAGCAGCCGCCAGGTTGTGGCCCAGCTGCGCCAGCCCGGCGGGCGGTCCAGTTTCAGCCCCGCCCCCATCAGGCTGATGATGACGACCAGTTCGGTCAGCCGCTCGGTCGCCGTGTCCCAGGTGCGTGGATCGGGATCGAAGGCCAGCAGACCGGTCGAGAAGACGGCCACCCCGATGGCGACGCACAGTATGGCCAGGGTCAGGGGCACGCGCTTCAGACCCACCGGCGCCCACGAGACCAGCAGCACCACGGCGCCGAGGCCGAGCAGGAACAGGATGTAGGGGTCGAAGGTCAGAAACGGCTCCAAATGTCTGGAAGCCGACTATAGCGCGTCCGCGTCGTCCCGGTTGCCCTCAGACCTTCGACAGGATCAGCGTGCCGTTGGTCCCGCCGAAGCCGAAGCTGTTGGACATGACGTGCGTCAGCTCGCCGTCGTGGCGCTGGCGCAGGATCGGCATGCCCTCGAACTCGGGGTCGAGATTTTCGATGTGGGCGCTCTCGGCCGCGAACCCGTGCTTCATCATCAGAAGGCAGTAGATCGCCTCCTGTGCTCCGGCGGCGCCGAGCGAATGGCCGGTCAGGGACTTGGTCGAGGAGATCATCGGCAGGTCGTCGCCGAAGACGTTGCGCACCGCGCCCATCTCCTTGCTGTCCCCGACGGGCGTCGAGGTGCCGTGCGGGTTCAGATAGTCGATGCGCGGATTGCCGGCCATCTCGAGGGCGATGCGCATGCAGCGCTCGGCGCCCTCGCCCGAGGGGGCGACCATGTCGTAGCCGTCGGAATTGGCGCCGTAGCCGGTGACCTCGGCGTAGATGGTCGCGCCGCGGGCCTTCGCCCGTTCGTATTCCTCGAGCACGACGATGCCGGCGCCGCCGGCGATGACGAAGCCGTCGCGGTCCTTGTCGTAGGCGCGGCTGGCCTTCGAGGGATTGTCGTTGAAGTTGGACGACATGGCGCCCATGGCGTCGAACATGTTCGACATCGACCAGTCGATGTCCTCGACGCCGCCGGCGAAGACCACGTCCTGCTTGCCCCAGGCGATCTGTTCGGCGGCCGCGCCGATGCAGTGGGCGCTGGTGGCGCAGGCCGAGCTGATCGAATAGTTGACTCCCTTGAGCTCGAACCAGGTGGCCAGCACGGCCGAGGGGCCCGACGCCATGGCCTTGGGCACGGCGAACGGCCCGATGCGCTTGGGCGAGCCCTTTTCGACGGTGGTCTGCGCCGCCTGCAGGATGACCTGGGTCGAGGGTCCGCCCTCGCCGACGATGACGCCGATGCGGTCCGACTTGATCTCGTCCGGGGTCAGGCCGGAGTCCTTCAGCGCCTCCTCGAAGGCGATATGGCCCCAGGCCGTGCCGTTGGCGAGGAAGCGGGCGGCGCGGCGGTCGACGTAGGGAGCCCAGTCCTCGGCCGTCACGCCCAGGGCGGGCGGGGCCCAGACCTGCGAGCGGAAGCCGTGGGCGGCGTGGTCGGCGGCGGGCCGGACGCCGGATTTCGCCTCGCGCAGGGAGGCGGTTACCTCATCCTGGCCCGTGCCGATGGATGAGACGATACCCAGTCCGGTGACGACGACACGCCGCATGGTGCTTCCTTCTTGAACTCAGATCGCCGCGTTGCCCGCGGTCTTTGAATGGGTTTAGCCGCCGACGGGTTCAGTCGCCCCGAACAACCCGACCCGCATGTCGGTGGCCGTATAGATGGGAACGCCGTCGGCTTCGAGAACCCCGTCGGCGATGCCCATGACCAGGCGGCGGTTGATGACGCGCTTGAGGTCGATCTTGTAGACGACCTTCTTGATGTCCGGGGTCACCTGGCCGGTGAATTTCACCTCGCCGACGCCCAGGGCGCGGCCACGGCCGGGGCCGCCGATCCAGCCGAGGTAGAAGCCGACCAGCTGCCACATGGCGTCCAGGCCCAGGCAGCCGGGCATGACCGGGTCGCCGATGAAGTGGCACTGGAAGAACCAGAGGTCGGGATGGATATCCAGCTCCGCCTCGACATAGCCCTTGCCGTGGGCCCCGCCGTCGCCGTTGATCGTGGTGATGCGGTCGAACATCAGCATCGGCGGGGCGGGCAGTTTGGCGTTGCCCTCGCCGAACAGTTCGCCGCGGCCCGAGGCCAGCAGCGCCTCGTAGTCGAACGACGACGGGAATTTCGATTGGGTCACGGACGCTCGCATCTCAGAGGGCCGGCGGCGCGGACGCCGTTCCAGGCCGGTGTGGCCGCCGGGTTACACGAGCGCGGCAGCGGGCTCAACCACCGCCGTGGACGGCGGCTAGTCGCGCCGCCCCGTTCCGGCTGGTCGGGCCGCGTTGCACAGCGGCCGCTCCTGGGTTCCGAACACGGCCGACTGGCGCACCCAGCCGCGCAGCCGTCCGGCGCGGACGCGGCACCAGCCGTCCTCGCACTCGTCCATGGAGACCAGCGAGCGTGGCGACAGCCGGGCGCGCACGGGGGAGGTCTCCGAGCGGCCGGAATGGATGGGGATTTCACGGTCCGAGGCGTTGAAGACGCTGCGGCGGCTGGACACCACGCTGCGGTGGACCCAGGCCACGGCCCCCTCAGGGTCGCAGATCTTGCGCCATTCCGTGGTCTCGGCGATCACCTGCACCGGCAGGCCCGAGACCCGGTATTCCCACAGGATGCGGTGGTCGAGGCCGGGTCCGTAGCGGGCGTGTACCTCGGACGACTTCAGCGACAGCCAGCGCGGCACGGGCTGGCCGCTGGGCGTCGGGCGGCCGTCGGGCATGGTCTGGGCGGCCCCGGCCAGCACGGCCGCGCAGACGGCGGCGGCCGTTGCAGCCACCCTTTGGACGCGGGCCAGCCTTTTGAAGTGGCGACGGGCTTTGCTAGACACGAGACGGTCCGTGAAATCGAAGGCTCCGAATGTCGGCGTCCAGGCTTAAGGTCGTATTAACCAGACGCCTGCCCGACGCGGTCGAGACGCGTATGCGCGAGCTGTTCGACGCCGAGCTGAACCTGACGGACACGCCGATGGACCGGGCCGCGCTGGAGGCGGCGGTGCGGCGGGCCGACGTGCTGGTCCCGACCATCACCGACGCCATCGACGCCGGACTGATCGCCGCCGCCGGCGAGCGGCTGAAGATGATCGCCAATTTCGGCGCCGGGGTGGATCACATCGACGTCGAGGCGGCGGCAGCCAGGGGCCTGATCGTCACCAATACCCCCGGCGTGCTGACCGAGGACACCGCCGACCTGACCATGGCCCTGATTCTCGCCGTCAGCCGGCGCATCGTCGAGGGCGCCCAGGTCATGGCCGAGGGCCGCTTCGAGGGCTGGACCCCGACGTGGATGACCGGGCGCAAGTTGTGGGGCAAGCGGCTGGGCATCGTCGGCATGGGCCGCATCGGACAGGCCGTCGCACGCCGGGCCAGGGCCTTCGGCATGCAGGTCCACTACCACAACCGCAGGCCGGTCCCGGACATGATCGCGGAAGAGCTGGGGGCGACCTACTGGGACGATCTGGACCAGATGCTGGCGCGGATGGACATCATCTCGCTGAACTGCCCGGCCACCCGCGAGACCCATCATCTGCTGTCCGCCGCGCGCCTGGCGAAGCTCCAGCCGCACGCGCTTCTGGTCAACACCGCCCGCGGCGAGCTGATCGACGAGGCGGCTCTGGCCGAGGCCGTGGCGCGCCGCGCCATCGCGGGGGTGGGGCTGGACGTCTACGAGCACGAACCGGCCGTCCATCCCGGCCTTCCCGGCCATGCCAATGTGGTGCTGCTGCCCCACCTCGGTTCGGCCACCCTCGAGGCTCGGCAAGACATGGGCGAGCGGGTCATCGCCAACATCCTGACCTTCCGGAACGGCCATCGGCCGCCGGACCGGGTTATTCCCGCGATGCTTTGAATGGAAGCTTGACGGTGCACTCAACGGACGGTTGATTGAGCGGTCAGTAGGGGGCGTACCGATGCAATCAGGACTTTCACGGGCGGCGGGAGCCGTCCTGTCGCGGCGCGGCCTGCTGGGCGGCGCGGGAGCGTTGGCCGGGATGGCGGTCTTGCCGCCCGGCGTGGCCCGCGCCCGGGACGCAGCCTATCCCCTGAGCGAATTCTTCAAGCCGACGATGAGCAGCGGCGCGGGCCTGTCGCCCTCGGGCAACCGGATCGCGATGGCCGAGAACCTCGGCACGGACGAGGCCCCGCGCAGCGCCATCGACTTCATCGAGGCCGCCGATCCGGAGGGTCAGCGTCGCCGCATCGAGTTGGGCCCGGTCCAGGTCAGTTCCATCGACTGGGCGAGCGACGACCGCGTTCTGGCGAGCGTGATCCTGAAAGGCGAGACGGAGGCCCGGTCGATCGCAGGCTCCAACCGCAAGGCGGAGGGCTTCGAATACTATATGCGCCGCGTCGTTTCGGTGAATGCGACGACCGGCGACGTCGTCGTGCTGTTCGGCGACCAGCGCACCCGCATGCGCAACACCTACGACATGGGCCGCATCGTCGACCTGCTGCCCAACGATCGCGACCATGTCCTGATGGCGGCGTGGGAAGCCGACGGGGTGATGGCGCTGCACCGGGTCAATGTGAATACGGGTTCGCCGACCCGGATCGAGCGTGGCGGCTCGGGCACCTATCACTGGCGGACCGTCGGCGGCGTGCCTGTCCTGCGCCACGACATGAACAGCCGCGGCACCCTGGAGACCATCATGGTCCGGGCGCCGGGCGAAACCGAATGGAAGATGGCGCGCCGCACCCGGGTGCGCGAGGCGCCGGACTTTCACTGGGTCGGGGCCGGCGACACGCCCGGCAAGGTGCTGGTCATCGCCCGTCTCGACAATGAGGACGTCCTGAGCGTTCGCGAGATGGACCTGACCACGACAGCGCTGGGCCCGCCGCTGAACGCCCGCCCTGGCCGTGACGTCGACTACGGCCTGCCGGACTCGGCGGGCAACTATCTGGGCGCCGCCTACTACCGCGAGCGGCTGGAGTACGAGTTCGTCGATCCCGCCCTGGCCGTCCACCACCGCGCCCTGAACCGCTTCTTCGACAACAGGTGCGACGTGCACCTCACCGACGTCGACATGGCCCGGAACCGCTTCATCGCCTACGTCAACGGTCCGGAGGAGCCGGGCGCCTGGTTCTTCTACGACAAGGACGCGCGGGCGATCGTGAACCTCGGCCAGGCGCGGAATCTGGACCCGGCGCGGCTGGGCTCCAGCGAGGTGCTGCAGGCGCCGACCCGTGACGGCGCCGCCATCGAGGCCTATCTGACCGCGCCTCCGGGCGGGACGCCGGGACCGCTGGTGGTGCTGCCACACGGCGGGCCCGAGGTTCGGGACACGCCGAGCTGGGACCGTCAGGTCCAGGTTCTCGCCGCGCAGGGCTGGTGGGTTCTGCGGCCCAATTTCCGGGGTTCGGGCGGCTATGGCCAGAGCTTCGCGCAGCAGGGCTGGACCCGCTGGGGCGACCGCATGCAGGAGGATGTGGAGGACGCCGTCGCCCACGTCATCGCCCTGCGCGGACTGGACGCCGGACGGGTCGCCATCATGGGGACCAGCTACGGCGGCTATGCGGCCCTGATGGGCGCGGTCCGGCGGCCGGACCTGTACAAGGCGGCCATCTCGATCTGCGGCGTCGGCGACCTGCCGGACATGCTGGCCTGGGAGGACCGCCAGGACGACACGCCGGGCCAGCCGATCTACGAGTTCTGGACGAAGCGCATCGGCGATCCCCGGACCATGGGTCCGGCCCTGGAATCGGCCTCGCCGCGGCGCCGCGCCGCCGAGGTGGCCTGCCCGGTGCTGCTGGTCCACGGCGTGGACGACCCGGTCGTGCCGTTGATCCAGTCCCGGCGGATGCGCGACGCATTGCGCGGCGCCGGCAAGACGGTGGAGCTGATCGAGATCGACGACGCCGGCCACGCCGACTGGGACGACGCCCAGGAGATGGCGCTGATGACCCGCTATGTCGACCTGATCCGGACCGCCTTCGCCTGATCCGGGCCGGCGGAAAGCTTGAGCGGGGTAGGGGCGCTTCGATGACTGTCTTCCGGAAACTGGCCGCCGCATGCGCGGTCTTCTGGCTGCTGGCAGCGGCCGCACCGGCGCGGGCGGATCCGCTCACGATCCCGGACTTCCTCGACGGGCCCGCGCTCGGCTCCGCCAGTCTCTCGCCGACGGGCCGCTACCTGGTCTGGACGGTACGCACCGGCGAGCAGAGTGCGGTCCACATCCGCGACCTGCAGGAGGGCACGGTCTCGGTCATGGGGGCGGGGTCGGCCCGTGAGAGCTTCGGCGGGGTCTATGTCGAGTGGATCCGCTGGAAGACGGACGACCGGCTGCTGATCGGGATGACCCGTTTCGAGCTGAGGCGCTCGGGCGGCCGGGAGACGGGCCGGATCCGCGGCTGGACCTTCGGCCAGTCCGTCCTGTCGGTCGCGCGGGACGGCTCGGGCATGGTCCCGCTGCAGGCGCCGGGGACGCGGGAGGCGCTGCCCGGCGAGGTGCTCGACACCCTGCGCGATGATCCCGATCACATCCTGATGAGCTATCGCGACGGGTCGGGCGGCCTGAACGTGGCGCGCGTCAACGTCCTGTCGGGCGAGGCGGCGAAGATCCTCGACGGCCATCCGCGGGTGCTGGACTATCTCACCGACCGCGACGGCGCCGTGGTCGGCCGGATCGCCTATCGCGGCTCGACCGGCCGGATCATGCTGATGGAGGCGCTGAACGCAGACGGCGGCTGGAGCGAGGTCTATCGCCTGCGCCGGGACGAGATCCGCAACCTGCCCGACTACGACTTCCTCGGGGCCACCAGCGAGCCCGGCAAGATCTATGTGTCGATCCGGCCCGAGGCCGTGGGCGGCGAGAGCACGGCCGGGGTGCACGTCTTCGACTTCGCCACCCGCACCATGGGGCCGACCATCTGGCGCCATCCCCGGTACGACGTGTCGGGCATCGTGCTGGACGCCGACACGTCGGAGCTGCTGGCCGGGTGCTACTGGGCCGACATCTACCGCTGCGACTTCACCGACCGGCGCGAGGACGCGGTGATGACCGGCATCCGCCGCTTCTTCGGCGACAGCTGGAGCGTCCAGGTGGTGTCGCAGGCCCGCGACGGCTCGCGCTGGCTGGTCCGGGCCTCGGCGCCCAACAATCCCGGCGAATACTACATCTTCAACGTCGCCGGGCGCCACATGGAGTTCGTCGGCTCCATCTATCCGCGCCTGCCCGAGCACGAGCTGGGCGTGATGCAGCGGGTCGACTATACGGCCCCCGACGGCCAGGCCCTGTTCGGCTATCTGACCCGGCCGCCGGGAGCCGCGGCGGACGCGGTCCTGCCGCTGGTGGTCATGCCGCACGGCGGACCTGAGATCCGCGACTATCTGACCTATGACCAGTGGGCCCAGTTCCTGGCGACGCGGGGCTACCAGGTGTTCCAGCCCAATTTCCGCGGCTCCTCCGGCATGGGCAAGGCCTTCGCCGAGGCCGGGTACCGCGAGTGGGGCGGACGCATGCAGGACGACGTGACGGCCGGGGTCGAGCACCTGATCGCATTGGGGCTGGCCGACCGCGGCCAGGTCTGCGTCGTCGGCGCCAGCTACGGCGGCTATGCGGCGCTGCAGGCCGGCGCCACCCAGGCCGACCTATACCGCTGCGTGGTCTCCGTCGCCGGGCCAAGCGACCTCGTTTCGATGATGCGCTGGGAACGGTCGGAGGCCGGCGCCGATTCCGACCGCTACGACTATTGGCTGAAGTCCATCGGCGACCCGCGCGAGGACCGCGAACGGCTGGAGGCGGTGTCGCCGCTGCGGCGCGCCGCCGACTGGACCCCGCCCGTGCTGCTCATCCACGGCGAGGACGATGACGTGGTGCCGGTCAGCCAGTCGCGCGACATGGAGCGCGCCCTCAGGCGGGCCGGGAAGGACGTGAAACTGGTCGTGCTGGAGGCCGCCGGCCACTCGGACTGGTCGACCCGCAACGACACCACGGCCCTGACGGAGCTGGAGGCCTTCCTCGCCCGGCACCTTCCGGCGGCTCCGCCCGCTCCCGCCGCCCAGGCCGGGGCCGGGGCTCCGGCGGCGGAGGCGTCACCGGCTGACTAGCCGCAGACCGGGCAGTCCGGGTCGGCGACGACGCCCACCGTACGGGCGGTCCCGGCCAGACCATCGTAGATCAGCAGCCGGCCCGTCAGGGGCTCGCCGGCGCCGGTGATCAGCTTGATCGCCTCCAGGGCGGCCATGGAGCCGACCACGCCCGCCAGCGCCCCGACCACGCCGACGCGGGCGCAGGTCTCGGCGTCCGGCGGCGTCCCGGGCACCAGGCAGCGATAGCAGGGCCGGCCGGCGAACACCCCGACCTGCCCGCTCCAGCGGCCCAGGGCGCCCGACACCAGCGGCGCGCCGGCGGCCACGCAGGCGGCGTTGGTCGCGAACCGGGTCTCGTAATCGTCCGTCCCGTCGAGGACGAGGTCGCAGTCCTCAAGCAGCCAGCCGGCGTTGGCCGCCGTCAGCCGCTCCGGCGCCGCCTCGATCTCCACATGGGGGTTGAGCCCGCCCAGCCGCCGGGCCCCCGCCTCGACCTTCAGCTCGCCGAGGTCGTCGTCCGCAAAGGCGATCTGGCGCTGCAGGTTGGACAGGCCGACCTCGTCGGGGTCGATCAGCCGCAGGGCGCCGACGCCCGCGGCCGCCAGGTAGAGGGCCGCCGGCGCGCCGACCCCGCCCAGTCCGACGATGGCCACGCGCGCGGCCTTCAGCCGTTGCTGGCCCGGCCCGCCAAGTTCGGCGAGCACCAGATGGCGCGCGTAACGTTCGATCTCGTCGTCGGAAAAGCTCACCCGCCCCAGTTAGGGCGCCATGAGCGGAAGGTCACGCCCCGGGCGTCACGCGGCCTTGCGGATGTCCAGCAGGGTCTCGGCCTCGCGCGCGGTGACCCGGGACAGGCAGGACAGGCCGACGCGGTCCAGCAGGGCGGACGGATCGCCGCACAGGCCCATCGGCTCGTCGATGCGGCGGGCGAGGACCGGGGTGTCGATCAGGACGCGCAGGCCCGAATGGCGGGGATCGTCCAGCAGGCGCCGGATCAGCCGGTCCACGTCGGCGCGGGCGCCCTCGATGGCCTGGAGGATATGGCCCTGGTGAAACATCAGGCAGCTGGTCAGGTGATCGCGCCGGTTGTTGCGCTCGGAGACGCCCAGAATCTGGGCGATGGACAGCGTCGAGACGCCCGTGGCGCCGACGGCTTCGCTGGCGTAGATCACGCGATGAAGCACGACGCTTCCCTCAGATGGCATTTTGTAGGGTATAGATTGTCAAGGTAACGGCTTACATTGGTCGAAATATGGCTCGGCCTGGCTGTTGGAATCACACGGCAACCGGCTTGCCGCGCCGCATTTTCGTCGCCATCTGAGCCGGATGACGAACCCGAACGACTCCACATCGCCCGGCTGGCACGGCACCACGATCCTCGCGGTGCGCAAGGACGGCCGCACCGTGATCGCCGGCGACGGCCAGGTCTCGATGGGCCCGACCATCGTCAAGGGCGCGGCCCGCAAGGTCCGCACCCTGGCCGGCGGCAAGGTGCTGGCGGGCTTCGCCGGGGCCACCGCCGACGCCTTCACCCTGATCGAGCGGCTCGAGGCCAAGCTTGAGCAGTACCCGGACCAGCTGGCCCGCGCCTGCGTCGATCTGGCCAAGGACTGGCGCACCGACCGCTATCTCCGCCGCCTCGAGGCCATGCTGCTGGTCGCGGACCGGCATTCGATCTTCACCGTCACCGGCGTCGGCGACGTGCTGGAGCCGGAGCATGGCGTCGCGGCGGTCGGATCGGGCGGCAATTTCGCGCTCGCCGCCGCCCGGGCCCTGCTGGATCATTCCGACATGGACGCCGAGACCATCGCCCGCCGGGCCATGGCCATTGCCGCGGACATCTGCGTCTACACCAACGGCAACCTGACGGTGGAGACGCTGGAGGGCTGAGGCGCCGTTCCGGCGGAGCAAATCGGGCCGTCGGCGGTTGCTCCGCGGAAAGGAGACGTCGACATGGAAGCTTTCCCCTGGGGCCTCGTCATCGTGGGCGGGCCCGTCCTCCTCGGCCTCGCCCTGGTCTGGGCGAAGATGCGTGGCGGCAAGGCCACCCGCCAGGCCGATCCGGACACGCCGTCGGACGACCCGTCGAAGGGCATGTAGTGGGCGGGCCCCGGCCCGCCCTGGCGCCTGCCTTGTCTTCGCCCGGCTTTTCCGCCATAAGCCGCCGCTTCCGGCGCAAGTGAACCCTGCGTCTCCACCCACACGACCCCCGATCCGTCGGGACGAGGTGGGCGAGAACCCCCTGCCGACGTGATCGTCGCCAGGGGCCGTTGTCGTATGGAGCCGTTTCACCCGCCGGTGTCGAGTGGCCCGTTTTCGGGATTCAGGTCGTCGTGACCTGAAGCGAAAGCAGGCATGAGGTAGTGAATGTTCGAGGCTCTGAACGAGCGGCTGACAGGCGTCTTCGACCGGATCACCGGGCGCGGCGCCCTGTCCGAAAAGGACGTGGCCGAGGCGATGCGCGAGGTGCGCGTGGCCCTGCTCGAGGCCGACGTCGCCCTGCCCGTCGTCAAGGACTTCATCGCCTTCGCCACCGAGCGCGCCACCGGCGAGGAGGTCATCCGCTCGGTCAAGCCGGCCGACCAGGTGATCAAGATCGTCTACGACGGCCTGGTCGAGATGCTGGGCGGCGAGGAGCCGGTCCCGGTCAATCTGAACGCCACGCCGCCCGCCGTCATCCTGATGGCCGGCCTGCAGGGCTCGGGCAAGACCACGACCTCGGCCAAGCTGGCGCTGCGGCTGACGAAGTTCGACCGCAAGAAGGTCATGATGGCCTCGCTGGACACCCGCCGCCCGGCGGCGATGGAACAGCTGGCCACCCTCGGCAAGCAGATCGAGGTGACGACCCTGCCGATCGTCGCCGGCGAGAGCCCGGTCCAGATCACCAGGCGCGCCCTCCAGTCCGCGAAACTGCAGGGCTTCGACGTCCTGATCCTCGACACCGCCGGCCGCATCACCCTCGACGAGGGCCTGATGGCCGAGGTGGCCGAGGTCGCCTCGATCGCCAAACCCGTCGAGACCCTGCTGGTCGCCGACAGCCTGACCGGCCAGGATGCGGTGCGAACCGCCCGGGCCTTCCACGAGCGCCTGCCGCTGACCGGCCTGGTCCTGACCCGCGCCGACGGCGACGGCCGCGGCGGCGCCATGCTGTCGATGCGGGCCGTCACCGGCCTGCCGATCAAATATCTGGGCGCCGGCGAAAAGGTCGATGCCCTGGAGGTGTTCGACGCCCGCCGCGTCGCCGGCCGCATTCTCGGTCAGGGGGACATCGTCGCCCTCGTCGAGAAGGCGTCGCAGGAACTGGACGCCTCCAAGGCCGAGGCCATGGCCCGCAAGCTGGCCAAGGGCCAGTTCGACCTGAACGACCTCGCCAACCAGCTGCAGCAGATGAAGCGGATGGGCGGTCTGCAGGGCATTATGGGCATGCTGCCCGGCGTGGCGAAGATGAAGGCCCAGATGGCCAGCGCCAACGTCGACGACCGGATGATCGCGCGTCAGGAAGCCATCATCAGTTCGATGACCAAGGCCGAGCGCAAGAAGCCCGACCTGCTCAACGCCAGCCGCAAGAAGCGCATCGCCGCCGGCGCCGGAGTCGAGGTCCAGGAGATCAACCGCCTGCTCAAGCAGCACCGGCAGATGGCCGACATGGTCAAGTCGATGTCCAAGGGCGGCGGCAAGGGCCTGAAACAGATGGCCGCCATGATGGGCATGCCCGGCATGGGCGGCGGCGGGGCCGGCGACATGGCCCGCCTCAAGGCGCTGGGCGGCGGCAAGATGCCGGAGCCCACGGCCGATGAAATGAAAGCCATCCAGGACCGCATCGCCGGCCTGGGCGGCGGACAACTGCCGGGAGGCCTTCCGGGCCTGCCGGGCTTTCCTCCCAAGAAATGATATCGCTTAAAGAAAGAGACTGAAAATGCTGAAGATTCGTCTGGCCCGCGGCGGCGCCAAGAAGCGCCCGTACTACTACATCGTCGTCGCCGACTCCCACTCGCCGCGCGACGGCAAATTCATCGAGCGCGTCGGCTCCTACAACCCGATGCTGCCGCGCGACGGCGAGCAGAAGCGCGTCACCCTGAAGGCCGACCGCATCGCCGAATGGCTCGGCAAGGGCGCCCAGCCGACTGACCGCGTGGCCCGCTTCCTGTCGCAGGACGAGACGCTGGCCGACAAGGTCAAGTGGACCCAGGGCAACAACCCGAACAAGGCCCAGCCGGGCAAGAAGGCCCAGGAGCGGGCCGCCGAGCGCGCCCAGCGTGAAGCCGACCGGGCCGAGGCCGAAGCCGCCGCCAAGGCCGAGGCCGCCGAGGCCGCCGCCCGCGCCAAGGAAGAGGCCAAGGCCGCCGCCGAGGCCGCCAAGAACGCTCCGGCGCCCGAGCCGGAAGCCGCCGCCGAGGAAGCCCCGGCCGAGGCCGCCGCCGAAGAGGCTCCGGCCGCTGAAGCCGTGACCGAAGAAGCCCCGGCCGCCGAAGCGACCGAAGAAGAAAAGACCGAGGCCTGATCCGACAACCCTTCTCCCCTCCGGGGGAGAAGTTGACCGGCGGAGCCGGTCGGATGAGGGGGATTCTGGCCGTGGAGCGGGATGGATGAGGGTGAGCAGGATCGACCAGCCCCCTCATCCGTCTCGCTCCGCGAGCCACCTTCTCCCCCGAGGGGAGAAGGTGAAATGACCGCCAACGGCAAACTCATCCTCGTCGGCCAGGTCGCCGGCGGCTTCGGGGTCAAGGGCGAGGTGCGGGTGACCGCCTATACCGCCGACCCCATGGCCCTGCTGTCCTACGGGCCGCTCCTGCGGGCCGACGGCTCGGTGGGCCTGACGCTGACCTCGGCGCGGCCCGAGAAGAGCGGCGTGGTCGGCCGGGCGAAGGAGATCGCCACCAAGGAGCAGGCCGACGCCCTGCGCGGCCTGAAGCTGCACGTCCCGCGCGATCGCCTGCCCGAGCCGGACGAGGATGAATTCTACCTCACCGATCTGGTCGGGCTGGAGGCGCGCGATCCCGCCGGAACCGTGCTCGGAACCGTCCGGTCGGTGCAGAATTTCGGGGCCGACGACATGCTGGAGATCGCCCCGGCGGCCGGCGGACCTACCTGGTATCTGCCGTTCACAAGGGACGCCGTGCCGGAGCTGCACATCGCCGACGGCTGGCTGCTCGCCGTGCGTCCGGCGGAGGTCGGCGAGCGCGAGCCCGACTGAACCTCGTCCCCGGCGGGGCGTTGCCATGCCTTCACCAACGAAAGTGGCATGGCATGAGCATCTTCAGTTCGATCTGGGACCGCATCCGGGGCAACCGTCCGAAAGCCGGATCCGCGGCGCCGGAGCCCCGGGCGACGCCCGCCGCCGCGCCCTCGCCGGCCGCAACCGCTGCAGCGCCGGTCGACGTCGAGGCCGTGCTCGTCTCCATGGCCGAGCTGAAGGGCGAGGGCGCCGGCAACTGGCGCACCTCGATCGTCGACCTGCTCAAGCTGCTCGGCCTCGACTCGAGCCTGGAGGCCCGCAAGGAGCTGGCGCAGGAGCTGGGGGTCAACGCCGGCCCGCATGGCAGCGCCGAACAGAACATCGCCCTGTCTAAGGCGGTCTGGCGCAAGCTGGCCGAGAATGGCGGTCTGGTGCCGGACTCCCTGCGCGACTGAGGGCCCGGGGGAGCCGTCGGGGCGATCCGGCGTTTCCCCCTCATGCCCTCGAGCGTCATCCGCCGCTTCAGCTATGACGAACCGCACCGCCGACTGCGCGTCACCTTCACCTCGGGCGACGTCTATGAGTACGACGGCGTGCCCCCGGAGGTGAACGCCGCCTTCCGCGAGGCCTTCTCGAAGGGCCAGTTCTTCGGTCCCAACATCCGCGACCGCTATCCGTACCGGCGGGTGGAGCGAGGCCTGCGCGCCGGCTGAGCCTCGCCCGGCCGGCTTTCGTCCGGTGGCGAACCGTGCCTAAGGTGGCGCTTCGTGACCGATCGGAGTGATGCGATGCGCCGGACCGTTCTCGCCCTGATGGCCGTGGCCGCCCTGGCCGCCGGCTGCCAGCAGCCGTCGGAAACGCCGGCGGCCGACCCCGCTCCGGCCGCCGCGCCGCCGCCCGAGATGCCCGCCGACGCCCCGCCGCAGGAAGAGGTCGATCCGGCGGTGGTCGCCGCCGCGCCCGCCGGCGAGCCCGGATCCTGCCTCGGCGAGGTCGGCGAGGCCGCCGCGGCCCGCCTGGTCCAGCGCTGCATCGCCGTCAGCCCGGCGACCCATCCGCCATGCAACGCCGCCAATCCCTGCGCCATGATCCAGGGCGAGATCGACCGCGCCTGCGAGATGTACGGCCCGGGCGAGGCCCGGCCGGCGGAGTGCGGCGCTTAACGGTTCCTAGAGCCTGAACCTCTAGTCTGGTCGGTCATGACGCCCGTCCAGACCCCGCCTGACCTGCGCGCCCTGACCACGCTGCGCTTCCTCGCCGCCCTGTGGGTGGTGCTGTTCGCGGCCTGGCCGCATCTGGACGTCGCCTTCACCCCCATAGCGGTGACCAAGGGCTATCTGGGCGTCGAGGTCTTCTTCGTCCTGTCCGGCTTCATCCTCAGCCACGTCTATCTCGAGGCCGCTGGCCGGCGGGAGGGATTCAGCTACCGCGGCTTCCTGTGGGCCCGGATCGCGCGGGTCTATCCGCTGCATCTCCTGACCCTGGCGGGCATGATCGCCCTCGGCGCCGGGGCCACCGCCGCCGGCCTGGCGGTCAGCGAGAGCCTGCTCGACTGGCGCTCCCTGCCGGCCCATCTGAGCCTGACCCACGCCTGGGGCCTCGCCTCCAGCGCCGCCTTCAACCACCCGTCGTGGTCGATCTCGGCCGAGTGGTTCGCCTATCTGAGCTTCCCGGCCTACGCCTTCGTCGCCTGGCGCATGCGCGGCCGGCCGGTGCTGGCCACGGTGCTCGCCGCCGGCGCGGCGTTGGCCCTCTACGCCGCCTTCCAGCGGCTGGCCGGCTTCCCCCTGACCGAGGCGACCTTCCGCTGGGGCGCGCTCAGGATCGTGCCGTGCTTCGCCCTCGGCTGCGCCCTCTATCTGATCCACCGCCGCGCGCCCGTGCCCCATGCGGGCCTGGTCGCCCTCGCCTCGGGCGCGGGCCTGCTGGCCAGCGCCGCCCTGGGGCTGTGGGACCCGCTGGTGGTGCTGTGCGCCGGCGGGCTGATCCTCGGACTGGGCGGGCTCGACAACGCCCGCGCCGGCGTCCTCGCCTCGAAGGCCGGCGTCTGGCTGGGCGAGATCTCCTATTCGATCTACATGGTGTGCGCGCCCGTGCTGCTGCTGGGCGTCAATGTCGCCGCGCGCCTGACCGGGGCCGAGGACAAGAAGCTTCACATCATTGTGTGGCTGGGCGTTCTGGCCCTGATTCCGGTCGCGGCGGCCCTGACCTACCACCTGGTCGAACGCCCGGCCCGCAAGGCTTTGAGGGGATTCGCCAATCGCCACGGCTCAGGTCAAGCCGTCTCGAAATCGCAGGCGGATTCGCCCGAAAGGGTTCTTCAACCCTCGGAAACTATCGTCTAAGGCTAAGTCACTGAGGCAGGTCGGGACCCAAGCCAGCATGATGAAACGGCTCACAGCCGCCGCGGTTGCGGCGACCCTCGGACTTTTCGCACTGGCCGGAACGGCTCCGGTCGCGAAGGCCGGCGAGCCGTACTGGCAGTGCGTGACCTTCGCCCGCATGTTCTCGGGCATCGACATCTTCGGCGACGCCCACACCTGGTGGTCGCAGGCCCAGGACCGTTTCCAGACCGGCCAGCGCCCGCGCACCGGCTCTGTGCTCGCCTTCCAGCCGAGCGGCCGGATGAGCCGCGGCCACGTCGCCGTCGTCTCGGAAGTCCTGACCGACCGGGTCATCCGCGTCACCCACGCCAACTGGGGCGGCAGCCGCGGCAAGGTCGAGGAGAACGTCACCGTCGTCGACGTCTCGGGCGGCAACGACTGGAGCGCGGTCAAGGTGTGGTACAACCCGATCAATGATCTGGGCACGACCGTCTATCCGACCTGGGGCTTCATCTACAAAG
Organism: Brevundimonas sp.; assembly: GCF_035627475.1. GTDB lineage: Bacteria > Pseudomonadota > Alphaproteobacteria > Caulobacterales > Caulobacteraceae > Brevundimonas. The sequence continues at coordinate 75,565 of NZ_DASPLR010000045.1, read as the reverse complement.
CCCCGGCCCAGCCCTCCGACGGCCTGCTCATGGCCTCGGCTCCGGGCGCCAACGGCCAGCCCTGACCCCCTGACCCTCGCCCGGAGGGTCCGCCCTTGATCCGCGTCTACCGCTCCGGCGCCCGGACCTGCGACCCCCATGCGGGCGACGCCTCGGCCTGGACCCTGCCCCCCGGCGCCGTCTGGATCGACCTGGTCGGCCCGACACCGGAAGAAGACCGCGCCGTCGAGCGGGCGCTGGGCCTGTCCGTCCCGACCCGCGAGGAGATGGCCGAGCTGGAGGCCTCCAGCCGGCTCTATCGCGAGAGCGGCGCCACCTATGTCACCGCCGACATCCTGCATCACGGCGAGGCCGACATGCCCGGCCTCGATCCGGTGACTTTCGTGCTGACCGAAGGGCCGCTGGTCACGATCCGCTACGTCGATCCCAGGCCCTTCACCCTGCTGCTGGAAAAGCTGGACCGCGATCCGGCGCTGTGCGGCACGGGCGCGGACCTGTTCCTGCACCTGATGGAGGCGATCATCGACCGCGCCTCCGACGTCCTGGCGGCCAACGCCGCCACCGTGGAGGCGGTGTCGGGCCAGGTCTTCAGCGGCCGCAAGACGGTCGGCTTCGAGAAGCTGATCACCAGACTGGGCCGCGCCCACATCGCCAATGCGCGCATCGAGCAGAGCCTGGCGGGGCTGGCCCGCATCTTCGCCTTCGTCGCCCTCGACGACCGGATCGAACAGCAGCCCGACACCCGCGAGCACCTCGGCTCCCTGACCCGCGACGCCCAGAGCCTGATCGCCCACAACCAGGCCGTGGCGGCCTCGATCAATTTCCAGCTGTCGGCGGCGCTCGGGCTGATCAACATCGAGCAGTCGTCGATCATCAAGATCTTCTCGGTGGCGGCCGTCGCCTTCCTGCCGCCGACCCTGATCGCCTCGATCTACGGGATGAATTTCGACCACATGCCGGAGCTGCCCCAGGCCTGGGGCTATCCGGCCGCTCTGGTGGCCATGGTGATTTCCGCCCTGATGCCTTTGGCGTGGTTCAAGAAGAAGGGCTGGCTGTAGCGCGACGCTTGACCGCGACCGGTCCGCTGCGCTCCATGGCCTCCAACCCGGAGACACCCGATGCGCGCCCTCGCCCTGACCGCCGCCGCCATCCTGACCCTGTCCGCCTGCTCGCAGCCGGCCGAGGCGCCGAAGCAGCCCGATCCCGCGCCGGCGCCCGCGCCGGTCCTGGCAGGCGTCGACCTGACGAAGCCGCTGCGCGTGGGTGGCAACGAGCCGTTCTGGTCCGTGGAGCTGAACGGTTCGGAAATGGTCTACTCCGGAGTCGACCGGCCCGAGCAGCGCGCGCCGCAGAACCCGCCCGTCGTGCAGGGCACCATGGCCAGCTGGGAGTCCACCACCGGTGCGGGCAATCCCCTCAAGGTCACCCTGACGGCCACCGACTGCAGCGACGGCATGAGCGACCGGACCTACCCGCTGACGGCCATGGTCCGGATCGGCGAGGAGACGCTGACGGGCTGCGCCGCCACGGTGTCCGCCATCATGTCGACCGGCGAGAGCGGCCGCGTCGTCGATGCGCCTCAGCCCGCCGCCTGATCCCGCAGCGTCCTGAGCGCGCCCAGCCGGGCGAAGGCGATGGTCAGGGCCTTGCGCCGCGCGGGAGCCAGCGGGATCGAAACCGCGTCGCGCACCACCGCCCCGCCGAAGCCGTCGGCCACGATCAGCCCCGGCTCGTCCGGCAGGATGTCCGACGGAAACTCCGGCGCCACGGCGAAATAGAACAGGTCGCAGTACGGCCGGTACTCGCCCCATTTCCGGTCGACGCGGAAGTCCTCCAGCCCCGACTTGACCTCGCAGATGGCGATCTCGCCGCGCGGCCCCAGCGCCATGACGTCGGCGCGCCGGCCATTGGGCAGACCGACCTCGAGCAGGGGCGCATAGCCCATGTCCGCCATCAGCCGCGCGGCGCCCCGGGTGACCGACAGCGTCGTCGCGGGCCGGCTGAAGACCAGGTCGATGGACAGGAGGGCGGACACGGCCTCCTGTATGTTCCGTTTGTGTTCCGTTTTCAACCGGGCCGGCTCTCACGCGCCTACGGTCAAGCTGTCCACAGCGGGTGAGCCGCCGCGCAGCGCTCTCGCCGGGCGGGCCTATGAATCAGAGATCAGGGTTCGGCGAGGCGCGAAACATGCGGGTTGAAGACGATCCTGGCGCACGGCGAAACCATGGAGACGCCCGGGGCCTGTGGCTGATCAACGTCCTGATCTGCACCCTCGTCGCGGTTCTGAGCCTCTATGTCTTCCGCGCGGACGTCACCCGCCGGGACGCCCGGGCGGCCATGGCCACGGTCGAGGCCCTGCCGGAACAGATCGCCGCCTCGCCAGCGATGGCGGCGGCGCGGGAAGACTGAGCCGCCCTAGAGGATGAACCGGCTCAGGTCCGCATCGCGGGCGAGGTCGGCGACCTTCTCCCGCACCTGATCGGCGTCGAAGGCGATGGTCTGGCCGGCTAGGTCCGAGGCCTTGAAGGAGGTTTCCTCCAGCACCCGCTCCAGCACCGTCTGCAGCCGCCGCGCGCCGATGTTCTCGACCGTGGCGTTGGCCGCCACCGCCGCGTCGGCCAGGGCCGCGATGGCGTCGTCGGTGAAGGTCAACGTGACATCTTCCGTGGCCAGCAGGGCCTGGTTCTGGCGGATCAGATTGGCCTCGGGCTCGGTCAGGATGCGCACGAAGTCGTCGCGGGTCAGAGCCTTGAGCTCGACCCGGATCGGCAGCCGTCCCTGCAGTTCCGGCAGCAGGTCGGACGGCTTGGCCACATGGAAGGCGCCCGAGGCGATGAACAGCACGTGGTCGGATTTCACCGGCCCGTATTTCGTCGAGACCGTGGTGCCCTCGATCAGCGGCAGCAGGTCGCGCTGCACCCCCTCGCGGCTGACGTCGGCGCCCGAGGCGCCCTGGCGCGCCGCCACCTTGTCGATCTCGTCGAGGAAGACGATGCCCTCGTTCTCGGCCAGCAGCAGGGCCTCGCGGGTCAGGCTCTCCTGATCCAGCAGCTTGTCGCTCTCCTCGGTGACCAGCGGCCCGACCGCGTCGCGCACTGGCAGCTTGACCGTTTTCGTACGCCCGCCGCCCAGCTTGCCCAGCATCTCGGACAGATTGATCATGCCGATGCCGCCACCGCCCGGCAGATCCAGCCCCTGCATCGGCGAGGCGGTGTCGGCCAGCGACAGCTCGACCTCCTTGTCGTCCAGTTCCCCGGCCCGCAGCTTCTTGCGGAAGCTCTCGCGGGTGGCGGGCTGCGACCCCGGCCCGACCAGGGCGTCGAGGATACGCTCCTCAGCGGCGGCCTCGGCCCGGGCCTTCACCCCTGTGCGCCGCTTGTCACGCACCATGACCAGCGCCGCCTCGACGAGGTCGCGCATGATCTGGTCGACGTCGCGTCCCACATAGCCGACCTCGGTGAATTTGGTCGCCTCGACCTTGAGGAAGGGCGAGCCGGCCAGCTTCGCAAGACGGCGGGCGATCTCGGTCTTGCCTACCCCGGTGGGGCCGATCATCAGGATGTTCTTGGGCGTGACCTCGTCGCGCAGGTCCTCGGGCACGCGCTTGCGCCGCCAGCGGTTCCTCAGCGCCACGGCCACGGCGCGCTTGGCGTCGTCCTGGCCGACGATGAAGCGGTCGAGTTCGGATACGATTTCGCGGGGAGAGAGGTCGGTCATGGAAGGGAGATAGGGCGGCTCAGCCCCCGGCGGGAGGGGTTGGCGGAGGGGCCGGGATCAGTTGGGCCAGGATCAGCACCCAGCCACGCTCCCGCTTCTGCCACAGCCTGACATAGTGGCCGCGCCGCTCCGTATCGTCCTTCGTCCAGGCCGCCGGGCCGTAGGTCCAGGCCAGATCCCCGGCGTCCGAGGCGCCCCCGCCCTCCGCGGGGCCGAACCGGAACGTCTCCGGCCAGCCGTCCAGCGCCTCCATCGCGGCCCGCGCACCGATCGCGGGCGGGCGCGGGGCCACATACACGCGTCCGTCCACCGCCAGTTCGGCCAGATGCGCCAGCTTCTGATCGCTGGCGGCGCGCTCCGCGAGACGGGCCTCGGCGGCCCGCACTTCGGCCATGGCGGCCTCGGGCGACGCGGATCCGGCGGAGGATGTCGGCAGGATCACCGGCTCGCTGTCCGGCCCCGGCACATCCGCCGCACTGGCCCCCGAGCCGCCGTCGTAGACCCATTTCCACGAGCCGTCGGGCTGGCGCTTCCAGATGGTGAAATAGTGGCCCGTGCGCCGGCCGTTCAGCGCCACGCCTCCGGTGGTGAAGCCGAGGTCGCCGGACCGGGCGATCCCCGCGAAATTCGGCCACCACTCCAGCAGCGGCTCGTCGGCGGGCCGGGGCCCGTCCGGATAGGCCTCGCCGATCCTCCGCGCCTGTCCGCCACCGATCACGATGGCCTCTGGAACCGACCATTTGTTGAAACTGCCGGCGATTCCCATCGACGGCGCGTCGGCGGCGAAGGCCCGCTCGGCGGCGACCACCGGGGCCGCGTCCGGGACCTGCGCCGAGGCGGCCGTCGCGGCCATCAGCAGGACGAGAGAGGCGAGGGGGGCGAAATGCATGGCGGAATCCTCCATCGCCATTGATTCCCCCCCGCCGCGCCCCTGTCCCGTTAAATCGGCGACAGGCGCCTGATCGCCGATAAGTTTGCCGCGAATTCACCCAGCGTCGCTATTCCGCCGCGAAATCCACATCAGGCCGCAACAGCGTGGCCGTATCTCCCGCATCGTCGCCGCCAAGGAGCGACGCAGCTCTCCACAGGAGATCGCCATGAAAACTCTCGCTTCTCTCGCCGCCGTCCTGACCCTGGCTGCCGCTGGTTCCGCCTCTGCCCAGGAAACCCGCATCGCCTGGGGCGACCTGGACCTGTCCACCGCCGCCGGGGCGGACGCCTTCGACGCCCGGGTCCGCGTCGCGGCCCGCAAGATGTGCCGCAGCGTGCCGATGATCGGCGGCCGCGCCGCCTGCCACACCGCCGTGCGCGACGAGGCCGTCAGCCGGCTGCCCGGCGCCGCCCAGGTCGACTACGCCCTCAGCCGCGTCCCGCTGGTCGCCTGACCGGCACGGAAAAGGCCCGGCGGATTGCTCCGCCGGGCCTTCCCGCTTTCACCCGCGCTCCGCGCGGCGCCCTCACGCAGCCCGAAGGGCGACAGGGCCACGAAGCGGCGCCCTCAAGCAGCCCGAAGGGCGATAGGGCCACTAAGACGTCGGGAAACCCCGCACCTTCAGCAGGGCGGTCACGTCCGGATCGCGGCCGCGGAAGCGGCGGTAGGCCTCGCCGCGGTCGGTGGTGTTGCCCTCGGACAGGATGATGGCCTTGTAGCGGGCCGCGATGTCCGGATTGAAGACGTCGCCCGACTCCTCGAAATAGGCCCAGGTGTCGGCGTCCATGACCTCGGACCACAGGTAGCTGTAATAGCCGGCCGAATAGGCGTCCGAGGTGAACAGGTGATTGAACTGCGGCAGGCGGTGCCGCATCACGATCTCCTTCGGCATGCCGTAGCGCTCCAGACTCTCGCGCTCGAAGGCGTCGATGTCGGTCGGCGGCGTCGCCCGGGTGTGCAGGTCCATGTCGACGAGAGCGGACGACAGATAGCTGACCGTCGCATAGCCTTGGTTGAAGGTGGCGGCGGCCTCGACCTTGTCGACCAGCGCCTGCGGCATCGGCTGGCCCGTCTCCACATGCTTCATGAAGCCGTCGAGGATCGGCCGGCTCAGCACCCAGTGTTCATGCACCTGCGAGGGATACTCGACATAGTCGCGCGGCGTGCCGCCCAGCGCCGGATAGGTGACCTTGTAGGACAGGTAGTGCAGGGCGTGGCCGAACTCGTGGAACAGGGTCTCGGCGTCGTCCAGCGAGATCAGGATCGGCTCGCCGCCCTCGGCCTTGATGAAGTTGTTGTTGTTCGACGCCAGCACGTTCTTGACGCCGTCATAGGTGGAGTAGGACCGGTAGGTGGTCATCCACGCGCCCGAGCGCTTGCCCGCACGGGCGAAGTCGTCGGAGTAGAACAGGCCGACATGGCTTCCGTCGGCCTTGTTCGTGACCTCGAACACCTCGACGTCGGGATTGAAGACGGGAACCGTTCCCTTCGGCAGCGGCGTGAACTCGTAGCCGTACAGCCGCCCCGCCATGTAGAAGGCGCCGCGCTTGACGTTGCTCAGCTCGAAATACGGCTTCAGCTCGTTCTGATCGAGGTCGTACTTCTGCTTCCGGACCTTCTCGGCGTAGTACAGATAGTCCCACGGCTCGATACCAGACTCTCCGACTTCGGCGCCGGCGATGGCGCGCATGTCCGCCACCTCTTCCGCCACCCGGGCCTTGGCCGGCGCCCAGACCCGGTTCATCAGGTCCATCGCCGCCGCCGGCGTCTTCGCCATCGTGTCCTGCATCCGCCATTCGGCGTGGTTGGCGAAGCCCAGCAGCCGGGCGCGCTCGGCGCGCAGCTTCACGATCTCGGCGATGATGGCGTTGGTGTCGTTGGCGTCGCCGTTGTCGCCGCGGTTGACGAATTTGCGCCAGACCGTCTCGCGCAGGCCCCGGTCGTCGCCGAAGGACAGGAAGGGGTCGACGCTGGAGCGGGTGTTGACGATCGCATAGCCGGTCAGATTGCGGCTGCGGGCGGCGGCGGCGGCCGCGGCCTTGTTCGACGCCGGCAGGCCGGCCACGCCGGCCTCGTTCGGGATGTGGGTGAAGGTGTTCTCGTCGGCGACGACCTTCTGGCCGAAGCTGGTGAAGGCGTTGGACAGGGCGGTGTTGATCCGGCCCAGCTCGGCCTTGCCGGCGGCGTCGAGGGCGGCGCCGTTGCGCACGAAGGCGTCGCGGGTGCGCTCCGCCACCCGGGTCTGTTCGGCCGTCAGGCCCGCCGCGGCCGCGCCGTCGGCCACGGCCTTGATGCGGGCGAACAGCTTCTCGTTGAAGATGATCTCGTCACCGGCGGCCGACAGCAGGGGCGACACCTCGGTGTCGACGGCCTGGTAGTCGTCCGAGCCGATGTTCTGCGTCATCACCCCGAACAGGCTGGACGCGCGGTCCAGCGGCTCGCCGGCCATCTGGTAGGGAACCATGGTGTTGGCGAAGGTCGGCGGTTCCGGATTGTTGGCGATGGCCTCGATCTCGGCGCGCTGCAGCTCGATGCCTTCCAGCAGGGCCTCGCGCAGTTTGGGCGCGGTGACCTTGTCCCACGGCGGCACCCCCTCGTACGGCCCGGTCCACGGCTGCAGCAGCTCGGCGCGCGGCGTCTGCGCCGGCAGCACGGCGCGGCCGATGCGGGCGTCTTCCGCCAGGCCGGCGGGCGAGGCGCCGCCGAGGTCGATGCCGTTCGAGGCGCAGGCCGACAGGGCGAACAGGCCCCCTCCGGCGATGAGAAGTTGGCGTCGATGCATGGACAGGCCTCCGGCGGTTCAGATGGTTGGCGCAACCTAGGCCTTCCGCACGCTGACTGTCACCTGAACGGCCCGTAATCTTGGACATGGACGACAAAGGGCCGCGCCGCTAACACCCGCGCATGGCGATAGGCGTATTCGACTCCGGCGTGGGCGGGCTCACGGTCCACCGCGAACTGACGCGGCGGTTTCCCGACCGGGACTTCGTCTACCTGGCCGACCAGGCCAACGCCCCCTACGGCGGGCGCGGCGGCGAGGAGATCGTCGACCTGACCCGGGCCGGCTGCGAGCGGCTGTTCGAGGCCGGCGCCAATATCATCGTCCTGGCCTGCAACACCGCCAGCGCCATCGCCCTGCGCCGCCTGCAGCAGACCTGGGTGCCCGAGGCCCGCGCCCGCCACGGCCGCCCTGTCAATGTGCTGGGCATCATCGTGCCGACCATCGAGGCGGCCACCGGCCTGCCCTGGACCTATGAGGCAGAGCGCCTCGGCGACAAGATCGAGGCCCTGGAGGTCACCGGCGTCTTCTGCACCGCCGCCACCGCCATGAGCCGGGTCTACGAGATCGAGATCGACAAGCGGCGCGAGGATCTGGCCGTCTTCTCCGAGCCCTGCCCCGGCCTCGCCGGCCTGATCGAACTGGGCGCCCCGGCCGAGGAGCTGACGGTGGTGGTCAACGATCACGTCGACGCCCTGCGCCGCCGCATCGGCCGCCATCCCGACAAGGCCATCCTCGGCTGCACCCACTATGAGATCGTCGCCGACCTGTTCGCCGCCGCCCTGCCCGAGGGCACGCCGGTGATCCACCAGCCGACGGCGGTGGCCGATGCGCTGGACCGCTATTTCCAGCGCCATCCTGAGTATGCGCTGGGCGGCTCCGGTCGCCGCGACTTCCTGACCACCGGCAAGCCGGGTCCGCAGTCCGACCTCGTCGCCCGGTTCTGGGGTGCGCCGCTGAGCTTCGCGGCGGCCTGACTTGACGCCGTCCGGGCGATACGTCCGGATGCCGGCGGGAGGAACACCATGAGGCGCCACTCACTACAGGCGGCCGTCCTGATCGGAACGATGTCCCTTGCGACCACGGTCGCCGCGGAAATCACCCGCCGGACGGACGAGGGCTTCAACAGCGTCCACGAAGTCTTCATGCCGGTGTCGGCGGACGAAGCCTACAGGGCGTTCGGAGACATGCCGGCGTGGTGGGATCCTCTCCACACCTACACCGGCGACAGCGACAACCTGAGCCTGTCGCTCGAACCCGGCGGCTGCTTCTGCGAACGCTCAGGCCCCGATGGCGTCGAGCACGGCCGGGTGATCATGGCGTGGCCGCGCGGACCGAGTCGGATCGTCAGGCTGCAGGGCGCCTTCGGGCCGCTGCAGGGCCTGACCACCGAGGCCATCCTGACCCTCGAGGCGATCCCCCAGGCGGACGGCGGATCCATGGTCCGCATGGTCTATGTGGTGAGGGGCGAAGAGGCGGCGCGGTTCGCCGACCCCGTCGATCATGTGATGGCCGGGCAGTTCGCCCGGCTCGTCGAACACCTCGGCGGGAAGGCGACGCCGGCCCCTCCGCCGGTGGCTGGCTAGCCCGCCAGCGCCGTCTCCGAGGCCACGATCCGGCTGGCGGCGTGGACGACGGCGCCGATACGCAGCGCCGCCTGGACCTGGGTCGCCGGCACGCCGTGCTTGCGCAGCTCGCCCTCGTGGGCGTCGAGGCAGGCGCCGCAGCCGTTGATGGCGCTGACCGCCGTCGACCACAGTTCGAAGTCCATCTTCTCCACGCCCGGATTGGCGATGACGTTCATCCGCAGCCGCGCCGGGATGGTCGTGTACTCGTTGTTCTTCATCAGGTGCAGCGAGCGGTAGTAGATGTTGTTCATGCCCATGATGGCGGCCGCCGACTTCGCCGCGTTGAGCGCCTCGGGCGACAGCACGGCCGCGGCCTGGGCCTCGATGGCGCGCACCACCGGAGCCACCCCGACGGCGTGGGCCGAGGCGAGGAAACAGCCCCATTTCTGCTGGTCGTTCAGAACCGTCTCCGAGGCCAGGGAGCCGAGGTTCAGGGAGATGTCCTTGGCGTAGGCGGGAATCAGGTCGCGCAGGGCGTCGATGGACATTGTGTGGGGTTCCCTTCGGGAAGCGGCTGCCGCTCGCGACGCGGTCGCTCGCTGCTTCAGCCGCATGAGGCGTGTGGGGTTACAGGCGCGACCGCGCTCAAGTCGCGAGGCTCCGCGAGCCGAGCATAGCGCCCAAAAACAAGCGAGCAGCGAAAAGGCGGCGACGCGAACACCGCCGCCCTTCACTACTCGATCAGCCGCCTTTACGCAGCGAGCGTCTCGCCGCCCACCGGGCGGTTGCAGGCGCACAGTTCGTCGGTCTGCAGCGCGTCCACGACGCGAAGCGTGTCCGCCGGCGCGCGGCCGACGTTCAGGTTGGTCACATAGACGTGCTGCACGACGTTGTACGGGTCGACCACGAAGGTGGCGCGCAGGGCGACGCCCTCGGCCTCGTCGAGCACGCCCAGCGCACGGGCGAACTTGCCGCCGTTGTCGGCGAACTGCCAGATCGGCAGCTTGTTCAGGTCGGCGTGGTCACGCCGCCAGGCCAGCTTGACGAACTCGTTGTCGGTCGAGCCGCCCAGGACCACCGTGTCGCGGTCCTCGAAATCGCGCGCCAGCGAGGCGAATTCGGCGATCTCGGTCGGGCACACGAAGGTGAAGTCCTTCGGGTAGAAGAAGATCACCTTCCACTTGCCCTCGAAGCTGTCCTGGGTGATCGGCTCGAAGGCCGAGACGCCGTTTTCCTCATGGCTGTTGAAGCCCGGCTTCACGCCCGTGATCTTGAATTCCGGCAGTTTTTGACCGACGCCCAGCATGCGCTGTTCTCCTGATGGTTTCTGGTTTGGAAAGTCCGGAGCGCCGGGGGAGCGGCGCCGCAGCCGCGAATTGGAGTTTGCGCTGCACAATGTCAATGATTGCAGTCCGGTTTCTTCGATAGATTTTACCTATTGTCGCCATAGGCTGACGAGGCCTGACGATGACGGCCCGATGGCTTTACCGGCACAGGGCGGTCGGGCACGGTGAAGTTGAACAAGGAGCGCTCTCATGAATCGCCTGATCGCCGCCGCCCTCGTCGCCGCCGTCGCGACCCCGACCGCCGTGCCGACCATCGCCATCGCCCAGACCCCTCCCGCCACCATCGGCGAGCGCTACGTCCCCGCCCCTTGGTGGATGCGCGAGCCGGTGATCGCCTCGATCGGCGAGGTTCGCACCCAGGTCGCCGCTAACCGCGCCGGCTTCACCGCCAGCTTCCAGTCGGTCGATCGCACCGCCCCCGACGCGTCGCGCAAGGCCGCCGACCAGGTCCGCGCCCTCAGCCAGGCCCTCGCCGCCTACGGCGTCGATGCGGTTCGCGTCGAGACCACGGTGTCGACCCGGCCCCTCTACGACCAGTATCGCGACGAGAACGGCGTCATTCGCGAAAACGCCCGCGCCGACCAGATCGAGCGCTACCAGGCCGACGCCACGATCAGCGTCACCGTCCGTGACACCCGGGTGCTGGAGCGGGTTTACGCCACCGTGGTGGCCTCGCAGCCGACCTCGATCGGTCAGGTCGGGTTCAATCTCGAGCCGGACAACGCCGTGAAGACCTGGCTCCAGGGCGAGGCCGTCAAGGACGCAGCGGCGCGGGCCCGTGCAGCCGCCGCCAACGCCGGGGCGACCTTGGGCCGGGTCAAGGTCATCGATCCGACCGGCCGCGCCTGCGAGACCGACGTGCTGGCCGGCTGGCCTTCCTATGGCTCCGGCGGCCTCGCCACAGACGTCGGATTCGACGAGGCCGCCTTCGTCCCGCCGCCGCCGCCGCCGGCTCCTGTCAGGGCCCAGGGAGCCGCCGCCCCGACCGAGGCCCAGATCGAATCCGCCCGCCTCGCCCTCCAGCCGCCGCTGCGCGAACTGACCGACCGCGCCTGCGTGGTCTATGCGCTGAACTAGGCGCGGCTCCGGTTGACGCGGCGCGCCAGCCGCGCGACCGAGGGGGATGACGCCCCGCTTCAAAGCCGACCCCGCCTTCGATCCCGGCTCGGTCGTGGTCTGCGACTGGCCGCTGTGCCAGGTGCGGCTGCAGGATGACGCCCGCTTTCCGTGGCTGATCCTGATCCCGCGCCGCGCCGGCCTGCACGAGATCGAGGATCTGACCGGGCCCGAGCGAACCTTGCTGATGGACGAGATCGTCCGCGCCGGCGATGTGGTCCGAATGCTCGGCGAGGCGGCCCTGCGCCCGGTGCAGAAGCTCAATGTGGCGGCGCTGGGCAATGTCACGGCCCAGTTGCACCTGCATGTGGTCGGGCGCCGCCACGACGACGGCCTGTGGCCTGATCCGGTGTGGGGGCGCGGTCCGGCGGCGCCCTACGGCGCCCAGGCCCTGCAGGCGGCGGCGTCGCGAATCCGGCTCAGTCAGGCCGGCTGAGCGTTACCGTCACGGTTCTCCCCGCCCGCGTCATCTGGCCGCGCCAGCCGGTTCTGGTGCGTTCCAGCGCGATGACGCCGGCGCCCTCCAGCGTCAGCGACTGCCCGTCAGCCACCGCCGCGCCTGAGTCGCCCGCGCCGCGCCAGCCGCCCTCGGCAGGTCCGGCGCCGGAATCCAGCAGCGCGATCTCGTAGAGGGTCTGTCCCGCCGCGTCCTGGACGCGCCATACCCCGTCGAGGGGGCCGGCGGACTGGTCGGCGCGCGCCTCGGCCGAGGCGACTCCGGCCTGATAGGCGATCTCGAGCTGGGTCGCAGGAAGTTCGTAGGTCCCGTCATAGGCGTCGACCGTGACCGGCGCCGTCAGGGGCCGGGCCAGGCGGGCGGCGACGCCGTCGCCTTGCGGCAGGTCGCGGCCGAAATCGTCCTCCGGCTCGAAGGGACGGACCACCGGCTCGAAATACGCCTGCAGCGTCGACGGGGGCGGCGCGGCCTGCTGAACCAGCAGGCCGGCGAGGGCGACGAGAACGATCCCGGACATGGCGCCACTGTGCCGGGTTCGCGCCGGTCTGGCAAAGCGGCGCGCAGGAGGGGCGAATTCGTGATCGTGGGGTCCCGACGGCGCCACTCATTTGACCCCCGCCGCGCGGCTGGACTAAAGCCTGATCACCGATTTCGAGCGGCTGATTTCGCTCAGGTTTCTGAGAACCATTCGCATATGTCGACCTCCCCCTTGCCGGGCGACTCTTCCAACGACCCGACGGACGACCAGTCCGGCCGCTTCGTGCGTCAGCCCAACGGCCGCGTCCGACCTCTCTCGCCCCACCTGCAGGTCTGGCGCTGGCACGTCACCATGCTGGGCTCCATCCTGCACCGGATCACCGGCGGCGCCCTGTCCGGCGGCGCCGTCCTGGTGGCGCTGTGGCTGCTGGCCCTCGCCTTCGGGCCCGAGGCCTATGCGACCTTCACCGGCTGGATGGGTTCGCCGCTGGGTCTGCTGGTCTGGTTCGGCCTGACCCTGTGCCTCGCCTATCACCTCGCCGCGGGCGTGCGGCACCTGATCTGGGACGCCGGGGAGGGCCTGACGCCGAAGTCCGCCAACGCCCTCGCCACGGGTTCGATCGTGTTCGGCGTCGTCGTCTCGGTCGTCTTCTGGGCCGGACTGTTCATGACCGGGAGGGTGTCGCTTTGAGCCTCGGGACCAAGAGCTACATCAAGGGCGTGAAGGTCTCCGAGCGCCACGGCGCCGGCGAGTGGATGCAGGAGCGGCTGTCGTCGCTGATCCTCGTCCCGCTCACCCTCTGGGGCCTGTGGAGCGGCTGGACCCTGTCCGGCGCCGGCTACGAGGGGGCGCTGGCCTGGTTCCGCTCCCCCGTCAACGCGACCCTGCTGGCCGTGACCCTGCTGGTCAGCGTCTGGCACATGAACATGGGCCTGAAGGTCATCGTCGACGACTACATCCACAAGCCCGTGTCGCGGAACACGCTCGTCGGCCTGATCGGCCTGCTGTGCGTCGTCCTCGCCGCCGCGGGCGTCTTCTTCATCGTGCGGCTGGCGCTGGGTTCGGCCCCGCTGCCGGCTGGTTTCGGAGCCTGATCGCGTGGCTGCTTACGAATTCGTCGATCATGAATACGACGTCGTCGTCGTCGGCGCGGGCGGCTCCGGCCTGCGCGCGGCCCTCGGCGCCGCCCAGCAGGGGCTGAAGGTCGCCTGCGTCACCAAGGTCTTCCCGACCCGCTCCCACACGGTGGCGGCCCAGGGCGGCATCTCCGCCTCGCTCGGCAACATGGGCGAGGATTCCTGGCAGTGGCACATGTACGACACCGTCAAGGGGTCGGACTGGCTCGGCGACCAGGACGCCATCGAATACCTGGTCCGCAACGCGCCCAAGGCCGTCTATGAGCTCGAGCACTGGGGCGTGCCCTTCAGCCGCACCGACGAGGGCAAGATCTACCAGCGCGCCTTCGGCGGCATGACCCGCAATTTCGGCGAGGGCCCGGTGCAGCGCACCTGCGCCGCCGCCGACCGCACCGGCCACGCCATCCTGCACACCCTGTACGGCCAGTCGGTGCGGCGGGAAGTGAAGTTCTTCGTCGAATATTTCGCCCTCGACCTGATCATGCAGGACGGCGCCTGCACGGGGCTGACGGCGCTCCAGCTCGACACCGGTCAGCTGCACCGCTTCCGCGCCAAGATGGTCATCCTCGCGACCGGCGGATACGGCCGCGCCTATTTCTCCGCCACCTCGGCCCACACCTGCACCGGGGACGGCAACGCCATGGTGCTGCGCGCGGGCCTGCCGCTGCAGGACATGGAGTTCGTCCAGTTCCACCCGACCGGCATCTACGGCGCCGGCTGCCTGATCACCGAGGGCGCCCGCGGCGAGGGCGGCTATCTGACCAATTCCGAGGGCGAGCGCTTCATGGAGCGCTATGCGCCGACCGTGAAGGACCTGGCTCCGCGCGACATGGTCTCGCGCTCCATGACCATCGAGATCCGCGAAGGCCGCGGCGTGGGCCCGAACAAGGACCACATCCACCTGCACCTCGACCACCTCGATCCGAAGATCCTGCACGAGCGCCTGCCGGGCATCTCCGAGAGCGCGAAGATCTTCGCCGGCGTCGACGTCACCAAACAGCCGATCCCGGTCCTGCCGACGGTCCACTACAACATGGGCGGCATCCCCACGAACTATCACGGCGAGGTCCTGACCAAGGTCGGCGACAATGCCGACGCCGTGGTGCCGGGCCTGATGGCGGTGGGCGAGGCGGCCTGCGTCTCGGTGCACGGGGCCAACCGCCTCGGCTCCAACTCCCTGACCGATCTGGTGGTGTTCGGCCGCGCCGCCGGCCTGCGCTGCGGCGAGGTGGTGGACAAGGCCTCGGCCGTGCCGTCCGCCCCCGCCTCGGCCACCGACGCCCACCTCGCCCGCCTCGACCGCTTCCGTCATGCGAACGGCTCGACCCCGACGGCGAAGCTGCGGGTCGAGATGCAGCGCGCCATGCAGTCCGACGCCGCCGTGTTCCGCACCGGCAAGACGCTGGAGGAGGGGGTGGCCAAGCTGCGCGCCATCCACGCCGCCGGCGCCGACATCCGCACCACCGACCGCGGCCTGATCTGGAACACCGACCTGGTCGAGACCCTCGAATACGACAACCTGATCGACCAGGCCCTGGTCACCATCGAGGGGGCCCTGAACCGCACCGAGTCGCGCGGCGCCCATGCCCGCGAGGACTATCCGGACCGCGACGACGTCAACTGGATGAAGCACACCCTCGCCTGGAAGGTCCCCGGCGACGCGGTGAAGATCGACTACCGGCCGGTGCACAACTACACGATGTCGAAGGACATCGATTACATCGAGCCCAAGGCGCGGGTGTACTAATGGTCCAGCTTACCCTCCCCAAGGGCTCGAAGCCCACCACCGGCAAGGTCCACAAGGCCCCGGCCGGCGCCAGGAACGTCAAGACCTACAAGGTCTACCGCTACGACCCCGAGGTCGACGCCGACCCGCGCTGGGACGTCTATGAGGTCTCGGCCGACGACCACGGCCCGATGCTGCTGGACGCCCTGATCCACATCAAGAACCAGATCGACCCGACCCTGACCTTCCGGCGCTCGTGCCGCGAAGGCATCTGCGGCTCGTGCTCGATGAACATCGACGGGCGCAACACCCTGGCCTGCACCAAGGGCTGGGAGGAGTGCTCCTCCTCGACCATCTCGATCGCCCCCCTGCCGCACCAGCCGGTGGTCAAGGACCTGGTCACCGACCTGACCCTGTTCTACGCCCAGTACGACTCCATCCAGCCCTACCTCCAGTCCGACGAGCCGGACCCCGAGACCGAGCGGCTGCAGACGCCGGAAGAGCGCGCCAAACTGGACGGCCTGTACGAGTGCATCCTGTGCGCCTGCTGCTCGACCTCCTGCCCGAGCTACTGGTGGAACCAGACCGAATACCTCGGCCCCGCCGCCCTGCTGCAGTCCTACCGCTGGATCGCCGACAGCCGCGACGACGCCACCGACAAGCGGCTCGACGACCTCGAGGACCCGTTCAAGCTCTACCGCTGCCACACCATCATGAACTGCGCCCAGGTCTGTCCGAAGGGTCTGAACCCCGCCAAGGCCATCGCCGAGACCAAGAAGCTGATGGTCTCGCCCGGCCGCAAGAAGACCGGGGCCGCCTGATCTTGGCGAAGATCACCTACATCGAGCACGACGGCCGCGAGCACGTCGTGGAGGTCAAGAACGGTCTCTCCGTCATGGAGGGGGCGATCCGCAACAATGTGCCCGGCATCGACGCCGACTGCGGCGGCGCCTGCGCCTGCGCCACCTGCCATGTCTATGTCGACGAGGCCTTCGCCGCCGAGACCGGCCGCGCCTCGGCCATGGAGGAGTCGATGCTGGACTTCGCCGAGAACGTTCAGCCGAACAGCCGCCTGTCCTGCCAGATCCGCGTCAGCGACGATCTCGACGGCCTGATCGTCCGCCTGCCCGAATCCCAGCACTGACCCGGCCGTGGGCCGCGCGCACCCGGATCTGGTCGACCTCGTCGGCGAGCTGATCGATGCCGGACCGAAGGACCGCCCGCCGCTGATCGCCGTCGTCGGGGCCCAGGGCTCCGGCAAGACCACCCTCGCCCGCGAAGCCGCCGCCCGCTTCGGCGCGGCCCAGATCTCCATCGACGACGTCTACCTGACCCGGGCCGGGCGCGAGGCCATGGCCCGCGAGGTGCATCCGCTGTTCGTCCACCGCGGCCCGCCCGGCACGCACGATCTGTCCCTGCTCCAGCGCCTGATCGACCGCCTCTCGAGCGCCGGCCCCGACGACGAAACGGCCATCCCGGACTTCGACAAGCGCGGCGACGACCGCTGGCCGGCCGACCGCTGGCGCCGCTTCACCGGTCGCCCCTCGGCCATACTGATCGACGCCTGGTGCCTCGCCGCCCTGCCGGAGGACGAGTCCGCCCTCGCCGGACCGGTCAACGCCCTCGAGCGCGAGCACGACCCCGACGGCCGCTGGCGCCGCGCGGTCAACAGCTTCGTCTCCGGCCCCTACGCCGGCTTCGCCGCCCGCTTCGACTCCGTCCTGTTCCTGCAGGCCCCCGGCTTCGACGTCGTCCTCGACTGGCGCTGCCAGCAGGAAGCCGACCTGCTCGGCCTCGCCCCGGACGATCTGCCGCAGGCGGAGCGCCGCCGACTCGCCGGCTTCATCCAGTATTTCGAGCGCATCACCCGCCGCATGCTGAACGGCGGCGTCAGGGCGAGCGTCACCGTGCAACTGGATCGAAACCGTCAGCCGCTATCGGTCGCGCGATGAGCCGCCCCGACGACCGCAGGCTGGAGCCCCGCTCGCCCGCCAATGCGCGCGGCCTCATCGTCTCGCCCGGCCTCGAACTGCCCTGCCTGATCGTCGACCAGTCGAACTCCGGCGTCCGCCTGCGGCTGGACCGCAACCTCGCCCTGCCGAACCGCATCCTGCTGATCGACATGATTCAGGCCACCGCCGTCGAGGCCGAGGTGGTCTGGCGCAAGGGCATGGAGGCCGGGATCAGGCGCGCCGGCGCCGCCGCCTCGCTGCGGGGGCTGGTGCCGTCCCGCCTCGCCGCCGCCCGCGCCGCCTTCCTGCGCGCCGGCGGCCGCTGAGATCACACGCCGTCCGGCATCGTTCCGGCGGTGATGGCGATCCGCCCGATCAGCCCCTTGACGATCAGGTCCAGGGCCGAGCCTTCGCGATAGTCGGCGGCGGCGACGAAATTGACCCGGTCCTCCGAGATCAGGCCATAGATCTTCTGCTGGTCGCGCTCGGAGTTGCGCGGGTCGTAGACGGCGATCGAGAAGCCGCCCTTGGTGTGCATCATCTTCATGGTCGGCACGTCGGTGTCGCCGTCGCCGAGGAAGATCATCCGCTCGAACGGCACCGGCCGGTCGTCGTCGGCCATGAAGCGGTTGATCTTCTCGTGCTCCCAGTGGTTCAGCACGCCCTTGTTGATGCGGAACAGGTACTGGGTCTTGGTCGTGTAGTTGACGCCGACCGCCGGCCAGATCGCCACCCCGTGCTCGTCGTAGACGAATTTCGACGCGAACACGTGCCGGAACTCGGGCCGGATCGGGCAGCCGTCGATCATCTCCTCAAGGCCCGCCGAGATGATGTAGTGCTCGATCTCCAGTCCGTATTTCGCGCCGACCTCGTTGATCCGGTCGAACCAGCCCCGGCCCGTCAGGTCGGACCTCAGCCCGTCGAACAGCTTCACGTCCTCGCCGTGTTCGGCCAGCAGCTTGCGGGTGATCGGGTGGTCGTTCTCCCGCGCCCGCTGCAGCATCAGCTGCATGTACATCAGGATGTTGTCGCCATCCGCCTCGCGGGTCAGCTTGTCCGCCGCTCCCCAGAAGTCGCCGACCCCCATCCCCACCGACGGGATGAAGGTGACCTCCTGCATATTGCCCCGCGCCAGGGTGCCGTCGAAGTCGTAGATCAGGGCGGTTTTCAGCGGCTTGGCCATGGGGAATCCTGCGGAACTGTCCCTGCATAGTCTTCCGCTCATCCCGGCGAAAGCCGGGACCCAGTTCTGTCCAGCTTGACGCCTGTGCAACGGGACGGCCGACCGGGGCTTGCTGGCGAAGCGTTATCTTCCAAAGCACTGGGTCCCGGCTTTCGCCGGGATGAGCGGGATGGAGAGCTAGCCCAGCCTCAACTCCGGCGCCGCCGCCGCGCTCGTCGCCTCCAGCGGCAGGTGCAGGATGAAGGCCGCCCCCTTGCCGGGCTCGCTCTCCACCTCGGCCCAGCCGCCGTGCAGTTCGACCAGCGCCTTGACCAGGGCCAGGCCGACGCCCGGTCCGCCCCGCTCGCGCTTGACGAAGCGGTCGAACACATGGGCCTGCAGATGGTAGGGAATGCCCCGCCCGGTGTCCTGGACCCGGATGCGCACCTCGGCCGGCGCGGCCTCGGCAGTCAGGGTCACGGCCCCGCCCTCGGACACGGCGCGGGCGGCGTTGTCGAGCAGATACTCCAGCGCCTGTCCGACCCTCTGGGCGTCGGCCCGGATCGGCTTCAGCGCCGCCGGGCAGGTCACGGTCAGTGTCGCGCCCCGGCCCTCGATCCGTTCGCGCACCCTGGCCGCGGCCTCGTCCAGCAGGTCGCAGACGCGGACGTCGCCCAGCGTCAGCTCCATCTCGCCCGCGTCGATCTGGGCCATGTCCAGCACGTCGTCGATCGACCCGGCCAGCTGGCTGGCGGCGACGCGGATCGCCCCGGCGTGCTGGCGGCTGCGCTCGGGCAGGTCCGCCTGTGTCTCCAGCAGTTCGGAATAGCCGACGATGGTGGTCAGCGGCGTGCGCAGCTCGTAGCTGACGCTGCCGACGAACTCGCGCTTCAGCGCCGTCGACTCCTCCAGCGCCTGGGCCTTGGCCGCCAGCGCCTGTTCCAGTCCCCGCCGCGCCGTGATGTCGGAAAAGGCCACCAGGGTCGCGCCGTCGGGCAGGGGCCGGGTCTGCCACGAGGCGATGCGCCCGTCCGCCGTCCGGCCTTCGCCCGAGATCGGCACCCGGCTTTCCGGATCGGGATCGGCCACCCGCGCCTTCAGCCCCAGCCACAGCGCCGGGTCGGGCATGGTCGACTGGCACAGGGCGGCCACCGCATCGAAGTCGCCGGCGGCGTCCAGCGCCTCGCCGCTGACGCCCCAGAAGGTGTCGAAGGCCTCGTTGTGCAGGCGGATGCGGCCGTCCGAGCCGAACACCGCCACGGCGTCGTTCAGCTTGTCCAGCGTCGCCTTCTGCACCTGGATCTGGGCGTTGAACCGGCTGCGCAGTTTCAGCTCGTCGGTGATGTCCGAGAACAGCAGCAGCACCCCGCCCAGCGGGTGCGGCTGGCGCACCACCCGCAGCGTCCGGCCGTCGGGCAGGGACCAGCTGTCGTCGGGCGCGGCCTCGGCGGCGCCGTAGAAGTCCAGCTCATTGGCCTTCCAGCCGGCGTAGTCGATCACCTCGGGCAGCAGGCGGCGCTGGCGCAGCCGGTCCAGCAGCTCGGCGTGGGTCGGCCGCTCGTCCAGCCAGGCGGGATCGATGTTGAACAGCTGCTGGAAGGCGGTGTTGTGGAAGGCCAGCCGCTTCGACGGGCCGAAGATGGCCACGGCGTCGGCGAGGTGGTTCAGCGTCTCGTCATGGGCCTCGACGTGACGGCGCAGGGTGTCGCGCGTCTCCTCCGCCTCGGTCATGTCCAGGGCGAAGGCCAGCACCGCCCCGGCCCCGCCGGGCGCCGGCTCGGCCACGATACGCCACGCCCGCCGCCGCCCGCCGCCGGTGGTCCAGCGGAAGCCCTCCTGGCGCTGGTGCAGCCGGCCCGCCTCCGCGACGATGGCGTCCGCCCCGCGATCGAAACTCAGCCCCTTCTCGCGGGCGGCTTCGATGCTGTCGGCCTTCATCTCGGCCAGCCACGCCTTGTTGGCCCAGGCCAGCCGCCCGGCCGCGTCGGTGATCCAGGTCGGAGCCGGATAGGCGTCGGCCAGCAGTCCCAGGCCGCTCTCCGCCGCCGTTCCGACCAGCCCCAGCCGCGACAGTCTCAGCCAGGCCGCGCCGGCCGACGAACGGCCCTCGACCGCCCAGGCCCCGCCGGCCCCGTCCAGCACCGCGTCGAACGGCTCCCCCTGATCGATCAGCGCGTCCAGGCGCGGCCCCGCGGCCGCCCGAACGGCGTCCAGCACCACCAGCGCGGGATCGACCTCGGGCCATGCCTTGCCGCCGGCCAGTTCGCGGGTGATGGCGTCCCACGCCGCCTGGGCGCCCAGCCGCCGGGTCTGGCTGTCGGGGGTCAGGGCCAGCCGCGCGTCCTCGAACGCCGCCAGCGCCCCGTCGCGGTCGGCCAGGGCGGCCCGCGCCGCCGCCAGTTCCGCCTCGGCGCTCCGGGCCCGCTCGGCCAGCCGCCCGCGCAGCCGCGCCGCCCAGGCGCTGAGCGCCAGCGCCAGCCCCGCGGCGCCCGCGGTCGCGACATAGGCGATGTCGGCTTCCGCCATCGTGATCGTTCAGCTCCCGCCCTGATTCGGTAACCATACCTGATGGGGGGCGGGGGTCGAGGGATCAGGCTGCAGGCAGCAGGCAACAGGCAGCAGGCAACAGGCAACAGGCAGCAGGACAGGGCGGCCCAGCCAGCGCCTGGCTGCGCCGGACGTCACCTGCTGCCTGTTGCCTGCTGCCTGTTGCCTCTACGGTGGCGGCCATGACCACCTGGACCACCCAACCCGCCCCCTCCCTCGACGACTTCGCCCGGCTGGCGCGCGAGGCGTTCGACGGCCTGCCCGAGCCGTTCCGCTCGCTGGCCGGAGACGTGGTCATCCGCGTCGACGACTTCGCCGACGACGAGACCCTGGCGATGATGGAGATGGAGGATCCGTTCGAGCTGACCGGCCTCTACCACGGCGTCGACATCGGCCGCCGCGAGGGCCTCGGCCCGGCCCCGGAGGCCTCGCGCATCTTCCTCTACCGCCGGCCGATCCTCGACGAATGGTGCGAACGCGGCGACGTCGGCCTCGACGAGATCATCGCCCACGTCCTGATCCACGAGATCGGCCACCATTTCGGCCTCGACGACGACCAGATCCACCACATCGAGGACGGGGCGGATTGAGCGAGCTGCGGATCCTTCTCCCCTTGGGGAGAAGGTGCCCCGGAGGGGCGGATGAGGGGTATTCGGCTCCGGACAGACCGCCTGCCAGCTTCCCTCGAACATCCCCCTCATCCGAGCGGCTTCGCCGCCCACCTTCTCCCCCGGCGGGGAGAAGGAAGTAGAATTGCTGCGCTGCAAATCCGCCGCCAGCCATCACACTTTCAACAGTCAACCGGCTGTATTCCTGACACAACGTTCCGACCCCAGCGTCACGAACCCGCCTGGGGAGACGGCCGGCGCATAATGGGCCCTCTGCCGTGCCGCGATCTTTGACAATCAAATCCCCGACCGCCGCCACAGGCGCTCGTCATTCGAAATGTAGACTCTGCCGACTCCGCCCCCCCTGTTTCTCACTGCCGACTTTGCCGACTCCGCCCCCCGTTTTTTCGTCGGCGCTCCGGTCGCTCGCCCCGCCTTAAAACCAGCCCGATCTGTGGTATAAGCCGCGCCTCCCGCCACCCAAGGATGCAGCCTTGAGCCTCACGCTCGACCTTTCGCGCACGTCAGCGGCCGTCTCCACGGCGCCCGTCAACCTGTCCGGTCTGACGCGCGGTGAACTGCGTCAGGCGCTGATCGACGCCGGGATCTGCCCGCCCGAGAAGGCGAAGATGCGCGCCTCCCAGGTGTGGAGCTGGATCCACCACTACGGCGTCACTGACTTCTCGCTGATGACCAATATCGGCAAGGAGGTGCAGGCGAAGCTCGCCGAGGCCTTCACCCTGGCCCGGCCCGAGATCGTCGAGCGCCAGGTGTCGAAGGACGGCACCCGCAAATGGCTGATCCGCACCGCCCCGGGCATCGAGATCGAGACCGTCTACATCCCCGACGTCGGCCGCGCCGGGGCGCTGTGCGTCTCGTCCCAGGTCGGCTGCACCCTGAACTGCACCTTCTGCCACACCGGCACCCAGAAGCTGGTCCGCAACCTGACCGCCGCCGAGATCGTGGCCCAGGTCCAGGTCGCCCGCGACGATCTCGGCGAATGGCCCTCGCCCAAGGAGGATCGCCGCCTGTCGAACATCGTCTTCATGGGCATGGGCGAGCCGCTCTACAATCTGGACCATGTCGCCAACGCCATCGACATCATCTCGGACAACGAGGGCATCGCCCTGTCGCGCCGCCGGATCACCGTCTCGACCTCGGGCGTGGTGCCGCAGCTGGACGCGCTCGGAACCCGCACCCAGGCCATGCTGGCGATCAGCCTGCACGCCACCAACGACGCCCTGCGCGACGTGCTGGTCCCGCTGAACAAGAAGTACGATCTCGATCAGCTGATGGCGGCGATCCGCGCCTATCCCGGCCTGTCCAACGCCCGCCGCGTGACCTTCGAATACGTCATGCTCAAGGGCGTCAACGACAGCCCCGAAGAGGCCCGCGCCCTGCTGTCGCTGATCAAGGGCATCCCGGCCAAGATCAACCTGATCCCGTTCAACCCGTGGCCCGGCACGGACTACGAATGCTCGGACTGGAAGACCATCGAGCGGTTCGCCGCCATCCTCAACAAGGCAGGCTACGCCTCGCCGATCCGCACCCCGCGCGGCCGCGACATCCTCGCCGCCTGCGGCCAGCTCAAGTCCGAGAGCGAGAAGATCCGCGCCAGCC
The DNA here is from genome assembly GCF_035627475.1 of Brevundimonas sp. Taxonomy (GTDB): domain Bacteria; phylum Pseudomonadota; class Alphaproteobacteria; order Caulobacterales; family Caulobacteraceae; genus Brevundimonas. The sequence continues at coordinate 52,422 of NZ_DASPLR010000045.1, read as the reverse complement.
TCCGCCGCGCCGGACAGGCCGCCGCCGCCGGAACGGTCGAAGCCGCCTGAGCGGACACACACCGACATCAATCTTGACCACCTGTGGCGCCGGCGGGCTTGCGGATTGGGGCGGCATTGGGGCAAGCCTCGGGGGTGTCAGCCGCCCGGACCGCCATGGATTCCCCGTCTCTCGCCCAGGTTCTTGAAAGCCCGGAGGTTCAGGCCTTCGCCTCGGGCTTTCCAACGACCGTCGCCCACCTCGGCGTCACCCTCGCCCTGCTGGTCGCCGGAGCCGTCATCTACGCCCTGCTGACGCCGTGGAAGGAGATCACCCTCATCCGCGAGGGCAACGCCGCCGCCTCCGTGGCCTTCGCCGGCGTGCTGGTCGGCCTCGCCGTCCCGCTCGCGGTCAGCCTCAGCGTCTCGACCTCCGTGCGCGACATCCTGATCTGGGGCGTGGCCACGGTGGTGCTTCAGCTGCTGGCCTTCCGCGTCGTCGACCTGCTGCTGACCGGACTGCCGCAGCGCATCCGCGAAGGCGAGGTCTCCGCCGCCGTCCTGCTGGTCGGCGCCAAGCTGTCGACGGCCCTGATCCTCGCCGCCGCCCTGACCGGCTGACGCCATGCGTCCGCCTGACTGGGTGATCTATGTCCTGGTGCTGGCCGCCCTGATCGGCCTGTCGCTCGGCCAGCGCGAGAACGCCGACGCCCCGCCCGCGCCGCCGCCGCCCGACGAGATGGAGGGCGCCCTGCTCGGGCCGATCACGCCCTTCGACCCCGCCGTCACCGTCAACGCCCCGGACATCCCCTTCCAGCCCGCCTCGGGCACCGCCTTCTCGATCGCCGACGAGGGCCGCTGGGTGACCGCGCGTCACGTGGTCGAGGGCTGCCGCCAGCCGGCGATCATGGTCGGAGGCGGCCGCGCGGTCGCCGCCGACGTCCGCCTCGCCCCCCGCGCCGACATCGCGGTGCTGCAGACCGCCGGCGGCCCGGCCGCCATCCCGATCGCCGCCGGCCAGCCCCTGCGCAAGGGCCAGCGCGCCTTCCATCCCGGCTTTCCGCAAGGTCGCGCCGGCGAGGTCACCTCGCGCCTGCTGGGCCGCGAAACGCTGCGGGTGCGTGGGCGCGGCCAGCGCGACGAGCCGGTGCTGGCCTGGGCCGAGGTCGGCCGCACCGACCGGCTGGGCGGCACCCTCTCGGGCCTGTCCGGCGCGCCGGTGCTGGACCGCCAGGGCCGCGCCGTCGGCGTGACGATCGCCGAGAGCCCGAGGCGGGGCCGCATCTACACGACCGCGCCCGACACCTTCGGCCCCGCCATCCGCGGCCTGCAGAGGGCAGACGAGCCGCTGACGGGCCGCACCGTCACGGTCGACAACTACGGCCTCGTCGCCGACGACCTGCGCCGCGACCTGCGCGTGGCCCAGGTCATCTGCCTGTCGGCCTGAGCCCTACCTCAGCGCCGCCGAGTCGATGTTCAGCTCGGACAGCGGGATCACCTCGACGTCCGGATACTTCGCCCGCAGCGCCTCCAGGAACTGCGCGGCGTCGCCGACGATGACGAGGCTGGCGTTCGAAGCCGGCAGGTGCTCGGCCGCGGCGGCCCGGATCTGCGCCGGGGTGACCCCGTTCACGTCGTCCTCATAGGTCGCCAGGTCCGACAGCGGCAGGCCGTACAGCGCCAGGTTGGCGACCAGGCCGCCCAGTCCGTCGACGGTCTCCAGCGATCGCCCGAACGCGCCGATCAGGGTCGCCTTGCGCGGCGCCAGCTCGGCCTCGGTGGCGTCGCTCGACGACAGGCGCGCGATCTCGGCGAGGATCAGTTCGGCCACCTGCGGCACGGCGTCGTTGCGAGTCTGGGCCGAGGCCGAGAGCAGGCCCTCGTCCTCGCGCGTGCTCAGGTTCGAATAGGCGCCGTAGCTGAGGCCCCGCTTGATGCGGATCTCCTGGCTCAGCCGCGCCGAGAAACCGCCGCCCATGAGGCCGTTGGCGACCAGCACCGGGAAATAGTCCTCGTCGGTGCGGGCGATGCCGCGCATGGCCGCATAGACCGCCGCCTGACCCGCGCCCGGCTGGTCGATGACGATGACGCGCGGGGCGAGGGCGGGGCCCGCGGGATCCGCGGCGCCGGCGCGGGCGGGACCCGCCTGCCAGTCGCCGAACGCCTGCTCGGCCAGGGCCCAGGCGGCCTCCGGCGTAATGTCGCCGGAGAACACCAGGGTGGCGTTCGAGGGCTGGTACATGCCGCCGTGGAAGGCGACGAGGTCGTCGCGCGAGATGGTCGGGATGGTCGACGGCGTGCCCGACCCCGGGATGGCATAGGGCGCATCGCCATAGACGGCGCGCGCCGCGGCGAGGCCCGCCACCGGCCCCGGCTGCGACAGCTGCACCCTCAGGCCGTTCAGGGTCTGGGTCTGCTCGCGCGCCAGGTCCTCGGCGGTGAAGGCCGGGTTGCGCACGATGTCGGCCATCAGCGCCGTGGTCTGCGGGAAGACGTTGGAGGGCGACGAGGCGAAGACATTGGTGAAGTCCACGCCCGCGCCCGCCCCGATCTCGGCGCCGAGGCGCTCGATCTCGGTGGCGATCTGCGGGGCCGTGCGGCTTTCGGTTCCCTGGGTCAGCAGGGAGGCGGTGAAGTTGGCGACGCCCGGCTTGCCGGCCACTGAGTCGTCGGCCGTGCCGGCGTTGAAGCTCAGTCGGGCGGAGACCAGCGGCAGGCCGGGCTTGCGCGCGACCAGCACCCGCATGCCGTTGGCGAGCCGACGCTCGGCCACCTGCGGCGTCGCCGCCTCGACCGCCGGGCCCGGCTCCGGCAAGGGCGTGCGCTGGCCCTCGGGCAGCAGGGTGACGGGCTCGCCGGCCGGGGCGAGGTCGGCCAGGGTCACCGGCGCGCTGAACACCTCCTGCACGGGCGAGGCGGGATGCTCGTCGGTCGCCTGCAGGTAGCGCATGGAGATGGCGCGATCGTCGGTCAGGTACTGGCGCGCCACCCGCTGCACGTCCGCGGCGGTGACCCGCTGGATGTTCGGGATGTCGCGATCGGCCGTGGTCGGGTCGCCGGTCATGATCAGGGCGTAGCCGAGCTGGAAGGCGCGGCCGTCTATGGTCTCCAGGCCGCGCAGCGCCTGGGCGGTCAGTTCGGTCTTGGCCTCGGCCAGCTCCGCCTCGGTGACCGGCTCGTCGCGCAGCCGGGCGACCTCGGCCCTCAGCGCCGCCAGCCCCTCGTCCGCCGTCTTGCCCTCGCTCATGATGGCGAAGGTGTTGAGCACGCCCACCTGCTGCTGCTGGCTGTTCGACGAGCTGGCGGTGGTGGCGATCTGCTGGCGGTAGATCAGGGACTGGTAAAGCCGCGAGCTTTCGCCGGTCGAGAGGATGCCGTCCAGCACGTCGAGCGCGGCCCGGTCCGGGTGGTTGTAGGCTACGGTCGGCCAGGTGATCTGCACCATCGGCAGCGGCACATTGGGTCCGTAGAAGGTCGCCTCGCGCGCCGGGCCGAAGGTCTCCGGCACATTGTTCTCGGGCAGCGGCCGGTCCGGATTCTCGATGCCGCCGAAATAGCCGTCGATCCAGCGGTCCAGCTGGGCCTGGTCGAAATTGCCCGCCACGATCAGATAGGCGTTGTCGGGCCGGTAGAAGGTCTCGTGGAAGCGCAGCACGTCATCCATCGTCGCTGCATCCAGATCGGCGATCGAGCCGATGCCGGGGCGCCGGTAGGGGCTGTCCTGATAGATGAAGGCCTGCGAATGCAGCCGCTGGAACCGTCCGTAGGGCGTCGACAGCACGCGCAGCCGGAACTCCTCCTTGACGACGTCGCGCTCGCTCTCGAACGAGGTCTCGTCGACGACCAGCGCGCCCATCCGCTCGGCCTCGGCGAACAGCATCCGCTCGAGGTGCTGGGCCGGCACGGTCTCGAAATAGTTGGTCACGTCCAGGCCGGTGGAGGCGTTGTTCGAACCGCCCACGTCCTCGGTCAGCCGGTCGAAGGTCTCCTGCGGCAGGTTGCGCGTCGCCTTGAACATCAGGTGTTCGAACATGTGGGCGAAGCCGGAGCGGCCTTCCGGGTCGTCCTTGGCGCCGACCTTGTACCAGACCTGCACCGTGACGTTCGACGTCGACGTATCGCGCGCCGTGTAGACCTTCAGCCCGTTGGGCAGGGTCCGCTCGCTGAAGCCGAGCGGCGGCACCACGATCTGGCCGGCGGCGGCGGCAGGCGCCGTCTGGGCCACGGCGGGCGTAAAGGCGGGCAGGCCGAGAAGGAGGGCCGAGGCGGCCGCGGTCAGGATCAGGCGGGACTTCATGGGGAACGGCTCCGGACGCCCGTCGCACGCGGGCGGGGCGACCCTATCAGGGCCAAATCCGGGCGCACCTTACGGAGTCGTAATGCGCCTTCAGTCCAGCCGCAGCGCTTCAGCCAGCAGCCGGGCTTCTGCGGCGCGGCTGGAGCCCGTGCGCCAGGCGACCACGATCTCCCGCCGCGGGGCCTTGGCTGAGATGTGGCGGACGACTACCCCCGGCATGTCGGCCAGACCGGCGCGCACCGCCATCTCGGGCAGGAAGCTGACCCCCAGTCCGGAGGAGACCATCTGCACGAGAGTGTGGAGCGAGGTGGCGGCGAAAACATCGTCGCCCTTCGGCGGATCGATGTCGAACGCCGCCAGCGCCTGGTCGCGCAGGCAGTGGCCGTCCTCGAGCAGGATCAGGTCCTCCGCCTTCAGCGACCCTGGCGGAATCGGGCCGGCGCCGGCAAGCGCATGGCCGACCGGCGCCGCCGCCAGGATTTCGTCGTCGCCGATGCGGGCATGGTCGATGCCGTGGGCGGTGTACGGCAGGGCGATGACGGCGGCGTCCAGGTGGCCGGCCTTGAGCGCGGCGACCAGGCGCGGCGTCAGATCCTCGCGGATGAACAGCCTCAGGGCCGGGTAGTCGTCCTTCAGGCCGGGCAGCCTGGCGGGCAGGAGGAAGGGCGCGACCGTGGGGATGACGCCAAGGCGGAAGCGGCCCGACAGCGGCTTGCCGGCGTTTCGGGCGGCCTCCACCAGGTCCTCGGTTCGGGCCAGAACGTCCTCGGCCCGCTTCACCGCCTCCGCCCCGACGGCGGTCAGCTGGACGTTGCCGCGCGTGCGCTCGACGACCGGGGCGCCAAGGATCTTCTCCAGTTCCTGGACTCCGGCCGACAGCGCCGGCTGGCTGACGTGGGCCGCCTCCGCCGCGCGGCTGAACGAGGCGTGCTCCGCCAGGAGCTTGAGGTACTGGAGCTGTCGGAGTGTCGGGAGCATGCCGCTGAGATAGGCGGTCGCTATGCCGAAAGCCATGGCTATTCACGGTCTCTATGCCGCCCCCTTCGCGACCGCCAGGCCGCGAAGGGGGTCCGGCTCAGACAGCCGCCGCGCCGAACTCCTCGTCGAGGGTCAGGTCGAAGCGGTCGGCGTTCATCACCTGAACCCAGGCGGACACGAAGTCGCGGACGAACTTCTCCCCCGCGTCGGCCGAGGCGTAGACCTCGGACAGGGCCCGCAATTGGGAGTTCGAGCCGAACACCAGATCGGTGCGGGTGGCGGTCCAGCGCTCGTCGCCCGAGATTCGGTCCGAGCCGACGAAAACCTCGTCGCCGCGATCGTCGACCTCCTTCCACGCCGTCCGCATGTCCAGCAGATTGACGAAGAAGTCGTTGGTCAACTGACCCGGCCGGTCGGTCAGGACGCCATGCGGCGATCCGCCGTGGTTTGCGCCCAGCACGCGCAGCCCGCCGACCAGGACCGTCATCTGCGGCGCCGACAGTCCAAGCAGCTGGGCCCGGTCGACCAGCAGTTCCTCGGTCGGAACGTTGAAGCGGACCTGCAGGTAGTTGCGGAAGCCGTCGGCCCTGGGCTCCAGCACGGCGAAGCCGGCGACGTCGGTCTGCTCCTGGCTGGCGTCGGTGCGGCCCGGGGTGAAGGGAACCTCGATGTCGTGGCCAGCCGCCCGCGCCGCTTTCTCGATGCCGACCGAGCCGCCCAGCACGATCAGGTCGGCGATCGAGACATTGAGGCCGGAAGCGGCCTTGATGTCCTCATAGACGGCGAGAACGCGGGCCAGATTTTCGGGCTCGTTCACCTCCCAGCTCCGCTGCGGCTCAAGGCGCAGGCGCCCGCCGTTGGCGCCGCCCCGGTGGTCCGAGCCGCGATAGGTCACGGCGGCGGCCCAGGCGGTCTTGACCAGTTCCGCCACGGACAGGCCGGTGGCGGCGATCCGGTCCTTCAGCGCGCGGATGTCGGCGCCGCCCAGCCGCGGCCCCACGCGCTTCGGAATCGGATCCTGCCAGATCAGGTCCTCGGCCGGCACCTCTGGCCCGAGGTAGCGCGCCTTGGGTCCCATGTCGCGGTGGCACAGCTTGAACCAGGCCCGGGCGAAGGCGTCGGCGAAATAGGCCGGGTCGGCGCGGAACCGCTCCATGATCTTGCGGTATTCCGGGTCGAATTTGAACGCCATGTCGGCGGTGGTCATCATCGTCGGCACCCGCTTTCCGGGGGTGTGCGCCGCCGGCGCCAGGGTTTCCGGCGGATTGCCGACGGGCTGCCACTGCTTCGCCCCGGCCGGGCTGCGGACCAGCTCGTAGTCGTGGTCCAGCAGCATGTTGAAATAGTCCATGTCCCAGGTGGTCGGCGTCGGCGTCCAGGCGCCCTCGATCCCCGAGGTGATGGTATGGTCGCCCATGCCGCTTTCGTGGCCTGACTGCCAGCCGAGGCCCTGCTGGGCGATGTCGGACCCCTCCGGCGCCCCTCCGACCTTGGAGGCGTCGCCGGCCCCGTGGGCCTTGCCGAAGGTGTGGCCGCCGGCCGTCAGGGCGGCGGTCTCCTCATCGTTCATGCCCATGCGCGAGAAAGTCTCGCGGATGTCGCGGGCGGATTGCAGGGCGTCGGGCACGCCGCCGGGGCCCTCCGGATTGACGTAGATCAGGCCCATCTGGATCGCCGCGAGGGGCTCCTCCAGCGCCATCCCCTTGTCCGGCTGGATGCGGGTTTCGTTGCCCTCCTCGCCGACCCAGTGTTCTTCGGTGCCCCAGTAGACGTCCTTCTCCGGCTCCCAGACGTCGGCGCGGCCGCCGCCGAAGCCGAACACGGGCCCGCCCATGCTCTCGATGGCGACGTTGCCGGCGAGGATCATCAGGTCGGCCCACGACAGGTTGGCGCCGTATTTCTGCTTGATCGGCCAGAGCAGGCGGCGGGCCTTGTCGAGGTTGGCGTTGTCGGGCCAGCTGTTGAGAGGCGCGAACCGCTGCTGGCCCGACCCCGCCCCACCGCGTCCGTCCCCGGTGCGGTAGGTGCCCGCCGAGTGCCAGGCCATGCGGATGAAGAACGGGCCATAGTGGCCGTAGTCTGCCGGCCACCACGGCTGGCTGTCGGTCATCAGGGCGTGCAGGTCGCGTTTGACCGCGGCGTAGTCCAGCTTCTTGAAGGCTTCTCCGTAGTTGAAGCCGTCGCCCATCGGGTCCCCGGTCCGGCCGTGCTGGTGCAGGATGTCCACCGACAGGTGGTTGGGCCACCAGTCGCGGTTGGTGCGGCCGAGCAGCGAGCGGAGCGCCGCAGGCTCCTTCCTGGGATTGCTCAGGGGCGAGGGTCCGCCAGCGTGTCCGTCCATGACCTGTCCTCCGGGGTTCTGTTGTGGGCGGAGCCTAGGCCCGGAGTATGCAAAGGGAAAATCAATAAACTTTGTCGTCGGCAGCAGTGCAAGTTATGAAGCGGCGCTGTCCGGCGGGGGCGGACTTTCCGCCATCCAACGCATCCGGCAGGCCATCATCGCCGTTTCGCCGAGCCGCTCGACCAGCCGCCAGTTGACCACAGCGCCGATCGGCGCGCCGACCACCGGGATCAGCTGCGCCATCTTCGCCAGGTCGATATAGTCCCGGTACTCCTGCTGGAAGCGCCGCCAGTCGTAGCCGGCGGTGGTCACGGGCCGATCAGCGCCGGCGATCCAGTCCTCCAGCGCCCGGAGCGCCCCGGGGCGCCGGTGCGGGCTCGCGAAGGCCAGGTGGAAGATGTGCAGCAGGAACAGCCGTTCGGCGGGCGCGCCCCCGCCCCAGCCGCCGTCGCCGCCATAGACCGACACGATATCCGCCAGCATCCGGACCTTGATCGCCAGCAGCGCCGGAAAATCGGCGGCCGCGAGCAGGATGCCGCCGGCGCCCGCGACGCCGCCCTCGACACCCGCCGTGGTCCGGTAGCCCCGGATGATCGCCCGCGCCTTCGCCTCTCGCGCCGCCAGCGACCCGCCCGCGGGCGGCCGGGCCTTCAGCACCTCCGAGCCTGTCAGTATGCCCCGGGTCATCGCCTCGACGCCCGAGGTGACGATGGCGTGCACCCTCTCCGGGACGATCCGGTTGATGCGGTCCTGCGTGGCCCGGGACGCCTTGTCGAGCAGGCCAGGCCGCTTCAGGACCCGCGTCCGCCAGGTCTCGAGTTCCGCACGGATGGCGGCTTCGTCGGCGACGGTGACGAGGTTCCCGGGGACCTCCTCCGGAGGGATGAACTCGGGGATGGTTTCAGGCGGGCGGGCCATGCTCTCTCCGTGACGCGGCGTCACGGTTGCAGCCCTGCGCCGCCGGGTCTAGACCCCGCCCGACAACGGTTTCGCAACCGCACAACCTTCCTCCCGGAGACGAACAGTATGGCTCGCGCGAAGATCGCCCTTATCGGCGCCGGCATGATCGGCGGCACCCTGGCCCATGTGGCGGCGCGCGAGGCGCTGGGCGACGTCATTCTGTTCGACATCGCCGAGGGCACGCCCCAGGGCAAGGCGCTCGACATCGCCGAGGCCACCGCCGTGATCGGGACCGACGTGGCCCTGAAGGGCGCCAACGACTACGCCGACATCGCCGGCGCCGACGTCTGCATCGTCACTGCCGGCGTGCCGCGCAAGCCGGGCATGAGCCGCGACGACCTGATCGGCATCAACCTGAAGGTCATGAAGGCCGTCGGCGAGGGCATCAAGCAGCACGCCCCGAACGCCTTCGTCATCTGCATCACCAACCCGCTCGACGCCATGGTCTGGGCGCTGCAGAAATTCTCCGGCCTGCCCAAGGAGAAGGTCGTCGGCATGGCCGGCGTGCTCGACTCCGCCCGCTTCGCCTACTTCCTCGCCGAGAAGACCGGCGTGTCGATCCAGGACATCAACGCCTGGACCTTGGGCGGCCACGGCGACGACATGGTGCCGATGGTGCGCCACTCCACCGTCGGCGGCCTGCCCCTGCCGGACGCGGTCAAGGCCGGCTTCCTGTCGCAGGAAGAGCTCGACGCCATCGTCGACCGCACCCGCAAGGGCGGCGGCGAGATCGTCGCCCTGCTCAAGACGGGCTCGGCCTTCTACGCCCCGGCCGAGAGCGCCATCGCCATGGCCCGCTCCTATCTGCTGGACCAGAAGCGGGTTCTGCCCTGCGCGGTCTGGCTGTCGGGCGAATACGGCCTCAGCGACCTCTACGTCGGCGTGCCGGCCCTGATCGGCGCGAACGGTGTCGAGAAGGTGATCGAGTTCACCACCAACGACGATGAAAAGGCCATGTTCAAGAAGTCGGTCGAGTCGGTCCAGGGCCTGATCCAGGCCTGCAAGGACATCGACGGCAGCCTGTCCTGACGCTGTGAGGCGGCGGCTCCCGGGCCGCCGCCGACCCGCCCTGCGGACCCCCTGCGGAAGCTGGTTTCCGGACACCGCGCCGGTGTCGGTTTCGCTCGCAATTTCCCCGGAAAATCCTATATCTTGTCGGTTCCGCCGCGGATCAGATTCGCGGTCGGGAACCTGCTGATTCCGGACGGCGCCATCGCCGTCCTCTCCGGCCCGAACCGGGCGATGATCCGACCGAATATATGACCGACCAGACTCCGCCATCCGCCGACCTTGGGCGCAACGTCGACACCGCCGAAGAGGCCGCCTACGGCGCCGATTCCATCAAGGTCCTCAAGGGCCTCGATGCGGTGCGGAAACGCCCCGGCATGTATATCGGAGACACCGACGACGGCTCGGGCCTGCACCACATGGTCTATGAGGTGGTCGACAACGCCATCGACGAGGCCCTGGCCGGCCACGCCGACCTGGTCCAGGTCATCCTCAATGCGGACGGCTCGGTCACGGTCACCGACAACGGCCGCGGCATTCCCACTGATATTCACGAGGGCGAGGGCGTCTCGGCGGCCGAGGTCATCATGACCCAGCTGCACGCCGGCGGTAAATTCGACCAGAACTCCTACAAGGTCTCCGGCGGTCTCCACGGCGTCGGCGTCTCGGTCGTCAACGCCCTGTCGGACTGGCTGAAACTCGTCATCTACCGCAACGGCAAGCGCCATGAGATGCGCTTCGAGCGCGGCGACACGGTTGAGAGCCTGCGCGTCACGGGCGACGCGCCGCTGCGCGACAACGGCAAGGTGCTGTCCGGCACCGAGGTGACCTTCTTCCCGTCGGTCACGACCTTCGCCACCATCGACTTCGACCTGAAGACGCTCGAACACCGGCTGCGGGAACTGGCCTTCCTCAACTCGGGCGTGGTCATCAAGCTGCAGGACCACCGCGGGGCCGAGCCGTTCGAGGAGATCCTGCACTACGAGGGCGGGGTCGAGGCCTTCGTGCGTCACCTCGACAAGTCGAAGACGCCGATCCTGAAGGACGTCATCGTCATTCGCGGCAAGAAGGAAGGGATCGAGCTCGATCTCGCCCTGTGGTGGAACGACAGCTACCACGAGACCATGCTGTGCTTCACCAACAACATCCCCCAGCGGGATGGAGGCACCCACCTTTCGGCCTTCCGGACTTCGCTGACGCGGGTCATGGGCAGCTACATCGACGCCGCCGGCGCCGCCCGCAAGGAGAAGGTCTCGGTCTCGGGCGAGGACGCCCGCGAGGGCCTGACCTGCGTCCTGTCGGTCAAGGTGCCGGATCCGAAATTCAGCTCCCAGACCAAGGACAAGCTGGTCTCGTCGGAAGTCCGTCCGGCGGTCGAGGCCCTGTGCACCGAGGGCCTGTCGACCTGGTTTGAGGAGCATCCGGTCGAGGCCCGGCAGGTCGTCGCCAAGATCATCGAGGCCGCCGCCGCGCGCGAGGCGGCGCGCAAGGCCCGCGATCTGACGCGGCGCAAGACGGCCATGGAGATCAGCTCCCTGCCCGGCAAGCTGGCCGACTGTCAGGAACGCGATCCGGCCAAGTCCGAACTGTTCATCGTCGAGGGAGACTCCGCCGGCGGCTCGGCCAAACAGGCCCGCAACCGCGAGAACCAGGCGGTCCTGCCCCTGCGCGGCAAGATCCTCAATGTCGAGCGCGCCCGCTTCGACCGCATGCTGTCGTCGGAACTGATCGGGACGCTGATTCTCGCTCTCGGCACCGGCATCGGCCGCGACGATTTCAACGCCGACAAGCTGCGCTACCACAAGATCATCCTGATGGCCGACGCCGACGTCGACGGCGCCCACATCCGGACCCTGCTGCTGACCTTCTTCTACCGGCAGATGCCCGAGCTGATCGAGCGCGGCCATGTCTACATCGCCCAGCCGCCGCTCTACAAAGTCTCCAAGGGCAAGCAGTCGCGCTACCTCAAGGACCAGGCGGAGATGGACTCCTACCTGATCGAGGAGGGCTCGTCCGAGGCCGAGCTGGACCTGCCGAACGGCGAGCGCCGCGTCGGCCTGGATCTGCAGGCGCTGGTGCGCGAGGCCAAGGCGTTCAAGGCCGGCGTCGACCGGCTCAGCCAGCGCGCGCCCGCCTTCGCGGTCGAACAGTCGGCCCTGGCCGGTCTGTTCGACGAGAGCGCCGCCAATTCCGCCGAGGCCCTGGTCCGGGCCGCCGCCCGCCTCAACCTCTATGCCGAGGAAGGCGATGGCGACTGGGGCGCTTCGCCCGGCGCTCAGGGGGCCGTGGTGTTCGAACGCGTACGCCGCGCCGTGACCGAGCGCATCGTCCTCGAAGAGGCGCTGATCCGCTCACAGGACGCCCGCCGCCTGGCCGAACGCTCGGCGGCCTTCGAGGGTCTGTTCGACAAGCCCGCCGTCTACCGCCGCAAGGACAAGACCGTCACCGTCCGCGGACCTCTGGATCTCCTCGAAGCGGTGCTGGACGCGGGCAAGAAGGGCATCGCCATCCAGCGCTACAAGGGCCTGGGCGAGATGAACCCCGAACAGCTGTGGGAGACCACCCTGGACGCCAACGCCCGCACCCTGCTCAAGGTCAGCGTCGAGCATCAGGAGGACGCCTCGGACCTGTTCGCCAAGCTGATGGGCGATGTCGTCGAGCCGCGCCGCGAGTTCATCCAGGCCAACGCCCTGGACGCCGCCGTCGACGCCTGATCTGTATTCAGGGTCGGCCTGCCTCCACGAAGGCCTGGATCGACGGCCAGTGCGGCGGCGCGGCGCGGGCGCCGTCGCAGGCGATCTCCTTCAGGTATCCGGGCATCGTGTTCTGCCGAAGGGGCTCCCACTCGGCGCCCTCTTCCGGATACTGGCCGCTCTCGGCGCCGTCCGGTCCGAACTCGACCACGCCGGCCGTGCGCCACTGGTTCGCCTGGCAGCGGAACTGGTAAGTCTCGACGGAGTGGCTCAGGTCGCCGGCCTCGCCGGCTCGCGGCACCGTGGCGACGCGAATCGAGGTGATGTCGCCCTCGGTCGCGATACCGTCCACCTCGGCCATGAAGGCGTTGCTCGCGCTGCGTGAAAACGCCTGCCACGTCTCGGCGGCCGCCGGTCCTGCGAGCACGAGGGCGGCGACGCCCAGAAATGCGGCGATTCTCATTTGCGATCTCCCCGGATCAACACCGACATGATGCGCCACGGCGAGCTCTTGGCAAGAGCCGCGTACGTCGGGCGGACAGGGAAAGAGAAGATGGCGCACCCGAGAGGATTCGAACCTCTGACCCCTGCCTTCGGAGGGCAGTACTCTATCCAGCTGAGCTACGGGTGCGTCTGAACGGCGAAAGCCGGGACGAAGGGCCTTACAGCAGGACCGGGCCTGCCTCAATCCCGAATGCGCGCGTCGGGGCCGGGCCAATCTGGACGATTTGTAAGGTTCCGGCCGGGCCCGTCCCGGTCTAGCGTGCGCCCGCTTCGACGATGGAGGTTCCGATGCGCGCTCTTCTGCTTGGTCTGCTGATGCTGCTCGGCGCCTGCGCCACCCAGCCGGCGCCCGCACAGAACCCGACGGGCGACAGTCTGGACGCCATCGCCCGCGACTATGTGGCCCTGACTCTGGAGATCGGCGAGCGCGAGGAGGGCTATGTCGACGCCTACTATGGTCCGCCGGAGTGGGCCGCTGCGGCCAAGGCCAACCCCCGCACCGTGCCCCAGCTGATCCAGGGCGCGGCGTCCCTCACGGAACGGCTGAACGCGGTTTCGACCGCCCGGGCCGAGCCGGTCGTGGCGCAGCGCAAGGCCTATCTGCTGGCCCACGTCTCGGCGGCGGCGGCGCGGCTGCGCATGCTGTCAGGCGAGAAGATGAGCTTCGCCGACGAGGCAGAGGCCCTGTTCGGCGTGCGGCCCGAACTGCGGCCCCTGTCGTCCTACGATCCGGTCCTGGCCGAGATCGACGCCCTGCTGCCCGGATCCGGGTCGCTGGCCGACCGCGTCACCGAGTTCAAGTCCCACTACGTCATTCCCAAGGACCGGCTGCAGGTGGTCATGGACGCCGCCATCGCCGAATGCCGTCGCCGCACCGCCCGGCACATCGCCCTGCCGGCCAACGAGAATTTCACCCTGGCCTTCGTCAGCGACAAGCCGTGGTCCGGGTATAATTATTACCAGGGCAATTCGCAGTCGAAGATCGAGATCAACGCCGACTTCCCGATCTACACCGAGCGGGCGATCGATCTGGGCTGCCACGAGGGCTATCCGGGCCACCACGTCTACAATGCGCTTCTGGAGAAAACCTTCGTCACCGATCGAGGCTGGGTCGAGATGAGCGTCTATCCGCTGTTTTCGCCCATGTCGTTCGTAGCCGAGGGCAGCGCCAACTACGGCATCGACCTCGCGTTCCCGGGCGATGAGGGGACCGCGTTCGAGCGGGTCGTGCTGTTCCCGTTGGCCGGCCTCGATCCGTCGACTGCGGAGAGGAAAGCACAGCTGCAGGCGCTGACCCGGCGGCTGGCGCGGGCCGAATACACCATCGCCGACGACTATCTGGCGGGGCGGATCGACCGGGATACGGCGATCGAGCAGCTGATGAAATACAGCCTCGCCGATCGGGCCAAGGCGACGCAGCGGCTGCGCTTCATCGACACCTACCGCAGCTACATCATCAACTACGGCCTCGGCCGCGACGTGGTGCAGGCCTGGGTCGAGCGGCAGGGTCCGGATCACTGGCGCGGAATGGAGACGCTGCTCAGCAGTCAGATCCTGCCCGCCGATATCGACTGACGCGGGGCCCTACTGCGCCAGCATGCCGCCGTCGATCTTGAACTCGGCGCCGGTTACGAATTTCGACTCGTCGGAGGCGAGGTAGAGGACGCAATACGCCACGTCGTCGGGCTCGCCGATCCGCTTCAGCGGGATGCCGCGGGCGAGCTTCTCGTGCGCGAGTTCCTCGTCGCCCCCGGCCATGGCCACGAAGGGGTCGAGGATCGGGGTCTTGATGAAGACCGGGTGGACAGAGTTGCAGCGCACGTTCCAGCCGGCTTTCGCCGCCTCGAGCGCGATGGTCTTGGAGTACATCCAGACGGCGGCCTTGGTGGCGTTGTAGGCGCCCATGCCCGGGGCGGCGGCGAGGCCGGCGACCGAGCTGATGTTGATGATCGACGCGGCGCCGGCGGCCCGCAGGTGGGGCATGGCGTGTTTGCAGCCAAGCATGATCGACTCGAGGTTGACGGCCTGGACGCGGCGCCAGTTCTCCAGCGTGTCCTGCTCCACCCACGTCAATTCGCCGCCGATCCCGGCGTTGTTGACCAGGATCGACAGACCGCCCATGGCCGCCAGGGCCTGATCCACGACCGAGATCCATTGCGCCTCGTCGGTGACGTCGTGGGCGAAGGCGAAGGCCGCGCCGGGTTGAGCCGCATTGATCTCGTCCGCCAGCGCCCGGGCCCCGTCCAGATTGGTGTCGGTCACCGCGACCCTGGCGCCCTCGCGAGCCAGCATCCGCGCCATGGCCTGTCCCAGTCCGCCGGCGGCGCCGGTGACCAGGGCCGCCTTGCCGGCGACGCGGCCGCTCACGCCTTCACCCCCATGGCGGCGGCGGCGGCGTCGATGAACCGGGCCATGTCGAGGTCGCGCCGGGTCACGCCGCCGGCGTCGTGGGTGGTCAGGACGACCTCGACCCGATTGTAGACGTTGAACCATTCCGGATGGTGATCGACCTTGTCGGCCAGCAGGGCGACCCGGGTCATGAAGCCGAAGGCGGCGTTGAAGTCGGCGAAGACGAGCTTGCGTCCGATGGCGGGTCTGTCGCCTTCCTGCGCCTGCCATGACGGCAGGGATTTCAGGACCTCGTCCACGTCCAGCCGTTCGGTCATCTCGATGTTCCTCATTCCCCAGGCGTTCTGGCCCCAGACGTTCTGGCCGCAGGCGTTCTGGCCAGAGCCGTATCGCGCGCGTCCCCGGGCCACAAGGCGCCGAATTCCGACACAGGAACGCAGTCGGAAGCTTGAGCGTTACCGGGCGTCGCCATTCGAACGCGGAGACTGTTGAGATGGACAATCTGTGGATCGCCGCGCTCGACGCCGCCGATCGAAAGCGGATCGAGCCGCATCTTCACGAGCGACCCTTCGCCCAGGGCCAGATGCTCTACGACGCCGGCGAGGCTGTCGAGGAGGTCTGGTTTCCGATGAGCGGGGTGGTCTCGCTGATGACGCTGGTCGACGAGGACCGGATGATCGAGACCGCCGCCATCGGGCGGGAAGGCCTGGTCGGGGTCACCTGCGGGCCGATGAACGCACGGGCCGCCAGCCGGGCCATCGCCCAGGTCGACGGCGTGTCGGCCTGCTGTCCGGCGGATGTCTTCGCGGATGCGCTCAGCCGCAGCGAGGGGATGCGGGCGGCGTTGGCGAAATTCACCGAGAGCCTGTTCGCCCAGGTGCAGCAGGCGGCGGCCTGCAACGCCCAGCACCGGCTGGACGAGCGGCTGGCGCGGTGGCTGCTGACCATCCACGACCGGGCCGATGCTGACCGTTTCGGCCTGACCCAGATGGACATCGCGGGCATGCTCGGCGTCCGGCGGGCCACGGTTTCGGAGGTTGGCTCGGCCCTTGAGGACAAGGGGCTGATCCGCCGCGGACGCGGCTGGGTCGAGGTGCTGGACCGCGAAGCGCTGGAGGGCGCGGCCTGCGGTTGCTATGCGCTGATGCGGGGGGTGATGAAGGATCTCGGCGTCCCGCGGCCGAACCGCGAATCCCACTGAACGGTTCGGCGCCGATGCTGCGGCCATGCGGACGGATGACGGCGCGGCGGGGACGCGCTAGACCGCCACGATGACCGACACGGCCGCCTCCGACGCCTCTTCCGGCAAGACTTCCTCCTTCGGTTTCCGCGACGTGGACGCCCGGGAGAAGGTGCGGCTGGTGCGCGGCGTGTTCGACAGCGTGGCCTCGAACTACGACCTGATGAACGACCTGATGAGCGGGGGCGTGCACCGGCTGTGGAAGGACGCGGCGGCGGCGAAGCTGAATCCGCAGCCGGGCGAGACCATTCTGGACGTGGCGGGCGGCACCGGCGACATGGCGCGGCGCTATGCGAAGATGGCGCGGGCGGCGCAGCAGCGGCGCGGGGGCGAGGACGCCTCGGTCATCGTGCTGGACTACAACGCCGAGATGATCATGGCGGGCGTCGGCAAGGGCGGCGAGCCGGAGATGTCGTGGAGCGTCGGCGACGCCATGGCCCTGCCGCTGCCCGACGCGTCGGTGGACGCCTATTCGATCAGCTTCGGCATCCGCAACGTGGCCGACATTCCGCAGGCGCTCCGCGAGGCGCGTCGGGTGCTGAAGCCGGGCGGGCGCTTCCTGTGCCTGGAGTTCTCGCGGCCGACCGCCTCGGCCATCCGCAAGGCCTATGACGCCTGGTCCTTCCACGCCATTCCGCGCATCGGCGGCTGGGTGGCCGGCGACCGCGACAGCTATCAGTACCTCGTCGAGAGCATCCGCCGCTTCCCGGACCAGCAGACGTTCAAGGCCATGATCGAGGCGGCGGGCTTCAGCCGGGTGACGGTGACCAACCTGTCGGGCGGGGTGGCGGCGATCCATCACGGGTGGGCGATCTGACGCGCCGGATCGATCCCGCGACCCCGCCGCCGCCGCCGGCCACGGTCCCCGTGCGGCATCCGGCCGACGCCTTCGTGCGCCTGCTCGGCTGGGGCTGGGTGCTGGTCCGCCACGACGCCCTGCTGCCGCGCGAGATCACGCCGCTGCTGCCGGTCTGGGTGCGCTGGATCGCCCATCTGCTGCACGCCTTCGCCGGGCGCGAAGGACGCGAGGGCCGCCCGGGCCAGCGGCTGGGCAAGGCCTTCGAGCATCTCGGCCCCGTGGCCATCAAGCTGGGGCAGGTGCTGGCCACCCGGGCGGACATCTTCGGGGTCGAGTTCGCCCGCGATCTGGGCCGGCTGAAGGATGCGCTGGAGCCCTTCCCCGTCGATCAGGCGCGGCGCGAGGTCGAGCGCTCGCTGGGGCGGCCGGTCGAGTCGCTGTTCACCGATTTCGGTCCGCCGGTGGCGGCGGCCTCGCTGGCGCAGGCGCATCCGGCCTGGTTGGCCGACGGCCGCAAGGTGGCGGTCAAGGTGCTGCGGCCGGGCGTCGAGCGTCGCGTGGCGCAGGGGCTGGACTCGATGCGGCTGGCGGCGCGGCTGGCGGTGCGGTTCGTGCCCCCGGCGCGGCGGCTGGAGCCCTCGGCCTTCGTCGAGACCATCGCCCGGGCGCTTCAACTCGAGCTGGACATGCGGCTGGAGGCGGCGGCGGCGTCGGAGCTCAAGGACATCATGGACAAGGCGCGCGGCTCGGGCGGCGGCCACATGACGGCCCCGGCCGTGGTCTGGGACGGGGTCGGCAAGCGGGTGCTGACGCTGGAGTGGGCTCCCGGCCTGCCGATGACCGATCCGCTGGCCGTTGATCAGCCGGGCCTGGACCGCAACCTGCTGGCCGACAATGTGGTGCAGGCCTTCCTGACCCAGGCGCTGGATTACGGGACGTTCCATGCGGACCTGCACGAGGGCAATCTGTTCTGCCACGCTCCGGGCGAGCTGACGGCGATCGATTTCGGCATCGTCGGGCGGCTGGGGCCGTCGGAGCGGCGCTATCTGGCCGAGATCCTGTGGGGTTTCCTGAGCCGCGACTACGACCGCATCAGCCGGGTGCATTTCGAGGCCGGATATGTCCCGCCCGAGCATTCGGTCGAGGCCTTCGCCCAGGCGCTGCGGGCGGTGGGCGAGCCGGTCATCGGCAAACAGGCGTCGCAGGTGTCGATGGGGCGGCTGCTGGGCCAGCTGTTCGAGATCACCGCCCTGTTCGACATGCATCTGCGGCCCGAGCTGATCCTGCTGCAGAAAACCATGGTCTCGGTCGAGGGCGTGGCGCGCAGGCTCAATCCGGACCACGACCTGTGGGCGGCGTCCCAGCCGGTGGTCGAGCGCTGGATCCGGCGCGAACTGGGTCCGCAGGCCCAGGTCCGCGACGCCATCGAGGAACTGAGGGCCACGCTGAGGGCCCTGTCCAGGCTGGCGCAGAATCCGCCGGCGGCCCAGACGGTGGTTATCCGGGAGACGCATGCCCCGGTCTGGATCGTCGTCTGCGTCACGCTCGCAACCGCGGCGGCGGGGGCCGCCCTTGTTCTGTCGCTTTGGCCGTCCATCGTCTGAGCCACTTCGGAGACGATCCCCATGAAGCCGCTTCTGCTCGCCGCCGCCGTCCTTTTCCTCGCGCCGGCCGCCGCCCACGCCCAGGTGGCCGCCGGCACGGTGCCCAACACCTTCGACGGCCCCGCGCGGCCCCAGGCCGCCACGCCCGCGCCAGCCGCGACGCCGACGCCCGCCGCGACGGTATCGAACACGCCGGCCAACGCGGGCTCCGAGGATACGGTGCGGGCGATCATCGCCGGGGCCCAGGCCGGGACGATCGACTATTCGCAGATGACCGACGATCTGGCCGGCAAGGTCCGGGAGCAGGAGGCAACCGTCATTCCGCTGATCCAGGGTTTCGGTCAGCTGGTCTCGGTCGATTTCGTCGGCAGCCAGAACGGCATCGACGTCTTCTCGGTCACCTTCGCCAACACCGCGACCCAGTGGCTGATCGGCCATAATGAGGCCGGTAAGGTGGCGGCCCTGTTGTTCCGCCCGGCGCAGGAGTAGTCGGCATCTTCAGTCGGACAGCCCCGGCTTGCCGCGGCCGCTCTTGATCGTCGACCGCCTGGTCTTGCCTTCGAGCCGGCGCTCCTTCGAGGCGCGGGTGGGGCGGGTCGGCACGCGATAGACCGGCGCGACCGAGGCCTTGTCCACCATGGCCTGCAGCCGCTCGACCGCGTCGGCGCGGTTGCGTTCCTGGGTGCGGAAGCGGACGGCGGTGATGACGATGACCCCGTCCAGGGTCAGGCGGCTGCCGGCCAGTTTCATCAACCGCGCCTTCACGGCCTCGGTCAGGGACGGAGATCTGCGCACGTCGAAGCGCATCTGCACCGCCGTGGCCACCTTGTTGACGTTCTGGCCGCCCGGCCCGCCGGCCCGGAAGAAGCGGAACTCCAGTTCGTTTTCGGGAATGGCGGTCATCGGACCGCCCGCTTGGCCATGACCACCGCCCGGTCCAGCGACTGCAGGAAGGCCGAACGGTCCTTCGGCCCGAACGGCGGGGGGCCGCTGGTGGCGACGCCGATGGAGCGCAGGTGTTCGCCGACCATGCGCCCGGCCAGGGCCGAGCCGATCGAGTCCGGGGTGAAGGACTGGCCGTTCGCCTTCAGCGCCTGGGCCCCGGCCTTGAGGCAGCGGTCGGCCAGCGGGATGTCCGACGTGATGATGATGTCGCCGGGGCCCGCCCGTTCGGCGATCCAGTCGTCGGCGACGTCGGGCCCGGCGTCGACGAGGACGCGCTCGATCCACGCCTCCCGCGGCGTGTTGACGAAGGCGTTGGAGACCACGAACACCTGCAGGCCGTAGCGGCCGGCCACGCGATAGACCTCGTCCTTCACAGGGCAGGCGTCGGCGTCGATGAAGATGCGCGGCAGGGTCATGCGGCCTGACTGGCTGTTTGGGATTCGGTTGTCAAAGACCGGCGGGCGAACGGGCACGACGAAGCACCGCCTGCGGGCAGGCGGTGTGGGGAGGCGTGCGGAGCGCCGGGCCTGCGCCCGGAGATCGTTGTGAGAATACCGTTTCGACGCAGACTGACGCTCCGCGTGGAGATTTTCCGGCAGCTTGCGTCGGGTGGCGCTCTTAACGCCTTACCGCAGCGCCCCCGGCGGGCTGGCCATGTCGTTACCGGTCAGTGTCCGGAGCCGGCTTCCCCCTCATCCGGCCCTCCGGGCCGCCTTCTCCCCCGGAGGGGAGAAGGGCGTGGTTTCAGCGGATGTAGGCCGGCGGCATCGCCTCTTCGCCGCCGCGGGCGTAGCGGTCGCGAAGCAGGAACTGGCGGCTGGTCGGGGCCTGTTCGGCGCCGCCGATGAAGATGGTCTCGGCGATGCTGAGGGGCTCCAGCGGATCGCCCGACCAGACCACCACGTCGGCGGCGGCGCCGGGACGCAGCTCGCCGAACTGACCGGCCATGCCGAAGATCTTCGCCGGATTGACCGTGATCGCCTCGATCGCTGCGTCATACGGAAGACCGTGCGAGACCGCGTTGCCGGCGTTGTAGCGGGTCTCGCGGGCGCGATGGACCGAGCCCTCGTTGCCCTTGATGGCGATCAGCACCCCGGCGGCGTCGAGGACGGCGGCGTTCTGCATCCGGGTCGCCCGGGTCTCGAGGTTGCCGGGCAGGTTGGAGATCGGGTTGAGCAGGACCGGCACGCCGGCGGCGGCGATCTGGTCGGCCACCAGCCAGCCCTCTTCGGCCCCGTCGAGAATGATCCTCACCCCTTCCTCGCGGGCGAGACGCAGCACCTGCTGGATGTCGGCGGCGCGGCGCACGGTGACGATCAGGGGCATGGAGCCGTTGGCGACGGGGATCAGGGCCTCGAGATCGGCGCGCGACAGCGACAGGTCGCGCAGGCCGGCGCGGTCGTAGGCCGCCTTGTTGCGGGCGTAGAGGCGGACCTCGGCCAGGGTTTCCCTGAACTGGACGAACTCGGCTCCGCGCGCGCCGCCGGCGACGCCGGCGCCGGCCTCGCCGAACGGGGCGACCATGGCCACGCGCGGCTTGACGAGGATGTCTGTCCCCGCGGCCAGGTGGATGATGGCGGCCTGGCCGGCGAACAGGCTGGGCGACTGGAAGCCGCCGTCGCCGACGCCTGCGAAGTCGCTGTCGTCCTGGTGGTTGTGCCCGCCCGAGCCGCCCGGATGGCTGGGGACGACGATCGCGCGGGTGATGCCGCCGAGGCGCGCCACCGGCAGGGTGAAGGACCAGGGGTCGAGGCCGTAGCTGACGTCGAACGAGGCGCTGATGGTGTTGGCCCCGTTGGTCAGGTCGTCGGAGCCGCCGACCGAGGAGATCTCCGAGCCGCCGAGGCCGGAGTCGACGGCGACGAAGCCGGGAGCGACGACCTTGCCGCGGGCGTCGATGATGCGGGCGCCGGAGGGGGCGGCGCCGGTCCCGACCGAGACGACGCGGCCGTCCCGGATCACGACCGTGCCGTTTTCGATGACCGACGTGCCGGTCAGGACGCGGCCGCCGGTGATGGCGGTCAGCTCCTGGGCCAGGGCGGGGGCCGCGACGGCGGCCGCCGAGACGGCGGCGAGGATGAGGGTCCTGAGGCGCATCAGCGGGCTCCCTGCGTCACGTTGGCGGCGGAAACGCCGTAGCCGGGCTGGCCGAGCTCGAAGTCCGAGACCGGCTGGTAGGCGGGATTGAAGCGGTCGAAGGCCAGGCCGCCGTCGATGAAGACCTGGTCCGCGCGGGCGTAGACGCTGAACGGATTGGCGCTCCAGATGACCACGTCGGCGCGCTTGCCCGCTTCCAGCGAGCCGGTCTGGTCGGCGATGCCGAGCGAGCGGGCCGGGTTGAGGGTGATCCAGCTGATCGCCCGTTCTTCGGGGATGTTCATGCCGATGCGGCGTCCGGCGGCGAGGGCCGCGGCGGCTTCCTGGTTGAGACGCTGGGTCAGTTCGGCGTCGTCGGAGTGGATGACGGCGCAGCTGTTGGGCTGGGCGTCGACGAGGGCGGCGTTGGCCTCGACCGCGTCGAGCGCCTCCATCTTGAAGCCCCACCAGCCGGTCCACATGTCGGCGCAGATGCCCTCGCGGGCCAGCAGCGGCGCGACCTTGTAGGCCTCCACCGCGTGGTGGAAGGCGGTGATTTTATAGCCGAATTCCTTGGCGATATCGATCATCACCGCCATCTCGTCGGCGCGGTAGCAGTGGTTCTGGACCAGCACCGAGCCGTCGAGGACGCCGGCGAGGGTCTCCAGTTCGAGGTTGCGGGTCGGGGGCGAGCCCTCGCCGTCCTCGCGCCACTTGTCCCATTTGGCCTTGTATTCGCGGGCGGCGATGAAGGCGGCGCGATAGCCGGCGACATTGCCCATTCCGGTGGCCGGCGACGAGTTGCGTGAGCCATAGACGCGGCTGGGGTTCTCCCCGCAGGCCATCTTCAGGCCGTAGGGGGCGCCCGGCATCTTCATGCCCTGCATGGTCACCGAGGGGATGTTGCGGACGGTGACGCCGCGGCCGCCGAACAGGTTGGCCGAGCCGGGCAGGATCTGGAGGGTGGTGACGCCGCCGGCGCGGGCGGCGTTGAAGCCGGGATCCTGGGGCCACAGGCTGTGTTCGGCCCAGACCTCGGCGGTGTTGGGCTGGGTCGCCTCATTGCCGTCGCTCATGCCCTGGACGCCGGGCGAGGGATAGACGCCGAGGTGGCTGTGGGTGTCGATGACGCCGGGGGTGACGAAGCGGCCGCGGGCGTCGACGCTGCGGTGGCCGGCGGGGATCGGGGTCGAGGGTCCGCCGACGGCGGCGATGCGGCCGTCGGTGACGATGACCACGCCATTGTCGATGCGCTGGCCGGCGCCGGTGAAGACCGTGCCGCCGACGATGGCCATGTTGTCGCGCGGCAGCCCGCGATAGGTCGAGGGGAAGGGGTCGGGGTTGGCGGCGTAGTCGAGGCCGCGGGCCAGGGGTTCTCGGGCTTCGTCGGTGTCGGCGGCGGCTGCGGCGTCGCCGTTCGATCCGTTGCTTCCGCTGGTGGCGCAGGCGGTCAGGGCCACGCAGGCCAGGGCGGCGAGGCTGGCGCCCCGCAGGCGTTGAAGTCTCATCGAAACATCCCCCTGATGCGCCCAGGCTGAAGAATGGGGCGCCGGTCGGGACGGATTACAACGGCCTCGCGCATGCGGCGACAAGGCCGGAAACATTACAAGTCCGTAAGGCGGGTGCGGAGGTCGTCGTCGGACAGGCCTTCGACGGAGATCATCTTTGTGCGCGACTGGCCGCCGCGGTCGAGGGAGACGGCGGATTTCGGAACACGGAGGGATTTGGCGAGCAGCTTGATCAGGGCGGCGTTGGCCTCGCCCTCGACGGGGCGGGCGCGGACGCGGACCTTGAGAACGGGGCGGCCCTCGGCGTCGACGTCCCAGCCGTCGATGCGGTCGGCGGAGGCGCCGGGGGTGAGGCGGACGGGGAGATGGGCCATTGGGGGGTTGTCCACCGGAGCCGCGCCCTTGTCATCCCGGACGGCGTGAAAGCGCCGATCCGGGACGTAGGTCTATGCTCCCTCTTGCCTGCGCCGAGGCCCTGCGCTAACACTGCACCAAATGGTTCAGTATTCTTCTCCTCGCCTTAGCGACTCCTTCTCCGCCCTGTCGGACGTCACCCGGCGCGGCGTGCTGGAGCAGCTCGGACGGTCGGACGCCTCGATCACGGAGCTGGCCGAACGGTTCCACATGACCCTGACGGGGATGAAAAAGCACGTCGGGGTGCTGGAGCAGGCCGGGCTGGTCACGACGGAGAAGGTCGGGCGGGTGCGGACCTGCCGGCTGGGCCTGCGCCGGCTCGAGGAGGAGGCGGCATGGATCGAGAATTACCGCCGGCTCTGGGCGGCGCGCTTCGACGCGCTGGACGGGGTTATCGAAGACCTGAAACGCAAGGAGACGGGCCATGACTAACCCCACCACGATCGAACGGACGTCGGAACGAGAGCTGGTCGTCACGCGAATCTTCGACGCGCCGGCGCGGATCGTGTTCGAGGCGTGGACCAAACCGGAATTGATGAAGCGCTGGTGGGCGCCGAGGTCGCTCGGCGTGCCGCTGCGGTCGTGCGAGATGGATGTGCGCACCGGGGGCAGCTATCGCCTTGAATTCGGCCACGAGGGCGCCGAGTCGATGGCGTTCGTCGGCCGCTACCTCGAAGTGGTTCCGGCGTCGCGTCTTGTCTGGACGAACGAGGAGGGCGAGGACGGGGCCGTGACCACGGTGACCTTCGAGGACCGGGACGGGGTTACGCTGCTGACCGTCCACGAACTCTACCCCTCGAAGGAGGCCCTCGAGGCCGGCCACGGGGCGGAGGAAGGCATGCCCGAACAGTTCGAACAGCTGGACCAGCTGCTGGCCGCGATGGGCGCGGACGCCTGACGAAAAGGGGCGCGGCTCCCTCCGGCGCCGCGCCCCTTCGATACGTCTGTGGCCGGAGCCTACCCCAGCGCCTTCATCAGCTCCGGCACGGCCGTCTTGTAATCCGCGACCCAGCCGTAGTCGGCGACCTGGAAGATCGGGGCGTCCGCGTCCTTGTTGATGGCGACGATGATCTTCGAGTCCTTCATCCCGGCGAGGTGCTGGATGGCGCCCGAGATGCCGATGGCGATGTAGAGGGCCGGGGCGACGACCTTGCCGGTCTGGCCGACCTGGTAGTCATTGGGTGCGTAGCCGGCGTCGACCGCGGCGCGCGAGGCCCCGACCGCCGCGCCCAGCTTGTCGGCCAGCGGGTCCATGACGGCGTGGAACTCTTCCGCCGAGCCGAGGGCGCGGCCGCCGGAGACGACGATCTTCGCCGCGCCCAGTTCCGGGCGGTCGGACTTGACCATCTCCTCGGAGACGAAGGCGGACTTGCCGGCGTCGGCGCCGGTCACGGTCTCCACGGAGGCCGAGCCGCCCTCCCCGGCCGCGTCGAAGGCGGTCGGGCGGACGGTGATGACCTTCTTCGCGTCGGAGGTCTGGATCGTCTCCAGCGCGTTGCCGGCGTAGATCGGGCGCGTGAAGGTGTCGGGGCTGACCACCTCGACGATGTCGGAGATGGGGGCGACGTCCAGCTTCGCGGCGATGCGCGGCATGAAATTCTTGCCGTCGGTGGTGGCCGGCGAGAGGATGGCGTCATAGCCGCCGGCGAGGCCGACGACGGTGGCCTCGACGGCTTCGGCCAGCTGGTGGCCGAGGCCGGCGCTTTCGGCCAGCAGCACCTTGCGGACCCCGGCGATCTTCGCGGCGGCGTCGGCGGCGGCCTTCGAACCCTGGCCGATGACGAGGATATCGACGTCGCCGGACAGCTTCAGGGCGGCGGTGACGGTCTTGTGGGTGGTGTCGCGGACGGTGTTTCCGTCGCGGTCGGCGATGACGAGAACGGCCATTACAGCACCCCCGCGGTCTTGAGTTTGGCGACCAGATCGGCCGCGTCGGTCACCTTGATCCCGCCGGCGCGCTTGGGCGGCTCGGTCACCTTGAGGACTTTCAGGCGCGGCGCCGTGTCGACGCCGTAGTCGGCGACCGCCTTGACCGCGATCTCCTTCTTCTTGGCCTTCATGATGTTGGGCAGTGAGGCGTAGCGCGGGGTGTTGAGGCGCAGGTCGACAGTGACCACGGCCGGCAGGGTCGCGGCCACGGTCTGAAGGCCGCCGTCGACCTCGCGGGTGACGGTCGCCTTGCCGTCGGCGATGACGAGCTTGCCGGCGAAGGTGGCCTGGGGCCAGTCGAGCAGGGCGGCGAGCATCTGGCCGACGGCGTTGTTGTCGCCGTCGATCGACTGTTTGCCCATCAGGACGAGGTCGGGCTTCTCCTCGTCGACCACGGCCTTGAGCAGCCTGGCGACGGCGAGGGGCTCGAGGTCGGCGTCGGACTGGATCAGCAGGCCGCGGTCGGCGCCCATGGCCAGGGCGGTGCGGATGGTCTCCTGGGCCTGGGTCACGCCGATGGAGACGACGACGATCTCGCTCGCCGTGCCCGCCGCGTGATGCTCCTTGCCTTCCTTGAGTCGAACCGCTTCCTCGACGGCGATTTCGTCGAACGGGTTCATGCTCATCTTGACGTTGGCCAGATCGACGCCGGTCTGGTCCGCCTTGACGCGGGCCTTGACGTTATAGTCGATCACCCGTTTGACGGGGACGAGTACCTTCATTGCGCTGTCCATCAGATCGCCGGAATGTGCGGGCAGGGAATGGAACGCCTGTCCCGGCCTGTCAACGTAACGCCGCGTCAACGGGCCTGCGGCCCGATGTCCGGATCAGAAACGGAAACCGACGATGCACCGCCTGCTGACCATGAAGCGACTGAGCGTGCTGTTCCTGGCGACCTTCGCGGTGCTGGTCGGGGGGGTGTTCGCCTACCAGGCGCTGGTGGTCGCGCCGGGAGAGCGCTGCGAGCGCGGCGGCGGCTGGTGGGACGGGGAGAGCGAGATCTGCGCGCAGCCGATCTCGATCGCCGAGATCACCGGACGGGACCCCGGACAGAGCCGGGCCGAGGCCTCGGCCGCCAAGAACCGCGAACTGGTCGATATCGAGCACCGCCTCGCCGCCGCCCAGGCGGCGCGGGACGCCGACGTCCGGCGCGAGCGGGCCGCTCTCACGGGCCGCTGACCGGGCGGTTCAGCGGGTCGCGCCGGGGGCCCATTTGACGTCGTCGGCGCCATGGGCGTTGGCCCGCCGTGCGGCGACGAACAGGTGGTCCGAGAGCCGGTTCAGATAGCGCAGGGCGACGGGCGAGAGGGCGCAGCCGGCCTCGCGCGCCCGGATGGCGTCGCGCTCGGCCCGGCGGCAGACGGTGCGGGCCAGATGCAGGTGCGCCGACAGGGCCGATCCGCCGGGCAGGATGAAGCTGTCGAGGGGCTTCTGGCTCTCGTTCATCCAGTCGATCTCGGATTCAAGCCGCTCGACCTGGCTGTCGAGGATGCGCAGCGCCTCCCATCTGGGCGGGGGCTCGTGCGGAGTGGCGAGGTCGGCGCCGAGGTCGAACAGCTCGTTCTGGATGCGGCCCAGCATGGCGTCGATGCGGTCGTGCTGGCCCGCGTGCAGCCGGGCCAGGCCGACGACGGCGTTCAGCTCGTCGACCGCGCCATAGGCCTCGACGCGCGGGTCGGTCTTGGACACCGGCGCGCCGGAGGCCAGCCGCGTTTCGCCGCCGTCGCCGGTCTTCGTATAGATGCGGTTCAGCACCACCATCCGGTCAGCCCCCGTGCGTGGACTTCCACCACATGCCCGAGACCAGCAGGACGACGGCGAGGGCCTGCAGGGCTACGCGCAGCCGCATCAGCTTGTTGGAGCGCGAGCGCGCCTCCGGCCCGGTCTGGTAGAGGGAGCGGATGCCGAAGGCGAGGGTGATCGCCACCGCGGCGATGGCGATCAGGACGAGGATGTCGAAGACGGTCATGGCCGCACTCTAGGCGGGCGGCCGCGGCGAGGCCAGTAGCGGACCCCGGTACAGCATCGCGACATCGCAGCGCGCATAGCGGCTTCCGAACTCGGCCATGATGCCGGCGTCATGCTCGAAGCCGGCCTTCTCGTAGAGGTGGATGGCGGGTGCGCATTTGCGGTTGGTGAGCAGGTAGAGCCGGGTCGCGCCCATCTCGGCGGCGCGGCGGATCATGGCCTGGAGCAGGAACTCGCCGGCCTTGCGGCCGCGGGCGCTCTCCAGCACGCCCATCTTGGTCAGTTCGAACTGGCCCGGCCCGGTTTTCTGCAGCGCGCAGGCCCCGACCACGCCCAGATCGCCGGCGCGGACGAAGAGGATGTCGCCGCCCGGCTCGAGGATCCGGCGGCGCGGATTCTCCAGCACCTCGCGGTCGGTGGGCTCGAGCACGAACATGGTCTCGATCCAGCGGGCGTTGATGTCGTGGAAGGCGCCGGCGAGATCGTCCGAGAAGGGAAGGATTTCCACGCGATAGGTCCATGCCTTGGCCGGGCGGCCCGGCGGATGTCCCGGGCGAGCGCTCGGCCCGCCCGGCGACCGTCGTCAGTAGCGGTAGTGGTCCGGCTTGAACGGGCCGGTGACCGGGACGGAGATGTAGTCCGCCTGCTCCGGCTTCAGCGTGGTCAGCTTCGCGCCCAGCTTGTCGAGGTGCAGCATGGCGACCTTCTCGTCGAGATGCTTGGGCAGGACGTAGACCTGGTTCTGGTACTTGTCCTTGTTGGTCCACAGTTCGATCTGGGCCAGGGTCTGGTTGGTGAAGCTGGCGCTCATCACGAACGACGGGTGGCCCGTGGCGTTGCCGAGGTTCACCAGACGGCCTTCCGACAGCAGGATGATCTTCTTGCCGTCGGGGAATTCCACGTGGTGGACCTGCGGCTTGATCTCGTCCCACTTGAAATTCTTCAGCCCGGCGACCTGAATCTCCGAGTCGAAGTGGCCGATGTTGCAGACGATGGCGTTGTTCTTCATCGCCCGCATGTGATCGACGGTGATGACGTCCTTGTTGCCGGTGGCGGTGACGAAGATGTCGGCGTCGGCGGCCGCGTCCTCGAGGGTGACGACCTCATAGCCTTCCATGGCGGCCTGCAGGGCGCAGATCGGGTCGATCTCGGTGACCTTCACCCGGGCGCCGCCCTGGCGCAGCGAGGCGGCCGAGCCCTTGCCGACGTCGCCGTAGCCGCAGACCACCGCGACCTTGCCCGAGAGCATGACGTCGGTGCCGCGGCGGATGGCGTCGACGAGGCTCTCGCGGCAGCCGTAGAGGTTGTCGAACTTGGACTTGGTCACGCTGTCGTTGACGTTGATGGCGGGGAAGGGCAGCTCGCCGCGCTCGGCCATCTGGTACAGGCGGTGGACGCCGGTGGTCGTCTCTTCCGAGACGCCGCCGATGGCGTCGCGGATGGCCGAATAGAAGCCGGGCTTCTCCTTCAGATACCGCTTCATGACGGCGTAGAGGGCCTCCTCCTCCTCGTTCTGCGGATTGTTCAGGACCGACGGGTCCTTCTCGGCCTTGGGACCGAGCACGCACAGCAGGGTGGCGTCGCCGCCGTCGTCGAGGATCAGGTTCGGATAGCCGCCGTCCGCCCATTCGAAGATCTTGTGGGCGTAGTCCCAGTACTCGACCAGGGTCTCGCCCTTGACCGCGAAGACCGGGGTGCCGGCGGCGGCGATGGCGGCCGCGGCGTGATCCTGGGTCGAGAAGATGTTGCAGGAGGCCCAGCGCACTTCCGCCCCGAGGGCTTCCAGGGTCTGGATCAGCACCGCGGTCTGGATGGTCATGTGCAGGGAGCCGGCGATCCGCGCGCCCTTCAGCGGCTGGCTCGCGCCGAACTCGGACCGCAGCGCCATCAGGCCGGGCATTTCGGTTTCGGCGATGGCGATCTCCTTCTCGCCATAGGCGGCGAGCGAGATGTCGCGGACGATGTAGTCGGTCATGAAGGCGCTCCGGATCGCGTGGGCGGCGGCAGGTGGTCGCGCCCTATAACCGCCGGCCGCCGGCCCGGCAAGAAACATATAAAGATGTCCTTATATGAAATCCGCGGCAGCTTGGCCGGCGCCTCTCGCGGCCTGCACGGTTCCGTGCAAACGTCGCGCGGGGAGGAGCATGAATGACAGACTGGACCCGGCGCGTTCTGTCCGGCGCCGCCCTCGGACTCGTCGCCGCCGGCGCCGCCAGCCGGGCTGCGGCGCAGGCAGTCCCCACTCCGCCTGTTCCCGAGCCGGGCTTCGGTGCGGACAGACTCAATCGCGGCCGGCTGACGGTGCCGGTGCGGATCGACGGGCGCGGCCCCTTCACCTTCGCCGTGGACAGCGCCGCCAACGCCTCGGTGATCGCGTCCGACCTGGCCGGAGCCCTGTCGCTCCCGCCCGACGGCGAGATCGCCATGCACACCCTGATCGCGCGTGAGATCGTCGACACCGTCCGGGCCCGGCGGCTGCAGACCGGGGCGCTCGATGTCTCCGGCCCCCGCCTGGCCGTGGCTTCCCGGGCCGGGATGGACGGCCTGGACGGCCTGATCGGCACGGACCTGCTGGGCCATCTGAGACTGGATCTGGCGTTTCGCGGGCGGCGGCGGATACGGGTGTCGCGCTCCAGACGCACCGGTGACGGCTTCTTCGAGGCGCGGCGGGCCACCACCCGGCTGGTGCGGGCCGTCGAGCAGCGCTTCGGCGACCTGCTGATGATCGAGATCCAGGTCGGAGGGGCGACCGCCTCCGCCATCCTCGACACGGGCGCCCAGGTCAGCATTGCCAACCTGGCGCTGACCCGGGCATCGGGCGCACCCCGGATCACGCTCAGGGACGGCAGAACCAGCGAGCGCGTGCAGTCGCCGACGGGGCGGGCCGCGGAGGCGACGCCGGTCATGATCCCGAACCTTCGCTTCGGCGGCATCACCGTCGGACGGCTGCCCATCCTGACGGGCGACTTCCACACCTTCGAACTGTGGGGTGTGTCGGACCGGCCCGCCCTGCTCATGGGGGTGGACATCCTCGGCCTGTTCGAGCGCGTGGCCATCGATCTGAAGCGCGGCGAGGTCGTATTCGAGGTCTGACTTGCGCCGGCCGCCCGCCTGACGCAGGGAAGGCGCCATGACCCTCGACCTTTCTATCCCCCGCCACGACTGGACCCTCGACGAGGTCGAGGCCCTGTTCGCCCGCCCGTTCATGGAGCTGGTGTTCGAGGCCGCGTCGGTGCACCGGCGCTGGTTCGACCCGTCCGAGGTGCAGAAGAGCCAGCTGCTGTCGATCAAGACCGGCGGCTGCGCCGAGAACTGCGGCTACTGCTCGCAATCGGCCAGTTTCGACACCGGGCTGAAGGCCGAAAAGCTGATGGACGCGCAGGCGGTGCTGGCCGAGGCCATGGCCGCCAAGGCGGGCGGGGCCAGCCGCTTCTGCATGGGGGCGGCCTGGCGCGAGCTGAAGGACCGCGACACGCCGAAACTCGCGGCCATGATCTCCGGGGTCAAGGCGCTGGGGCTGGAGACCTGCGCCACCCTGGGCATGCTGACGGCGGATCAGGCGCGGCAGCTGAAGGCGGCGGGGCTGGATTACTACAACCACAACCTCGACACCGGCCCTGAGTACTACGCCGAGGTGGTGACGACGCGGACCTATCAGGACCGGCTGGATACGCTGGCCCATGTGCGCGAGGCGGGGATGAGCACCTGCTGCGGCGGCATAGTCGGCATGGGCGAGGCGCGGCGCGACCGGGCGGGCCTGCTGCACGCCCTGGCCACCCTGCCGGAGCATCCGGACAGCCTGCCGGTCAATGCGCTGGTGCCGGTCACGGGCACGCCGCTGGGCGAGCGGGTGAAGCGGGAGGGCGAGATCGATCCGATCGAATTCGTGCGCACCGTGGCCGTGGCGCGGCTGGTCTGTCCGAAGGCGATGGTGCGGCTGTCGGCCGGGCGCGAGACGATGAGCGCGGAGATGCAGGCGCTGTGCTTCCTGGCCGGGGCCAATTCGATCTTCGTCGGCGGCAGGCTGCTGACCACGCCGAACCCGGAGCAGGACGAGGATGCACGGCTGTTCGCCCTGCTGGACCTGAAGCCGATGGAGCCGGGCGTGGTCGGGGCGGCGGCGTAACCGCGCCTTAAAGGCTGTCTGCCAGGGTACGCGCATGGATCGTCGCGCCCTAATCGGACTCAAGGAAACCGCCCGCAAGGCCAGCGGCGGGGGCGGCGCGCCGCAACCCAGCTATCTGCGCCTGCCGACCATCACCGCCAATGTGATGCGCTCGGGCGGACGGCGCGGCGTGATGACGGTGGAGACCGGGCTGGACACCCCCGACGCGGCCCTTCGGACGCGGGTGGCCCAGTCGGCGCCGCGCCTGAGGGCGGCCTATGCGGCGGTGGTGCAGGCGGCGGCGAACAGCCTGCTGCCGGGCGCGCCGCCGGATGTGGAGCGGCTGGTCGTCCAGCTGCAGGCGGCCACGGACCGGACCGTCGGCCGGCGGGGCGCGCGCCTGCTGATCGGGACGGTGATGGTGGTCTAGGGGCCGCCCGTCGGCAAGGAGCCCGAGACTTCGATAAAATGTCGGAAAGCCGTCACAGGAACGAGTTCCCGGCCCGGTAGTTCAGAGCGCCCGAAGCGAGGGACCGATGGACTGCTACTACTGCATCGTCAGCACGAACCGGGAGCCGGTCGCCGATCTGTGCGTGCTGGACGCGGCGGACGACGGGATGGCGCTCGCCCGGGCGCGGGCCATGGCTGAACAGGTCGCCGGATGGGAGCGGGCCAGCGTCCATGCCGGCGAGCGGCTGGTCGGTCTGATCTGGCGCGCGGCGGAGACGATCGAGCTGCCGCTGGCGGCCTGACGGTCAGTCCCTGGTCGGATCGACCTGGCCTGCGTCGCCGTAGGTGAGGGCGAGGAAGACGTCTTCCAGATCGGGATCCTCGGTCGAGATGTCGGCGATGGTCACGCCGGCGGCGCGGACGGCGGCGAGGACCTGCTCCACCGACGACTGGCCCTTCCTGTAGCTGACCGCGAAGGCGCCGTTGGGGCGGGGGGTGACCTCGAAGCCCGGCAGGGTCGGGGGGGCGGCGAGCTCGCCGTCGGGGCTGACCACGACGTGGCGGGTGTCGAGGCGGCGCAGCAGCTGGGGGGTCGGCTCGCAGGCGATGACCTGGCCGCGGTTCATGATGGCGATGGTGTCGCAGAGCTCCTGGGCCTCCTCGAGATAGTGGGTGGTCAGCAGGATGGTGACGCCCTCGGCGTTGATGCGGCGGACATAGTCCCAGAGCTGGCGGCGCAGTTCGACATCGACCCCGGCGGTGGGCTCGTCGAGGATCAGGATGGGCGGGTTGTGAACCAGGGCCTTGGCCACCATCAGCCGCCGCTTCATGCCGCCGGACAGGGCGCGGACATAGGCATGGGCCTTGTCGGTCAGGCCCAGTGCGGCGAGCAGTTCGTCGGAGCGGCGCTCACTGGCCGGCACGCCGTAGAAGCCCGCCTGGACCTCCAGCGCCTCGCGGGGGGTGAAGAAGACGTCGGCGACGATCTCCTGCGGCACCACGCCGAGGGCGGCGCGGGCGTCGCGGGGCTGTCTGTCGATGTCGCGGCCCCAGATGGCGGCCGTGCCGCCGGTCTTGTTGACGATGCCGGCGAGGATGTTGATCAGGGTCGACTTGCCCGCCCCGTTGGGGCCGAGCAGGCCGAACATCGAACCGCGCGGGATGACCAGGTCGACGCCGCGCAGGGCCGTCTTGGGCGGCGCCTTCTTCGAGCCGGCGTAGGTCTTTTCCAGCCCGCGGACCTCGATGGCGTTGGCGGGGAGCGGATCGGGTGCGGACATGGGCGGCTTTCAGGCGGGCGGTCCGCCTAGGTAGGCGCGGCGCCCGTCGCGGCCAAGCCCCGCAGTGATGACAAGCATGCGCGCCATAGTGTCAATGATGCTTGACAAGTTGAGCGCCAGTGTCCAGTTTCCTTGTCATTCTGAACAGTCTGCTTGACGGAGACATGCAATGAGCCGCACGCGTTTGATCGGCTGGACCGCCTTCGGCTTCTGCCTGCTGGGCTATGGCGCCTCGGCGGCCGTCGCCGTGTTCTACAAGCTGGGCCATCTCAATGTGCGCGAGGCGCTGATGTACGGCGGGCCGCTGGCGGTGGTCGGCGAGGTCGGGCTGTGGGTCGCGGCGGGGTCGCTCGGCTGGACCATCTTCAAGCGGCGCAAGGCGCTGTTCGACCGGATGTTCGGGCGAAAAGCCCGCGAGGTTTGACGCCCGGCGCCGGTCCGCCTAGGGAAACGCCGACGCGTCCTCCCATCCGACAGGTCGAACATGCCGCCCCGCCATCCCGATGCGATCATCCCGCCGCCGGAAGAAATCGTGGTCTCGACCAAGCGCGTGGCCTGCGACGGCGGCGGCGGGGCCCTGGGCCATCCGCTGGTCTATATGGACATGGGCGAGGACGATTTCGTCGAGTGCGGCTACTGCGACCGGCGCTTCGTGCTGTCGTCGCGGCCCAAGCCCGAGAGCGAATACTTCAGCCCCGCCGCCCGGCCGCCCGAGGCGCACTGAGGCGAAAGGCTGACCGGACGCCATGGCCTCCGCAGAGACCCCCGCCGAAATCTTCAAGCGCGCGCTGGCCCATGCCGCGCGGGCGCTGGCGGAGCAGTCGGAGCTGGAGGTGGTGTTCGGTTCGGACGGGCCGAGGCTGGCCGACGGCGTCCTGACCCTGCCGCATCCGCCGCGCGATCCGGGCGCGTCCGAGAGCGCCACCCTGCGAGGCCAGGCCGACCGGCTGGCGCTGCGGCTGGCCAATCACGACGAGGCGCTGCATGCGCGGCTGCGGCCGGCCGACTCCAGGGCGGCCGACGTGTTCGAAGCCGTCGAACAGGCGCGGGTCGAGGCGGTCGGATCGCAATCGCTGGCGGGCGTGCGGGCCAATCTGGACGCCGCGCTCCTGACCCGGCTGGAGAAGACCGGCGCGCTGAGGGTCACCGAGGCGGAGCGGGTGCCGGCGGCCGAGGCGGTGGCCCTGCTGGTGCGCGAACGGTTGACGGGGCAGCGGGCGCCGGACGGGGCGGGGACGTTGCTCGATCTGGTGCGGGGCGATCTGGAGAACCGGGCCGGGTCGAAGATCGACGCCCTGGCCGAGGTCGCCGGCGACCAGGACGCCTTCGCGGTGCGGCTCAAGGACGTGCTGCGGGCGCTGGACCTCGATCCCGGCGACGGGCGCGGCGACGACGCCTCGGACGACCAGGGCGATCAGGAGCCGGATCCGCAGGAGCCGGACGCATCCGAGGACCAGGACGAGGAGGACGACGCCGGCGGCGGCGAGGGCCAGTCGATGGACGGCTCGAGCGACGACCAGACCTCGGGCGAGGAACGCGACGCCCGTCCCGACGGCGCCCCCGCCGACCCCGACGGCGACGCCTCGGACGAGGGGCCGGAGATCAACGAAGGGGCGCTGCCGAACCGGCAGGAGGTCGGCGACGACGGGCGGGCGATCGACGCCTACCGGGTGTTCACCACCGCCTACGACGAGATCATCGACGCCGCCGAGCTGTGCGATCCGAACGAGCTTGAGCGGCTGAGGTCGCTGCTGGACCAGCAGCTGACGGCGCTGTCGTCGGTGGTGGCGCGGCTGGCCAACAAGCTGCAGCGCCGGCTGATGGCGCAGCAGAACCGCAGCTGGGCCTTCGATCTGGAAGAGGGGGTGCTGGACACCGCCCGCCTGACCCGGATCATCACCGACCCGACCAGTCCCCTGAGCTTCAAGGCCGAGAGCGAGAGCCCGTTCCGGGACACGGTGGTGACCCTGCTGCTGGACAATTCCGGCTCTATGCGCGGCCGGCCGATCATGGTGGCGGCGGTGTGCGCCGACATCCTGGCGCGGACGCTGGAGCGCTGCGGGGTCAAGGTCGAGATCCTCGGCTTCACCACCCGGGCGTGGAAAGGCGGCCAGTCGCGCGAGGCCTGGATCAGCGCCGGCAAGCCGGCCAACCCGGGGCGGCTGAACGACCTCAGGCATATCATCTACAAGTCGGCGGATTCCCCTTGGCGGCGGTCCAGGAAGAACCTCGGCCTGATGATGCGCGAGGGGCTGCTGAAGGAGAACATCGACGGCGAGGCCCTGAACTGGGCGCATGACCGGCTGCTGGCGCGGCCCGAGGCGCGGCAGATCCTGATGGTCATCTCGGACGGTTCGCCGGTCGACGACTCGACCCAGTCGGCCAACGCCGCCCTCTATCTGGACAAGCACCTGCGGCAGGTGATCGCCGAGATCGAGACCCGCTCGCCGGTCGAACTGATCGCCATCGGCATCGGCCACGACGTGACGCGCTGGTACCGCCGGGCGGTGACCATCGTCGACGTCGAGCAGCTGGGCGGCGTGATGATCGAGAAGCTGGCGGAACTGTTCGAGAGCGAGCCGAAGGCGGCGCCGACGCGGCGCCGGAGGGCGGCTTGAGGCGGCTGGCGCCGTTCGCCGCCTGCGTCCTTCTCCTATCTGCCTGCGCCGGCGCGGCGGTTATCGCGCCGGCCGCGCCCTACGCCTCCCATGGATGGACGCCGCTGGCGGTGGAGACGCGGCGGGTGGGGCTCGGAATTCCGGGCGGGGTCCGGCTGTCGCCGGGCGTCCGCTTCGCCGGGGGGCTGGAGATTCTGGCTCCGCCCGGCGACCGGCTGCATGGGCTGTCCGACCTCAAGCTGCTGGACGGCGAGGTCCTGATGGTGAGCGACGCCGGCGACCTGTTCCGGGCGCGGCTCCAGTTCGACGCCCGGGGGCGGCCGTCCGGCCTGTCGGACCTCCGTGTGCGGGCGCTGACGGCGGAGGACGGCCGGGCGTTCTCCGCCAAGCCGGACGGCGACGCCGAGGCCCTGGCGATCACCGCGGACGACGGCCTGATCGTCGGTTTCGAGCAGCGGCCGCGGCTGTGGTCCTATGGATCGCCCGATGACATCCGGGAACGGCCGCGCGCCTTTGCGACGCCGCCCGTACCCGGCGGCAACGAGGGAATAGAGGCCCTGGCGGCGGAACCGGACGGCTGGCGCGTCGCGGGCGAGTCGGGCGGCGTCTGGGACTGCCGCCCCCGGGCCTGCGTCGCGGTGGGGGAACCGCCGGCCACGCCGATTCCGGTGTCCGGATGGCGCATCACCGGCATGGACGGAGACCCGGCGCGCGCGGCTTGGTTCGTGGTCCAGCGGCGCTTCCGCGCTCCGGTGGACATGCGGGCGCGTTTGCGCCGGATGGCGGAGGACGGAACCTTCGGCCCGGTGCTGGTGGAGCTGAGCCTGCCCTCGACCGTCGACAATTTCGAGGGGATCGCGGCGGTTCGCCACGGCGATGGCGTCCGCCTCTACATCCTGTCGGACGACAACAGCCACGCCCGGCAGCGGACGCTTCTGCTGGCCTTCGATGTCGGGGCCGGGGCTCAGGTGGTTCGGAAATCCTCTCCCGGGGGAGAGGCGGCATCCAGGCCTAGACGCGTTCGCTGATCTTGATCGCCGCGCGGCAGCCGGCCTTGATCACGGCGCTGAGCAGGCCGTAGCCGGGCGCTTCGCGGCTGCCGTGGGAGACGGCGTGGTCGTGGTGGGCCAGTTCCTCGTCGCGGAATTTCGACAGCTCGGCGGCGAGGTCCGGGTCGCGATCCACGAGTTCGGAGATCTGGTCGGCGTAGTGTTCCTCGATGACGCTCTCGACCGCCTCGGTGCAGGCGTGGGCGGCCTTCTCGCCCAGCAGGGCCGTGCCGGCTCCGAGGCCGAGGGCGGCCAGCCGCCAGACCGGGGTCATCAGGGTCGGGCGCACCCGCTCGGCGTTGAGCAGGGCGTCGAAGCGGGCGAGGTGGACGGCTTCCTGGGCCTGCATCTCGCCCATGTCGGCGGCGATGGCCGCCTTGCCGGCGCGACCTTCGAAGACGGCGCGCTGGGCGCGGTAGATGTGGACGGCCGCGTATTCCCCGGCGTGATCGACCCGCAGGATTTCGGCGCGGCGGCGGCGGCTGGCCCCGCGGCCCGGGTGGGCCAGGCGGACCGGGCGGGACGGCGTTTCAGCGATCGTTTCAGGGGCGGGGGGCACGGGCATCCTTGGGCCTCTTGGCGGCGAACAGGCTGAACACGGCAAGCGCGGCCGAGATCAGCACGTTCCATCCGGCCATCGATAGACCCCAGTCGGCCGGGAAGCGCCACGTCACCGCGTCGCAGTAGACCGGCGGAGCGGCGGGGGCCGTGCCCATGGCGAGGGCGGCCAGGCTTTCGAGACTGACGTCGCCGCCACCCGCGCAGGCGGCCGGAAGCGTCCACCAGTCGTTCTCGCCGCCCATGTGGAAGACGGCGGTGATCGCGCCGGTGGTGAAGACCACGGCCAGCAGGAAGGCGGCGATGCGGGGCGTGCCCCGGCTGCCCCGGCTGACCAGGTGCCAGAGGGTGGCGGTCAGGGCGATGGTCACGGCCCCCCAGTAGACCTCGCGCTGCTTGAGGCAGAGGTTGCAGGGCGCGAGGCCGGCGAAGCGCTCGAACGCATGCGCCGCGCCCAGCAGCGCCAGCGAGGCGGCGAGGGCGAAGGCGGTCCACCACCGGGTCAGGAGTCGATAAAGGCCTCTCATCGGTGCTGTTCATAGCCGCGCTGGAGGGCGGCGTCGATGAGGCTCTGACCGCTGGCCCTCAGAGCAGCTTCACCGCCACCACGGCGCCGACCAGCACCACGATGCCGATGATGCTCCACATCGCCAGCCGCTTCTCCACCTGGGCCAGCATGGCGGGACCCCAGCGCCTCAGCACCCAGGCCTCGAGGAAGAAGCGGGCTCCGCGCGTGACCACCGAGGCGGCCACGAAAACCGGGAAGCTGAAGGCCGCGAGGCCCGAGGCGATGGTGACCAGCTTGTAGGGCACGGGGGTCAGGCCCTTGATCAGGATCACCGCCAGGCCCCACTGGTCGAACCAGTGCTGGAATTCGGCGAGGCCGTCGGAATGGCCGAGGACGTTCATCAGCCACAGGCCGAGGTCGGTCAGGTAGTAGCCGATGGCGTAGCCGAGGATGCCGCCCAGCACCGAGGCGACGGTGCAGACGAAGGCGTAGAAATAGGCCTTCTCGGGCCGCGCCAGGATCATCGGCGCCAGCATCACGTCGGGCGGGACGGGGAAGAAGGAGCTCTCGGCGAAGGAGATGACCGCCAGGGCGGGCGTGGCGTGCCGGCTGCGGGCCAGCGAGAAGACCCAGTCGTAGAGCTTGCGGAACATTCGATACCCGACGGAGGCCCCGTGGGGCGCCTGAGCCCCGGCTCTAGCAGGCGTGGCGGGCCCGCGCACCTGCCGAAACAGGGCGTGAGTCGCGGTCGCGGCCATCGGTCGCTATAGAGGCCGCCTCCGTCTCTCCCCAAGGACCGGAATACATGCGCTATCTGCACACCATGGTCCGCGTGACGGACCTCGACGCCTCGCTGCGCTTCTGGTGCGACCTGCTCGGTCTCCAGGAAGTACGCCGGATGGAGAACGAGGCCGGGCGCTACACCCTTGTGTTCCTCGCCGCCCCGGCCGACCGGGCGCGCTCGGAGGCCGAACGGTCGCCGGAGGTCGAGCTGACCTTCAACTGGGATCCGGAGCCCTACGGCGGCGGGCGCAATTTCGGCCATCTGGCCTATCGCGTCGATGACATCTACGCGGTCTGCCAGCGTCTGATGGACGGCGGGGTGACCATCAACCGGCCGCCGCGCGACGGCCACATGGCCTTCGTGCGATCGCCCGACGGCATTTCGATCGAACTGTTGCAGGAGGGCGAGCGGCTGCCGCCCGCCGAGCCCTGGGCCTCGATGCCCAACACCGGGAGCTGGTAAGCTGGACATTCGCACCCCCGCCGCCCTGGCGCTGCTGGTTCTACCGCTGCTGGGCGCCTGCGCCTCGACCTCCGAGACCTATCCGTCGCGCACCGCCACCGAGCAGCTGCTGGTCGCGCGCGCCGCCGACCGCGCCGTCGAGGGCCTGACCCTGCCGATCCCGCAGGGCACGCGCGTCTTCGTCGACGACGCCTATTTCCGCGCCGAGAACGCCCCCTATGCGGTCAGCGCCGTGCGCGCCGCCCTGTCGGAGGCGGGCTATGCGCTGGCGTCGTCCAAGGGCGAGGCCGAGGCGGTGCTGGAGCTGCGCGCCGGGGCGCTGTCGCTGGAGCAGATGCGGCGGGTGTTCGGGGTGCCGGAGATGCGCATCCCGATCAACGACAGCTTCAATGTGGTGTCGATGCCGGAGCTGTCGGTCTACAGCCGCCGGGACCGGGTCGGCGTGGCCGAGTTCTCAGGCTTCCTCTACGAGCCGAAGTCAGGCGCGCCCCTGGGCGCCGTGATCCCGATGACAGGCGAGTTCCGCATCCGCAGCCATAAGCTGCTGATGATCGTCGCCTGGGGCCAGCAGAGCATCGACCCCGGCGAACGCGACCCGGGCGACAGCTGGCGGGAGTTCTAGGCGGGTTCTGACGCCGCCGTAACTTGCGCCCCGCGCTCCGAGCGGTGATGGTCCGTCCCTCAGTTTCCGGGAGGGTTCCATGCGTCGTCTGCTCGTCTCCACCGTCTGCGCTGTCGCTGTCCTGGCGGGTGCTCCGGCCGCGGTCCTGGCGCAGGACGCCGCGGCGCCGGCGGCGGCCGCGCAGAGCGAGGACGCGCGGCTGGCGGCCTTCTTCGAGCAGGCCTTCCAGGAGCGGATCGCCCTGTCGCCGCAGACCATGACCTCGCTGGGGATCAAGCGCGACTACGGCAAGCTGGACGACGTCACCGACGCGGCGGCCGACCGCGGGCTGGCGCTGGCGGAACGGCAGCTGGCGCAGCTCAACGACCAGTTCGATCCGCAGACGCTGAGCGACGAGAGCCGGATGTCGTGGCGGCTGTTCGAATACGGGGTGGAGCAGGCGCGGCTGTCGAACCGTTGGCGCGACTGGGGCTATCAGTTCGCGGCGAACGGCAATCCGACCACCGGGCTGCCGGTGTTCATGATCAACAATCACCGGGTCGACAGCGTTGAGGATGCGGAGGCCTATGTCTCGCGCCTGCGGGACTCCGAGCGGGTCATGCAGGAGATCGCCGCCGAACTGCGCCAGCGGGCGGCGGCCGGGGTGATCTCGCCGAACTTCGTGTTCGGGCCGTCGATCGCCAACACCCGCAACATCATCACCGGGGCGCCGTTCGACGGCGGGGCGGATAATCCGGTCTGGGCCGACTTCCAGAAGAAGGTCGCGGCGCTGGACACGGATCAGGCCACGAAGGACCGGCTGCTGGGCGAGGGCCGGGCGGCGCTGACGGGCGAGTGGAAGCGCGGCTATGAGCATGTGCTGGCGGCGCTGGCCGAGGTGCAGGCGCAGGCGGCGGCCATGCCGGACCGGGACGGCGGCGTGTGGCGGCTTCCGCAGGGCGAGGATTACTACAACGCCCGCCTCAGGCTCTCGACGACCACCGATCTGACCGCCGACCAGATCCACGAGATCGGGCTGAGGGAGGTCGAGCGCCTGCACGGCGAGATGCAGACCATCATGGATCAGGTCGGGTTCGAGGGCTCGCTGCAGGAGATGTTCGCGCACCTGAAGACCGATCCGCGCTTCCAGTATCCGAACACGCCGGAGGGCAAGGAGCAGTATCTGGCCGACAGCCGCGCCTTCATCGCCCAGGTGATGGCGGCGGCGCCGCAGTGGTTCAGCGACCTGCCCGAGGCGGCGCTGGAGGTGCGGGCGGTGGAGCCGTGGCGCGAGGCGACGGCCTCGATCGCCTTCTATAACGCCCCGGCGCCGGACGGGTCGCGGCCGGGCATCTACTACGTCAACCTGTCCGACATGACCCAGGTGCTGAAGCCCCAGATCGAGGGCATCAGCTATCACGAGGGCGCGCCGGGCCACCATTTCCAGATCGCATACGCCCAGGAGATGCAGGGCCTGCCGTCGTTCCGGCGCTTCGGCGGCTACGGCGCCTATGCCGAGGGCTGGGGCCTGTACGCCGAACGGCTGGGCAAGGAGATGGGCTTCTACCAGGACCCCTATTCGGACTTCGGCCGGCTCTCGACCGAGCTGTGGCGGGCGGTGCGGCTGGTCACGGACACCGGCCTGCACGCCAAGCGCTGGAGCCGCGAGGACGCCATCGACTATTTCCGGGCCAATTCGCTGCTGAGCGAGCGCGACATCGTCAAGGAGGTGGAGCGCTACATCACCAATCCGGGGCAGGCGACCAGCTACAAGATCGGCGAGCTGAAGATCATGGAGCTGCGCCAGCGGGCGCGGGCGGCGCTGGGCGACCGGTTCGACATCAAGGACTTCCACGCCGT
The DNA here is from genome assembly GCF_035627475.1 of Brevundimonas sp. GTDB lineage: Bacteria > Pseudomonadota > Alphaproteobacteria > Caulobacterales > Caulobacteraceae > Brevundimonas. The sequence goes on along the minus strand of NZ_DASPLR010000045.1, from coordinate 10,556 downwards.
GGTGCTGGGCTCCGGCTCGGTGCCGCTGGACGTGCTGGAGGACCAGGTGGACAGCTGGATCAGCGCAGGCGGCGGAGCGCCTGACTGAATTCTTCTCCCCTTGGGAGAAGGTGGCGGGGCGGAGCCCCGTCGGATGAGGGTCGAACGTCTCATTCGGCGTGAGCCGTCGCGCCGCGGCTCACGCCGACTTCCAACCATATCCCCTCACCCTTTCGCCTTTCCGATCGCTGCGCTCCCGGAGGCTCAATCCCTCTCCCGCCGGGAGAGGGACGTGTTATGAGCGCCCCGCCATGCCCTTCACCGTCACCGTCCTGACCATGTTTCCCGAGGCCTTTCCGGGGCCGCTCGGCGTCTCGCTGATCGGCACGGCGTGGCGCGAGAAGGGGCTGTGGAGCCTCGAAACCCTTGACATCCGGGGCTTCAGCGAGGATAGGCGCGGCTTCCTGGACGACACCCCCGCGGGTGGCGGCCCGGGAGCCGTGCTTAAGGCGGACGTGGTGGCGAGGGCGCTGGACAGCGTTTCCGGACCGGCGCGGCCGCTTTTGTACATGAGCGCCCGGGGTCGGCCCCTGACCCAGGCGCGCGTCAGGGAATGGGCCAGGGCCGACGGCGTCACGGTGCTGTGCGGCCGGTTCGAGGGGGTGGATCAGCGCGTGCTCGACGCGCGCGGGTTCGAGGAGGTCTCCGTCGGAGACGCGGTGCTCGCCGGCGGCGAGGCGGCGGCGATGGTGGTGATCGAGGCGTGCGTGAGACTGATCCCCGGGGTGCTGGGCCAGGCCGAAAGCCTGGGTTCGGAAAGCTTCGAGGACGGGCTTCTGGAATATCCGCAGTACACGCGACCGCGGACGTTCGAGGGGCTCGAGATTCCCGAGGTGCTACTGTCGGGCGACCACAAGAAGGTCGCACAATGGCGCGAAGAGCAGCGGGAACTGACGACCCGGGAACGGCGGCCAGACCTCTGGGCGGCGCATCTGGCGAAGACCCATGCGGAGCCTGACTCCGCCAAATCACAGGTAAAGAGCAAAAAAGCTCGAGGAGAATGACATGAACATCCTGCAGACGATCGCAGCCGAAGAAAAAGCCCGCCTGATCGCCAAGCGCGACATCCCGAACTTCCAGCCCGGCGACACGCTGCGGGTCATGGTCAAGATCAAGGAAGGCGAGCGCGAACGCATCCAGGCCTTCGAGGGCGTCTGCATCGCCCGCGCCGGCGGCGGCGTGAACGAGAATTTCACCGTGCGGAAGATTTCGTTCGGCGAGGGCGTGGAGCGGGTCTTCCCGATCCTGTCGCCGAACATCGACTCCATCGAGGTCAAGCGCCGCGGCGTCGTGCGGCGCGCCAAGCTCTATTACCTGCGCGATCGCCGCGGCAAGTCGGCCCGGATCGCCGAGAAGCAGACCGTCCGCGCGCCCAAGGGCGTGGTGGTGCCGGAAACCGGCAAGGCCGAAACCCCGTCGGTCGACACCGAAGCGTAAGACGCTTCACGGTCCTGAAATGACGAAGGCCCCGGTGGAGACGCCGGGGCCTTTTTCGTGGGCCGCCGCTAGTGCGGATAGAGCCGATTGTCGGCGTCGCGCTGGCCTTCGAGGCTGTGGCGGAGGTCGCGCACCTCGTCGCGGCCGCCGCTGAGGCGCGTGAAGGCGCGGCGGATGGTTTCGCGGGTGGTGGCCGAGATCTGGCTGTCCTCGAGCGCCTTTTCGAAGCGGGCGCGGACGGCCTCCTCCGCGGATTCGACTGCGCCGACCATGCTGGCGTCGTCGCGCATCAGGGCGTGCCTGACGTCGGCGAAGGCGCGCTGGGCCTTGGCGAGGATGGAGCCCTCCGCGGCGGGGTCTCCGCCGAGGGCGCGGACGGTGGACTGGAGCTCCTCGGCGACCTGCCGGCGCTCGAAGCTGCGGCGGCCGAACAGGTCGCGCCGTCCGGGATCGTCCGCCTCGGTCGAGGCCTCGCGATAGCCGTCGGCGCTGTCGATGGCGGTCTGGATCAGGCTGTTGAGGACCTGGATATCGTGGCGATTGGCGTTGGACATGACGGGATTCCCGCTTGTTCTGTCCGCCTAAACCGCACCGTGGCCGTCTTGGTTGCCTTCTCAGCCGGCCTTGAGGCCGCGGCAGCGTTCCGTGAAGGCCGCCAGCGCATCGGGGCGCGCGGCCTGGAGGGGACCGACGGACTGGGCGCCGTAGACGGCCCGGACGGGCTCGCCCCGCGCCAGCCGCGCGATCAGGTCGGAATCGATCGGCCCTCCGCCGGTTACGCCGGGGCCGGGCGCCGCCAGATCGGCGACATGGGCGAAGGCCTCATCGCCGGCGCCGAGCGTGAGCCGGTCCTCGCTGCCGATCGGCTCGAAGCCGGGCACGGTGATCTGGAAGGCGGGGTCGCCGTCACGGCAGGCGAGCTGGAGGCGTTCCGCGCCCGTGGCGTCGACGAAGACCATGCGGGTCGGGGCCTCGGGCGGCTGGACCAGCGGGGGTTTGGAGGGAACGGGGAGGGGTTCCACGGGCGCGGCAGGGGCGGGGGGCTCTTCCCGGCCGCAGGCGGCGAGGCCCAGCAGGGCGGCGGCCAACAGGGCGGTTCGCATATCCGGCTCCTTCACAGTCTGGTGCGCAGCGACCACAGCTCGGGGAAGCAGCGGCGCTGCAGGGTTTCGGTCAGATAGGCGACCCCCTCTGTGCCGCCGGTGCCCCGGCGGCGGCCGATGATGCGCTCGACCGTGACCACATGTTTGTGCCGCCAGGTCAGCAGGGCGTCGTCCAGATCGACCAGTTTCTCGGCCAGCTGATACAGCGGCCACCATCGGGCGGTGTCGCGATAGACCTCAAGCCAGGCCGCCTCGACGCCTTCCGACGCCTCGTAGGGCCGGCTCACATCGCGGTTCAGCACCTCGGCGGGCACCGGCAGGCCGGCGGCGGCCAGCTGGGCGAGGGCGTCGTCGTAGAGGCTGGGCGCCGCCAGCGCCGCCGTGAGCGCCGCGTGTGCGGCGGGCCGTTCCTCGTGGAAGCGCAGGAAGCGCTCGTCCTTGAGGCCCAGCATGTATTCGAAGCGGCGGAACTGGTCGCTCTGGAAGCCCGAGGACGAGCCGAGAGAGCCACGGAAGCGCAGGTATTCCGCCGGCGTCATGGTGGCGAGGATGTCCCAGCTCATGGTCATCACCGCCTGGATGCGGCTGACCCGCGCCAGACTCTTGTAGGCGGGCACCAGATCGCCGGCCCGGACGAGCCCCTGGGCCAGCGCCACCTCGTGCAGGATCTGCTTGAGCCACAGTTCCTTGGTCTGGTGGATGATGACGAACAGCATTTCGTCGTGCTCGTCCGACAGCGGGTGCTGGGCGGCGAGCAGGTCGTCGAGGGCGAGATAGCCCGCGTAGGTGATGGTCGAGGGCCGCGGTTCGCTGGTGTCGGTCATCGGCGACCTATCGCGCGGGTGGAACCCGGGCTCAAGACTCGTCGGACTTCTTGATGTCGGCGCTGCCGGAGCGGTCGGCGCGCTCGTCCCAGCCGTCGCGATCGGATCGGAACGCCAGGGCCATCAGAATCCAGGCGAGAGCGATGGTGCCGAGAACGCCCAGGGAGAGGGCGACGAAGCCGTGCACCGGCATGGCGCCGCCCCCAATGGCCGTCCAGGCCCAGCTGATGCCGGCGATCGACAGGACGGCGACGCCGACGGCGAGAAGAAAGGTGCGAAATGACGACATCCGTCAATTCTACGCTCCGCATCGCGCCTGGGACACCCTCGTAGAACTACGTGGGCGGGTTCCCCGGCGCTCGCCCGGTCAGCGCTGGACCCACTGGCCCTGGGCGTTGCGGTACCATTGGCCGCTCTGGATGCGCGGCATGATGATGGTCTGGAAGGCGCGGGCGGCGGCGGCCTCGGTGGTGGCGCCGTCGCCGGCCGCTTGGGCGCTGCGGGCGTAGCCGTCGCGGCGGGCGTTGTTGGTCACGGTGACGGCCTGGGTCAGGGCGGGGTCGGACGACGGCTGGCGGAAGCCGAGATAGCCGTCGGACTGTTCGCCCACGGTTCCCTGGGCCTTGGCGGCGTCGATCATCGCCTTCTGCTGGGAAGTCTGCGCGAAGGCGGCCCCGGCGGCGACACCCAGCGCGGCGACCGCGGCGGCGATGACGAAGAGCTTGCGGAAGGACATCGGAGGCGGCTTTCGCATCAGAACAGGTTCGGGTTCTCGACGAGGAGGTCCTGAAGCTCCTTGTCGAGACGGACGCGGATGTCGGCGTCCAGCTTGGCGTAGATCTGGATCGGATCGACCTGCAGACGAACCGTGGGCGTGCAGGCGCCCGCGCCGACGGCGGCGATGAAGCCGATCAGGGCGAGACGTGCGCGCGTCCGGGTCATGGGCAGGGTCTCCGGTGTTGATCCGCAGCGATCTAACGCCGCACAGGGTGAACGGGTTCTGAACGGCAAGGCTGGCGGCATCAAGGCGCCGGCTCCGGTTCGACCGGCGGCGGCGCGGCGGCGTCCGCCGACGGCTGGCCGTTGCGGGCGCGGTTCAACTCGAGCAGGTCGCCGACCAGCTGGTTCAGGTTCAGCGTGGTGTCGAGCGTCAGGTCGATCTGGGTGTCCGACGGCAGGGGCAGTTCGCGGTTGAGGAATTCGCGGCTGATGAATTCGGTGATCGGTATGCGCAACTCCTGGCGCTGCGGCGGATCGTGGCGGCCGCGGATGTGGAACAGGACGCCGATCCGGCCCGCATCGAGGCTGTTGACGTCGGCCGACAGGATGTCGAACGACAGATTCTCCATGGCCTGGTAGGCCAGGTCCTGCACCGTGTTCGGCGGCACGCCCTCGCCACCGCCGCCGGCCTCGACCCCGACGAGGGCCTCGCGCTGGATCGACAGGCGGCCGGGCTGGACCGCGGCCAGGGTTCCGCCCGAGATGCGGACGCCGTCGACCGGGTCCGAAGTGAACGGAAGGCGGCCGGAGACGACCGCGTCCAGCCTGACCTTGTCGCCGAAGCCCGAGCCGGCGATCACCTCGCCGAGCTGGACGTTCTCCAGCACGATGACGCCGCTGAACGGCTGGCCCGGACCCAGGGGAAAGGCGAAGGGCTCGATCCGGATGGTCCCGCCGGCGACCTTCAGATCAGCGGCCTCGACGGTGACGGCCGACTTGTCGAGCGCGAAGGTCACATCGATGTCGGTCAGCGGGGTGACGGACTCCAGGGCGTCGGCGGTCAGGTGCTGCCCCGCGGCCGTGACGAGCGGGGCCAGGCTGGTGAAGTCGATGGTCCCCTTCAGTCCTTTCACCGGACCGGCCGGGCTGACGAAATCCAGACCGGGGATGGTCAGCCGCCCCGAACTGGAGCCCTCGGCCTCGGCGAGCCAGTCGATCCGGCCCTGGAAGGCGACGGAGCCGGAGGCGGGGGAGCCGACGAAGTCGCCGGCCAGCGGGCTGAGGTCGGCGGGCTGCAGTCCGCCCTCGGCGAAGACGATGGACGGGGCGTCGATGGTCAGTCCGCCGGCTCCGGACGGCCCGTCGTGGGCGAGGTCGAGCCGGCCGAGACCCACGCCGTCGCGGGACAGGTCGAAGGCCCCGGTCCAGTCCTCGTCGGCCAGCCGGGCCGATCCGGCGGCCTGGAGCGGATTGAAGCGCAGCGGCGTCGTGGCGTCCTCGACCTTCGCCCGCTCGATCCGCGCGACGAGGCCGAGGCCGCCGGGGCCGCCGGTGGCGGTGAATCCTCCGGCGGCGTCGTGGAAATTCAGGGCCAGGAAGGGGGCCGAGGCGTCGAGTCCGGAGAGCGCGCCGTCGGCCCGCCAGCGGCCGCCGGCGATGCTGACCAGCGGCCGGTCGACGGGGCAGGCCTGGCCGGACAGGTCGACGACGTCGTTCTCGCCCAGCTCCAGCCGTTCAACGGTCCACGGGGCGCAGCCGGCGGCGACGTAGGTGATCCGGCCATTCGAGGAGGTCAGGCGGCCGCGCGTGTCCAGCCCGATCCCGCGGGCCAGTTCGAAGTCCAGGGCGGCGCGGCCGTCGACGTCGGCGGTGAAGCCGTCCGGCGTGAGCCGCCAGGCGGGGATGGCGAAGGCCGCCTCGGGCAGGCCCTTGCCGCGGGTGGCGGTCAGGGCGAGGGCCCCGCCTCCCCGCTGGCCGGGGGCGGCGGCGAAGACGGGTCCGCCGGCGGGGCTGAGCGTCAGCACGCCGCCGTTGGCCGGCCTCAGGGTGGCGGGGCGCTCGAGAACCAGGCGGGTCGCGCCGCCGCCGGACGCCAGGGTGAAGGCCGGGATGTCGACCGCGAAATCGCCGAGCGCCCGCTTCATCCCGGCCAGGTCGGCGCCGTCGTCGCCCGCGGCGGGGCCGAACAGCGGCCAGGCCCCGTGGGCGGCCCTCAGCCCGCCCGAGAGCGTCAGGCGCAGGCCGGCGTCGGAGACCAGCTCAAGCTCGGCCGCGCCGCGCGCGCCGGCCAGCGACAGATCCTCCCATCCGATCCGGTCGGCGGCCAGGGCGAGGGGACCGGTCACCTCCATGGCCCGGCCGCGGCCGCCGGCGGTCAGGCCGCTGGAGGTCAGCGCCACGCCGGATCCGTCGAGCCCCGCCCCTGAGGCGTGCGCTGCAGAGACCCTGGCCGGGCCGTCGATGCGCCAGCCGAAGCCGCGGTCGTCGCGCGACAGCAGGGCGCGGGCGTCGCTCCAGCGCACGGCGGCGGCGGTCGCCGACACCTTCGAGCCGGTCAGCCGGGCCGCGCGGAGGTCGGCGTCGGCGGCGCCCGAGATGCGGAATGTCTCGAGCCAGCCGGCGGTCTGGCCGTCGAAGCCCACACGGGCGACGGCGTCGCGGGCGGCGAGGTCCCCGGCGGTCAGGCGCGCGGCGACGAGGCCGATGTCGACGCGGGCGCGTCCGTCGCCCCGGCGCCGCTTCAGGTCGGGATAGGGCAGGTCGCCGCTGACGGTCAGGCGGGGCGCCGTCCCGGACAGGCCGGCCACGGTCGCATGGTCGGCCGAGGCCGTGAGATTGACCGCCGTCCGGTCGCCCAGGGTCTGGACGCTCAGGGCGGCGACGAGCGCCTGGGCCTCGATCTCGCCGCTCTTGAGGTCGGCGGCGGGCATCCGGGCGCCGAGGCGGATCAGCTTGCCATCGTCGACCCGGGCGTCTCCGAGGACGGCGACGGGGCCGTATTCGGTGTCCAGGCGGACGCGCGCCTGCTCGATCAGCACCAGCGGCCCGCGCACGTCCGGGCGCGGCGGGCGGCTTGTAAAGCGCTCCACCAGGGGGTCGAGCGAGCCGAGCGAGAACTCGCCGTCGCGGAAGGAGGCGCGGAGCACGGGCCGGAGCAGGCGGATGCGGGTGGGCGTGACGCCCAGGCCGGTCTTCGACCACGGGGCGCCGATGGCGTAGTCGACCTCGACCCGTTCGACCACTGCGTCGGGATTGCGGGGATCGCCGATGCGGATGCTGGCCACCATGCCGTCGATCTCGACCCGCTCGATCTCCATGTCGGCGGGAACGCCCTGCCGCTCCAGCCAGCCGATCAGCACCTGACGCGTGGCGGCGCGGCGGTTGAGATACAGCAGGCCGGCCAGCACCAGCAGGATGCAGACCAGCACGCCGGCCGCGAGCAGCAGTCGGCGGCCCGCGCCCCCGCCGCGGCGAACCGGGGGCGGGAGCGGGGCGGCGGGCGCGGTCGCGTCGGTCATGCGGCGATCCGAACGATGAACAAACCGGACTCCTGGAACAGCACAGCGGGCGTGACTGGGGAAACACAGTGCAGTGGCGCATCCGCCACTTTGAATGCAGTGGTGACGACATCAAGGCGCGGCGGCGAGTTGACCCCGAATACCTCTACGAAACGTCGTCAATACACTGTTCGCTCCCGGCGATAAGCTGGCGCATCACGCAGGCTTTACCGCCGCAAACGGCTCCGGTTAACGGTCTGTAACGAACTGCCTTCCCATGATGGGACGGACGGGCTATACGGCCTGTCTCGCGCCGGGGGCTTCTTCAGGCGCGATCCTTGCTTCTAGTGGCTTGGGCGCCGGTCGGCGTCGCAGTTTTCGGGGACCGATGGCTCAGTTCGATCCACGTCGCCAACCGATGCGTCTCGCGCCTCACGCTCTCACGGCGGTCGCAGCGCTCTCGGTGGCCCTCCTTGCCGGACGCGTTTACCAGCCCGCGAAGGCTGAAGAAGTTCCCGCCCTGACTCCGGCCCAGATGGCCGCCATCGAGGCCCAGGCCTTCGCCGCCGCTGGCGCCCCGGCCGGCCTGACCGCCCCGGAAGCCATTCCCGTACAGATTCGCCGCGGCGAGACCTTCGAGCAGGCCGTGCGCCGCACCGGCATCCCCGCCGAAGAGGCCTCGGCCATCGCCGCCACCCTGTCCAACGCCATGGACATGAGCGAGATCCGCGCCGGCCTCCGCTTCGAGACCGCCATCGCCCGCCCGCGCGGCGGCCGGGGCGATCCCCGCCTGATCGGCCTGACCATGCGCACCGGCCCGGCCAGCCAGGTGACCGTGTCGCGCACCTTCGACGGCGCCCTGCGCCTGCGCGCGCTCGAGGAGAAGGTCACCCACGAGATCGTCGTCCTGAACGGCAAGGTCGAGGGCTCGCTCTCCGCCTCGGCCCAGCGCGAGGGCGCGCCCGCCGCCGTGCGCCGCAAGGCCGGCCAGCTGTTCTCGCACAAGTTCGACATGGACCGCGACATCCGCGCCTCGGACGAGTTCACCTATGTCTACGGGCGCACGGTGACCGAGAACGGCCGCACCATCGGCACCGACGGCCTGCTGTACGCCGAGCTGAAGGGCGTGGCCTTCTACCGCTTCCAGCCCGCCGGCGCGAAGGAAGCGCAGTATTTCGACGCCACCGGCAAGAACACCCGCTCGGCCTTCATGCGCACGCCGCTGGAGCGCGGCTTCCGCGTCTCGTCGTCGTTCGGCTTCCGTCGCCACCCGATCGCCGGCTATCGCAAGATGCACCAGGGCATCGACTTCGCCGCCGGCACCGGCACGCCGGTCGTGGCCCCCGCCGACGGCGTGGTGGTCGAGGCGCGGCGCTGGGGCGGCTACGGCAACTGGCTGCGCATCCGCCATTCGAACGGTCTGGAGACCGGCTACGGCCACCTGTCGCGCTACGCCTCGGGCATGCGCGCCGGCCAGCGGGTCCGCCAGGGCCAGGTCGTGGCCTATGTCGGCTCGACCGGCGCCTCGACCGGACCGCACCTGCACTACGAGATCTGGCGCGGCGGCCGGCGGATCAATCCGGCCGGCGTGCGCACCACCGAAGGCACCGTCCTCTCGGGCGCCGATCTGGCCGCCTTCCGCGCCGAAAAGGCCCGCATCGACCGCATCATCGCCGCCGGCGGCGAGCGCCGTCCGCAGGTCCAGCGCGCCAGCCTGAACGACGGCCTGCGCCCCGCCCAGGGCTAGACCCCGGCTCCCGGCCGCGCGGCGCCAAAATCCCGCCGCACCGAGCGGATCATCTCGTCCGCCCGCGTGTTTGGCGCAGGACGAGCGGATCGACGGCGGAATGGAACGGCGAAATCTCCTCAAGGGCCTGGTCGGCGGCGCGGCCTTGTGGGCCGCGGCCGGCGCGCCGGCGCGCGCCCGCGCATCGTTCCAGTCGACCCGGATCGTGGTCGAGACGCGCGGAAGCGGCCCGGACCTGATCCTCATCCCCGGCCTCGCCTCGACCTCCGCGGTCTGGACCCGAACGGCGGCGCGCCTGCCGGGCCGGCGGCTGCACCTCGTTTCGGTGCGTGGCTTCGGCGACCTGCCTGCGGGAGCCAACGCCAACGGGGCGGTCATGGGGGCGGTGGCGGGCGAGGTGCGCCGCTACATCGACCAGGCGGGCCTGGGGGCGCCGGCGCTCATCGGCCATTCGATGGGCGGACAGCTGGCGCTGCGGGTCGCCGCCGACGCGCCGGACCGGGTCGGCCGGCTGATGACGGTCGACGCCTCGCCCTTCTTCCCGGCCCTGATCAGCCCCGGGGCCACCGTCGGCGACGTCGAGCCGATCGCCCAGGTCGCCTATCAGGCGGTGCAGTTCCTCGGCGACGAGGGCCTGCGCTCGCGCGGGCGGTCCCTCGGGCTCGAACTGGGCGGGGCGGCCGACGCGGTGTTCGGCTCCATGGGCTGGCAGGGCGGCGACCGCCGGGTTCTGGCCCAGGCGCTGTACGAGGTCATGACCCTGGACCTGCGCCACCGCCTGCCCGACATCACCGCGCCGGTCACCGTGGTCTATGGCTGGAGTTCCGACGAGGCCTCGCCGCGCAGCCGCACCGACGGCCTGTTCCGGGGCGCGTACGCCTCCCTGCCCCGCCCGGCCGTGTTCGAACGCATTGAGGGGGCCGAGCACATGGTGATGATCGACCAGCCGGGCCGGTTTTTGGCGGCGGTTGAACGGTTTCTGGCGTAGGTCGGGGGGTTCATCGGGCTGCCGGGAGCGGCCGGTTCGGATGACGGCAAGGGGTGGGAGGCGGACCTCAGTCGATGATCGGGCAATCGGGGACGTAGGGGGCCAACCCCAGAGCAAGCGCGGCTACAAGCAACCAGCACAAAGCAAGCTGAACGAACAGCGTTAGTCTTGACCACCGGCGGAAGATGCCGACGGCAAGGA
>NZ_DASPLR010000044.1:0-32490 GCF_035627475.1 Brevundimonas sp. | reverse complement strand
CGAGAAGGCCATCGAGGCGATCCGCACGGCAGCCCAGACGGGCCGCATCGGCGACGGCAAGATCTTCGTCTACACCATCGAACAGGCCATCCGCATCCGCACCGGCGAATTCGGCGACGACGCGCTCTAACCCACAACCCTCAACCCACAACCCTTAAAAGCAAAACTTGGACCGATACAGGGGAACTAGATGACGACCGCAAGCGACATCCTCAAGAAGATCAAGGACGAGAACATCAAGTATGTCGACCTGCGCTTCACCGACATCCGCGGCAAGCTGCAGCACGTGACCTTCGATCAGACCATGATCGACGAGGACCTCTTCGAAGAAGGCACGATGTTCGACGGCTCCTCGATCGCCGGCTGGAAGGCGATCAACGAGTCCGATATGCTTCTGAAGCCCGACCTGAACGGCTTCTGGATCGATCCCTTCTATCAGCAGACGACCCTGTTCCTGTTCTGCGACGTGCTGAACCCGGACACCGGCGAGCCCTACAACCGCGACAGCCGCTCGATGGCCAAGAAGGCCCTGGCCTATGTCCAGTCGTCCGGCGTGGGCGACACCGTCTATTTCGGCCCCGAAGCCGAGTTCTTCATCTTCGACGACGTGCGCTGGAGCACCCAGCCGCACGACACCGGCTACACCTACGATTCGATCGAGCTGCCGGCCAACACGGGCGCGGAATATTCCGAAGGCAACATGGGCCACCGCCCGGGGCCCAAGGGCGGCTATTTCCCGGTCAACCCGACCGACAGCGCCCAGGACCTGCGCAGCGAGATGCTCGGCGTCATGCGCGATCTCGGCATGCAGCCCGAGAAGCACCACCACGAGGTCGCCCCCGCCCAGCACGAGCTCGGCCTCAAGTTCAGCGACCTGCTGACCATGGCCGACCGGACCCAGCTCTATAAGTACGTCATCCACAACGTCGCCGCCGCCTACGGCAAGTCGGCCACCTTCATGGCCAAGCCGACCTTCGGCGACAACGGCTCGGGCATGCATGTGCACCAGTCGATCTGGCGCGACGGCAAGCCCCTGTTCGCGGGCGACAAATACGCCGGCCTGTCGGACCTGTGCCTATGGTACATCGGCGGCATCATCAAGCACGCCAAGGCCATCAACGCCTTCGCCAACTCGACGACCAACTCCTACAAGCGGCTGGTCCCGGGCTACGAGGCGCCGGTGAAACTGGCCTATTCGTCGCGCAACCGCTCGGCCTCGATCCGCATCCCCTGGGTCAACTCGCCCAAGGCCAAGCGCATCGAAGCCCGCTTCCCGGACCCGATGGGCAACCCCTACCTGACCTTCGTGGCCCTGCTGATGGCGGGCCTCGACGGCATCGAGAACCGCATCGATCCGGGCGCCCCGGCCGACAAGAACCTCTACGACCTGCCGCCGGAAGAGCGCGGCAACATCCCCGAGGTCTGCGGCTCGCTGAAGGAGGCGCTCGACAGCCTCGACAAGGATCGCGCCTTCCTCAAGAAGGGCGGCGTCATGGATGACGACTTCATCGACAGCTACATCGAGCTGAAGATGGAAGAGGTGATGCGTCTGCAACTGCACCCGCACCCCGTCGAATTCGACATGTACTACAGCTGCTGATCGACAGCCGGGGCTGACGAAAAGAAGGCGCCGGACGGCCAGCCGTCCGGCGCCTTTGCTGTCCGGGCGATCGCCCTTAGCGGTTGGTCGTCTCGACCTCGATCCCGTTCTCGCCGGCGCGGACGGTGGTGCTGTCGCCGTCGCGCTTCTCGACCACGACCGGGGGCGTCGGAACGGGGACCTCACGTTCGACCACGACCGGGGCGGCCGGGACCTCACGCTCGATGATGGTGGTGGTGTCGCGACCCTCGGTCGTGGCGTCGTTCGCCGTGTCCGCGTCGTTGTCGGCTGGCGTGCAGGCGGCGGCGGCCAGCGCCAAGGCGCCGATCGAAGCGACGACGGCAGGGCGATTGAGAGCGGTCATGGGCGGACTCCTGAATGGGAACCCGGCTCAAACGGCCACGCTGCGGCGGGGTTCCGATCAGGCGGCCGCTTCGGCGGCCTCGACCTTGCCGCGGCGCAGTTCGATCAGCCGCACGCACCAGATCGAGACCTCGTAAAGCAGCACCAGCGGCACGGCGAGCATCAGCTGGCTGATCGGGTCCGGCGGAGTCACCACGGCCGCCACCACGACCACGCCGACGATGGCGTAGCGCCGCCCCTCGGCCATCACCTTCGACGAGATGATCCCCGCCAGACCGAGCAGCGTCATGACGACGGGCAGCTGGAAGCACAGGCCGAAGGCCAGCAGCAGGGCGGTGACCAGGTCCAGGTAGTCCGAGACCTTGGGCAACAGCTCCGCCGAGACGCCGCCGGCGGTGATCTGCTGGCTCAGCGAAAACCACATCACGAACGGCAGCATGACGAAATAGACCAGCGCCGCACCCAGCAGGAACAGCAGGGGCGCCGCGATCAGGAAGGGCAGGAAGGCGCCCTTCTCGTTGCGGTACAGGCCTGGCGCGACGAACCGGTACAGCTGCCAGGCCAGAACCGGGAAGGCCACGACGATGGCCCCGAAGCCGGCCAGCTTCATCTTGGTGAAGAGGATCTCGAGCGGCGCCGTGTAGATCAGATTGACCATCTGTCCGTCGACCACCGGCAGCGCCTTCAGCCCCGCCGTGCCGAGGATCAGATCCAGCGGCGAGACATGACCGCCGGGACCGACCGTGCTGTGGAAGGCTGCGGCGGCCGCGAACGGCTTGACCAGGAAGATGTAGAGGGGCTCCGAAAACGCGAAGCACAGGATGAAGCCGAGCACGAAGGCGACCACGCAGACCACCAGCCGCCCGCGCAGTTCGATCAGGTGATCCATCAGGGGCGCGCGTGACGCCTCGATCTCGGCCTCGTCGCGGTCCAGCCGGGTCACAGGTCCACCTTCTTCGCGCGAGTCGGCCGGGGCTTGCCGTCGGAGGCCCTGGCGGTGGCCTTCTTCGCCGCCCGCGGCTTGCCGGCCGTCCGGGGCGTGGCCGCCTTGCCCTTCTTCGGCGCGGGCTTCGGCGCGGGCTTCGTCGTGGGCTTGGGCGCGGGCTTCGGCTCAGGCGCGGCGACGGTCTCGAGCGGCTGCATGACGGGGGCGCTGTCCGGCCATTCGTCGGGCGCATCAAGCGCCGGCTGGCCCGCCGGCTCGTAGAGGGGCCGGTTGAGATCGTTGCGGATGTCGCGGAAGGCGGCGTCGGCCTCCGCGCCCAGCGGGACCAGGCCCTGGCCGGTCCGCAGCGCCTCGACCTCCTTGCGCAGCTCGTCGAGTTCCGATTGCCGCGCCATCTCGTCGAAGCTCGAACGGAACTCGTTGGCCATGGCCCGCGCCCTGGCCATGGCCTTGCCGACCTTGCGCATCAGCACGGGCAGGTCCTTCGGCCCGACGACCAGCAGGGCCACGAGGCCGATAACAAGGATTTCGAGCCCGCCGATGCCGGGGCCAAGTCCACCCATCCGTCAGTCTCTCCGACGCGATGCGACTATTGCTTCAGGTCTTCTTTTTCCGCCTCGGTGCGGGGCAGGGCGCCGGCCCGTTCGTCCTTGGGCTTGTCGCCGTCGGTGTCCTTCAGGCCGTCGCGGAACGCCCGCACGCCCTTGGCGGCGTCGCCCATCAGGCCCGACAGCTTGCCGCGGCCGCCGAACAGCAGCAGCACGATGATGGCGACGATGGCCCAGTGCCAGATGCTGAAAGAACCCACGAGATGTCTCCTGTTCCGGGTCACAGGGACCCGCTCAAACTCTTCCGCCGCATATAGGCCGTTCGGTGGCGCGACGCCAAGCGAACCTGTTAGGGACGCGCGCATGAGTCACGTGATCATCCACACCGACGGCGCCTGTCGCGGCAATCCCGGCCCCGGAGGCTGGGGCGCCGTGCTCCAGACCGGCGGCGGTCACGAGAAGGAACTGTGGGGCGGGGAGGCGCTGACCACCAACAACCGCATGGAGCTGATGGCCGCCATCATGGCGCTCGAGGCCCTGACCCGGCCCTGCCGCGTCGACCTCCACACCGACAGCAAATACGTGATGACCGGCATCACCGAATGGATCCGGGGCTGGAAGGCGCGCGGCTGGAAGACCGCCGACAAAAAGCCGGTCAAGAACGAGGACCTGTGGAAACGCCTCGACGCCGCCCGCGCGCGGCACGAGGTCAAATGGCACTGGGTCAAGGGCCACGCGGGGCATGAGCTGAACGAACGCGCCGACCGCCTGGCGAATCGCGGGATCGACGAGATGAAGGGCTAGACCGCCCGCACCTTCAGCCGGGGCCCGTCCATCCCCTCGACGATGACGCTTTCGCCAGCCAGTGGCGCGTCGCCCTCGATCTCGGCGACCCATTCGGCGCCCGAGACGAACACCCGGCCGCGGCCGTTGACGAAGGCCTGCACCACCTGGGCGCGCTGGCCGATCAGCCGCGCGTCGCGGGCGTTGATGTCCGGGACCTCCGAGGGATTGACCCGCTGGATCAGCTTTCGCGACAGCAGGGTCGCCGCCACGGTCAGGACCGCGAACAGCAGCACCTCGCCCACAAGGCCCAGCGGCAGGCCCAGCGCCGTAACCACCGCCACCACGCCCGCCGCCACCGCCGGCCACAGCAGCCACTCGGTCGAGAAGGCGGCCTCCACGGCCAGCAGGATCACGCCGAGCGCCAGCCAGACCCAGTACGGCTGTGCGGCGTGGAGATCGATCAGGGCGTTCATGGGTCAGGTTCCCGGAACGGAGCCGCCGCCGCGCGGCGCGCGTGGAGCGGAGGGCGTGGAACGGGGCGCCGCGGCCGGCGCGGCGCGGACCTGCTGCTGATCCTTCGCCAGACCGACCAGTTCGCCCAGGCCGGCGATGGTGCCGACCAGTCCGGACATTTCGGCCGGCACGATGACGGTCTTGGCCGTCGGGTTGCGGGCCAGTTCGGCGAAGGCCTCGACGTATTTCTGGGCCACGAAATAGTTGATGGCGTTGACGTCGCCGCGGGCGATGGCCTCGGACACCATGGCGGTGGCCTTGGCCTCGGCCTCGGCCTCGCGCTCGCGGGCCTCGGCGTCGCGGAAGGCGGCCTCCTTGCGGCCCTCGGCTTGCAGGATGGCCGATTGCTTGGCCCCCTCGGCGCGGGCGATGGCGGCCTGTTTCTCGCCCTCGGCCTCGGTGATGACGGCGCGCTTCTCGCGCTCCGCCTTCATCTGGCGGGCCATGGCGTTGGTGATGTCGGCCGGCGGGGTCAGGTCCTTGATCTCGATGCGGTTGACCTTGACGCCCCACGGCTCGGTCGCCGCGTCGATCACGGTCAGCAGGCGCGAGTTGATCGAGTCGCGCTGGAACAGCACCTCGTCCAGTTCCATCGAGCCGACCACGGTGCGCAGGTTGGTCATGCACAACTGGGTGATGGCGTAGGGCAGGTTCTCCACCCGGTAGGCGGCGGCCGAGGCCTCCATCACCTGGATGAAGACGATGGCGTCGACCTTCACCATGGCGTTGTCCTTGGTGATGACCTCCTGCTGGGGCACGTCGAGGACCTGCTCCATCATGTTCATGCGGCGCCCGATGCGCTCGACGAACGGCGTCAGCAGGCTGATGCCGGGCGACAAGGTCCGCGTGTATTTGCCGAACCGCTCGACGGTCATCTCGCGGCCCTGCGGCACGATCTTCACCACGCTGAACAGCAGGATGAACGCGAGGACGACCAGCGCACCGACGAAGAGTGTGGAAAAGTCCATCAAAGCCTCCCTATTCCTTTCAAGGTTAGCATCCGGGGCCCCGCCTGCCAGCGAAACCGGACCCCGGTTCATGAACTCGCTGTAATGCTTCAGACGGCCGCAGCCTCCACGGCCATGCGGATCACCCGCCGCGTCTCGTCCCAGCCGACCAGCGCCGCGACCTCGTCCAGGGGCACGAAGCGAGCCTCCAGCGCGTCGTCGCCAGCCACCGGCTCGCCCGAAAGCCAGCGGGCGGCGTAGTCGATCAGGACATAGTGCCGCTCGGCCTCAGGGAAGACTCCGTCGATCACGTCAAGCAGGCTGGTGATTTCCGCCTCGACGCCGGTCTCCTCGCGCAGCTCCCTCAGGGCGGCGTCCACCGTTCGCTCGCCCGGCTCGATCCGTCCGCCGGGCAGGCTCCACTCGCCCAGTCGCGGCGGCCGCCCGCGCCGGATCAGCAGCACCTCGTCGCCGCGCAGGCAGACGACGCCGACACACGGGACGGGGGCGGGCAGGGGGCCGGTCATGGGCTAACCCTGGCCTGGCCCTTTCCCGAGGTCCACGACTTTGACACAACCTGCGCCATGACCCCGCCGTCCGCCGCAGCCCTCGCCGCCCTCAAGTCCGCCCTCGGCGACGGCGGCTGGACCGAGGATGCCGCCGAGATCGCGCCCTGGCTGACCGAGTGGCGCAACCGCTGGAACGGCCACACGCCCCTGATGCTGACGCCGAGTTCGACCGAGCAGGTGGCGGCCGCGGTCAGGATCTGCGCCGGGCACCGCGTCGCCATCGTCCCGCAGGGCGGCGACACCGGCCTCGTCGGCGGGCAAATTCCGTATGGCGAGGTGCTGCTCTCGACGCGCAAGCTGCGCACGGTCCGCGACGTGACCCCGCTGGACGACGCCATGACGGTGGAGGCCGGCGTCACCCTGCTGGAGGCGCAGCAGGCCGCCGCCGCCGCCGACCGGATGTTCCCGCTCAGCCTCGCCGCCGAGGGCACGGCCACCATCGGCGGGGTGATCTCCACCAACGCCGGCGGCACGGCCGTGATCCGCTACGGGGTGATGCGCGACCTGGTGCTGGGGATCGAGGCCGTCCTGCCCGACGGCGAGATCTTCCACGGCCTCAAGCGGCTGAGGAAGGACAACACCGGCTACGATCTCAAGCAACTGCTGATCGGGGCCGAGGGCACGCTTGGCGTGGTCACCGCCGCGACCCTGAAGCTGTTCCCGGTCATGCGCTCCCGCGCCACCGCCATGGTCGGGCTCGACAGCCCGCGCGCCGCCATCGAACTTCTGGCCCGGGCCAAGGCCGAGACCGGCGGCGGGGTCGAGGCCTTCGAGCTGATGAAGCGGCTGGGCATGGAGTTCGTGCTCGCCAATATCCCCGGCACGCGCGAGCCGCTCGACACCGCCCCGCCCTGGTACGTCCTGGTCGAACTGGTCTCCGGCGAGCCCGGCGCCGCCGACGCGGCCATGGAGCGGCTGTTGTCCCATGCCTTCGAGGCCGGCCTGATCACCGACGCGGCCATCGCCCAGAACGACGCCCAGCGCGCCGCCTTCTGGAAGGTCCGCGAGGAGCAGTCCGCCGCCCAGAAGCCCGAGGGCGGCGGCTGGAAGCACGACGTCTCCGTCCCGGTCTCGCGCATCCCCGACTTCCTCGAGGAGGCCACCGCCGCCGTCGAACGCTTCCACCCCGGCGCCCGGGTCAGCGCCTTCGGCCACGTCGGTGACGGCAACCTCCACTACGACGTCCTCTGTCCGCCCGGCGGCGATCGCCCCGCCTTCCTCGCCCGCTGGGCCGAGGGCTCGCAGATCGTGCACGACATCGTCGCCCGCCACGACGGCTCCATCTCCGCCGAACACGGCCTCGGTCGCCTCAAGACCGATGAGGCCCGGCGCTACAAGACCCCGCTCGAGATCCGCGCCATGCAGGCTGTCCGCGCCGCGCTGGACCCGCACCGGATCATGAATCCGGCCGTGCTGTTCTAGATATCAGCCCCGGATCACATCCATCAGCGCCAGCCACGGCGCCGAAGGGGCGACGAGGAACAGCAGGAGCGGTTTGAGCAGGACGATCAGCGCTCCGCCCCACAGATAGGCCGGATGCGGTCTGCGGTGTGCGATCCAGTCGAAAGCGATCACCGCCGCGACCGCCAGGGTGGTCAGGCCGAGGAAGCCGATCGGCCCGCCGTTGAAAGGTATGACGATGCGCGCCAGGGCCGGCGTCAGCAGGCTGACCGTCGCCATGACCATCAGCCGCTTGTGCCAGTCGGCTTCGCGCCGCTTCGCCGCCGCCCAGCCGATCAGGCCGGCGAAGATGGCGATGTCGCCGAACGGCAACATGGCGAACACGCGCGGGTCCAGGCCCGGCGGGGCGGAGCCCGCCCGCAGGGCGTCCACGCCGGCCGCGACGCCGAGCGCCACCATCGCCGCCGCCAGCGCCAGTCCGGCCCACCCAAGCCGCCGGTGCCATTTGACCTGCCGGGCCGGAATCAGCGCCGTCTGCACCAGAAACACGCCAAGCCAGGCGGTGAAAACGATCCCATGCACGACCAGCAGGGGCTTCAGCGGCCCGGTCTCGGCGGCCCGCAGGTAGAAGCTGGGCGCGAAGCCGGCGAACACGATCGCGGCGGTCGCCAGGGCCACGATCAGATAGAACACGCGTCGCGGCGCCCGAGGGCGTGGCTGGACGACGGTCATGACGGACTCTCCTCCCTGGTCCAGGCGGGACGGTGCCACGGAACCCGGTTCCGCGAAAGATCGCTTTGATCTCGCGACGGGGTGCATCTTGCCCCTGCCGCGAGCCCGGCCTATCGCTGCCGCCTCGATTCACGGCCTTCGGAGCGCCTCATGACCCTCGCCCTGCTGTTCCCCGGACAAGGCAGCCAGTCGGTCGGCATGGGCGCGGCGCTCGCCGACGCCTTCGCGTCAGCCCGCGATGTCTTCGCCGAGGTCGACGAGGCGCTGGGGCAGAAACTGTCGTCGCTGATGCGCGAAGGGCCCGAGGATCAGCTGACCCTGACCGAGAACGCCCAGCCGGCTCTGATGGCCGTGTCGATGGCGGCCGCCCGGGCGCTCAAGATCGAATTCGGCGTCGACGCCAGCCGCGCCGCCTTCGTCGCCGGCCATTCGCTCGGCGAATACTCGGCCCTGTGCGCCGCCGGGGCGATCAGCCTCTCCGACACCGCCCGCCTGCTGAAGCTGCGCGGCCAGGCCATGCAGCGCGCCGTGCCGGTCGGCCGCGGGGCCATGGCGTCCCTGATCGGACCGAAGACCGATCTCGCCCTGGCCGAGGAAGCCGCGAAAGCGGGCTCGGAGGTCGGCGTCTGCGTCGTGGCCAACGACAACAACGCCGGCAACATCGTCATTTCCGGCGACAAGGCCGCGGTCGACCGGGCCATCGAAAAGGCCAAGGAACTCGGCGCCCGCGCCATTCCGCTGAACGTCTCGGCGCCGTTCCACTGCCCGCTGATGCAGCCCGCCGCCGACGAGATGGCCACCGCCCTGGCCGGGGCGACCATCGTCGCGCCCGCCGTGCCCGTGGTGGCCAACGTCACCGCCCGGCCGGAGACCGATCCCGAGATCATCCGCGGCCTGCTGATCGAACAGGTCACCGGCCGCGTCCGCTGGCGCGAGTCGATGGAATGGATGGCCGGCCAGGACTCTGGATCGGGGGGCGTGACCCGTTTCGCCGAGATCGGCTCGGGCAAGGTCCTGACCGGCATGGCCAAACGCATCGCCCCCGACGCGGAGAGCCTGTCGCTGAACACGCCCGAAGACCTGGAAGCCTTCGCGAAGACTGTTGCGTCAAATGACCGATCGTGATCCCGACCTCGATAGGTTGATACTTGAGCAGCGTCATTTGGCTGAAGTCGAGAAAGGTGAGAGAGCCACACTCATTCAGCAGGCTGCAGATGCTTGTGAGTGGATGAAATCTGTGGTCGGTGCATATCCCGATGCTGCGAAGAAAGTAACAATCCACCAGTACTATGAGACGGCAAAGGTTTCATTCCTTGGATCCGACGGCCAAGTCGTGTT
Organism: Brevundimonas sp.; assembly: GCF_035627475.1. GTDB lineage: Bacteria > Pseudomonadota > Alphaproteobacteria > Caulobacterales > Caulobacteraceae > Brevundimonas. The sequence continues at coordinate 22,747 of NZ_DASPLR010000044.1, read as the reverse complement.
CTCGGGCGGTCAGGTCATTCATTGGTATTTCCCCGATTTTTCGTGTCCCGGGGGCATCAGCGGTCAGTCCAAAGATGACGGCGGCTATCAAGCAGACTTCAAACGAGCGCTCGGGATTTGGATAGCAAGACAGTTGCCGTATCACTTGGCTGCCGATGAGGCGCAACAGATAGAGGAAGAGCGCAAGCGTTCCGATGCTGCCGCCAAAAAGCGTATCGACACCAAACTGAACCTGAGCCTTGCGGCATTCGCGATACTTGTTGTCGTGCTCGCATGGTACTTGGGTAGCCGCCCGTAGTAGGAGAAAAAATGTTCAATCTCACCGGCAAGACCGCCCTCGTCACCGGCGCCACGGGCGGCATCGGCGGGGCCATCGCCCGCGCCCTGCACGCCCAGGGCGCGACTGTTGTCCTCTCGGGCACCCGCGAGGCGGTGCTGCAGGATCTGGCGAAAGAGCTGGGCGAGCGCGCCTTCACCGCCGCCGCCAACCTGTCCGATCCCGACTCCGTCGACGGCCTGATCGCCCGCGCCGAGGAAGCCGCCGGCGCCCCGCTGGACATCCTCGTGGCCAACGCCGGCATCACAAAGGACGGCCTGCTGATGCGGATGAAGGACGAGGACTTCACCGACGTCATCAAGGTCAATCTCGAGAGCTATTTCCGCCTCTCACGCGCCGCCATGAAAGGCATGATGAAGCGCCGCTCGGGCCGCATCATCGGCATCACCTCGGTGGTCGGCGTCACCGGCAACCCGGGCCAGACCAACTACGCCGCCTCAAAGGCCGGCATGATCGGCTTCTCCAAGTCGCTGGCGCAGGAGGTCGGTTCGCGCGGCATCACCGTCAACTGCATCGCCCCCGGCTTCATCGCCTCGCCGATGACCGAGGTGCTCAACGACCAGCAGCGCGAGACCATCCTGAAGAACATCCCGGCCGGGCGCCTCGGCACCGGCGACGAGATCGCCGCCGCCGCCGTCTATCTGTCGTCGGACGAGGCCGCCTACGTCACGGGCCAGACCCTGCACGTCAACGGCGGCATGGCGATGATCTGAGGCGATCACGGATCGCTACAGGCTATTTCCAGCCCTCACGGCTGTGCTAAAGCCCACGCAACCGGTTCGCCTGAGTCTTCGTTGAAGGCTTGCGCAGCCGTCGCCGTCGTCATACGGCAAGGACTGACAACAGCCGCTCAGGCGGCCCAACGAGCAGAGACAAACATGTCCGACACCCTGGAACGCGTCCGCAAGATCGTCATCGACCACCTGGACGCCGATCCGGAAAAGGTCGTTGAAAAGGCCAGCTTCATCGACGACCTGGGCGCTGACTCGCTCGACAACGTCGAACTGGTCATGGCCTTCGAGGAAGAATTCGACATCGAGATTCCGGATGACGCCGCCGAGCACATCCAGACGGTCGGCGACGCCGTGAAATTCATCGACGAGAAGCTGGCCGGCTGATCGTCGCCAGCCAGATACGGCTCTGATGGCCGCCGTGGCGCGCCCCTAGCGGGGCCGCCCGGCGGCCATTACTGTTTAAGGTCAAGATTCTGAGTGAAGGAGCGGGCATGCGCCGCGTTGTCGTCACGGGCCTCGGCCTTCTGACCCCCCTGGGCTGGGGCGTCGAACACAACTGGAAGGGCATCGTCGAGGGCCGTTCCGGCATCGGCCCGATCACCAGCTTCGACACCGAGGGCTACGCCTGCACCATCGCCGGTGAGATTCCCTCGGTCGACGGCCGCGGCGGCGGCGCTCCCGGTCAGCCGGGCGTGTTCGACCACGAAAAGGTCATGTCGCCCAAGGACCGCAAGCGGGTCGACGACTTCATCGTCTACGCCATCGCGGCGGCGGACGAGGCGCTCGCCGACGCCGGCTGGAAGCCGGAGACCGAGGAACAGCGCCAGCGCACCGGCGTCATGGTCGGCTCCGGCATCGGCGGCCTGGGCCCCATCGCCGACACCGCCATCATCCTCAAGGAGCAGGGTCCGCGCCGGGTCAGCCCCTTCTTCATTCCCTCGGCCCTGATCAACCTGACCAGCGGCCAGATCTCGATCCGCCACGGGCTCAAGGGGCCGAACCACTCGGTCGTCACCGCCTGCGCCACCGGGGCCCACGCCATCGGCGACGCGGCCCGCATGATCGCCCTCGACGACGCCGACGTGATGGTCGCGGGTGGGGCCGAAAGCTCCATCGTGCCGATCGGCATCGCCGGCTTCCTCGCCTGCAAGGCCCTGTGCACCGCCTACAACGACCAACCGGAGAAGGCCTCGCGGCCGTGGGACAAGGACCACTCCGGCTTCGTCATGGGCGAGGGCGCCGGCATCGTCGTGCTGGAAGAGTACGAGCATGCCAAGGCCCGCGGGGCGACCATCTACGCCGAGATCGTCGGCTACGGCCTCAGCGGCGACGCCTACCACATCACCGCCCCGGCCGAGGACGGCGAGGGCGGCTACCGGGCCATGCAGATGGCGGTGAAGCGGGCCGGCATCGACGTGTCCGACATCGACTACGTCAACGCCCACGGCACCTCGACCATGGCGGACTGGATCGAGGCCGGGGCGATCGAACGGCTGATGGGCGATCACGCGCCCAATGTCGCCCTGTCCTCGACCAAGTCGATGACCGGCCACCTGCTGGGCGCGGCCGGGGCCATCGAGGCCATCTTCTGCATCCTGGCCATCCGCGACCAGATCGCCCCGCCGACCATCAACCTCGATGATCCGGAGCGCGAAACGCCCCTGAACCTGGTCCGCGACAAGGGCCAGCCGATGAAGATCGACGTCGCCATGTCCAACAGCTTCGGCTTCGGCGGCACCAACGCCAGCGTCATCTTCAAGAAGGTCGGCTGATGTTCGGACGCTTTCGGGGAGCGGGGGCTCCGAAAACCAGCCGATCCCGGTCGGGGCGGGCCACGGCCCTGCTTGCGGCCTCGGCCACCTTCAGCGTCTTCCTGATCATCGCCCTCGTCGCCGGCTGGAGCGTCTTCTACGCGCCCGGACCGGCCGCGCGCGAAGGGGACTCCACCATCGTCACCCTGCCCAGCGGGGCCGGGGTCAACGCCATCGCCGCCAATCTGAAGGCCGCGGGCGTGATCCGCTCGACCGATATGTTCAAGGCCGCCGCGACCCTGACCGGCGCCGATCGCAAGCTGAGGGCGGGCGAATACGAGGTGCCCTCCCGCGCGTCGTTGCGCTCCGTCCTGGTGCTGCTGGTCGAGGGCAAGGTGGTCCGCCACTACGTCACCCTGCCAGAAGGCTGGTCCTCGGCCCAGGCGGTCGACATCCTCAACAACCAGCCCCTGCTCACCGGCACGATCGACACCGTGCCGGAGGAGGGCTCGCTGTGGCCCGATACTTACGAGATCAGCCGCGGCGAGACCCGTGCGTCCGTCATCGCCCGCATGACCACGGCCCAGGCCGATAATCTCGCCCGCCTGTGGGCCGCGCGTTCGCCCCGCACCGTCGTCAAGTCGCCCGAGGAGGCTGTCATCCTCGCCTCCATCGTCGAGAAGGAGACCGGTGTCGCCGCCGAGCGCCCGCGGGTGGCCGCCGTCTTCTCCAACCGCCTGCGCATCGGCATGCGGCTGGAGAGCGATCCGACCATCGTCTACGGCCTGACCCAGGGCCGGCCGCTGGGGCGGGGCATCCGCCGCTCCGAGCTGGAGCGCCAGACCGCGTGGAACACCTATCAGATCGACGGCCTGCCGCCGACGCCGATCGCCAATCCGGGCCGTGAGGCCATCGCCGCCGTGCTGAATCCGCCGCCTTCCAGCGAACTGTATTTCGTCGCCGACGGCTCCGGCGGCCACGCCTTCGCCCGCACCTACGAAGAGCACCTCGCCAACGTCGCCCGCTGGCGCGAGATCGAACGGCGCAAGGCCGGCCTGCCCCCCGGCAGCCCGCCGCCGGCTGTCCCGGGAACCGTCCCCACCGTGCCCAACGCCAGCCCCGAGGCCGGAGCCGTCCCCCCGGGCGTCGTCGTCCCGCCCGGCGCCCAGGTCATCCGCGTTCCGCAAGCGGCTCCGGCGCAATGAGCACCATTTCCGGCATGACCGGCTTCGGCCGGGCCGAGGGTGCGCAGGGGGCCTGGACCTGGTCGGTCGAGACGCGCTCGGTCAACGGCCGCAACCTGGAGGTCCGCTTCCGCGGCCCGCCCGGTTTCGACAGCCTCGAACGCGCCGCCAAGGCGTCGGCCCAGAGACATTTCAGCCGCGGCCAGGTGACGGTCGGCGTCCAGGCCAAACGCGCCGACCCGGGCGCCGCCGCGCTCAAGGTCAATGACGACATCCTCGCCCGCTACCTGGCCCTGGCCAACCAGCTGGCGGAGGAGGGGGCGACGCCGCCCTCGGCCGACGGCCTGCTGGGCCTGCGCGGCGTGCTGGAAGCCCCCGAGGAGGAGGAGGACGCCGAGGCCCGCGCCGCCGTCGAGGCCGCCATGGCCGCCTCCATCGACGCCGCCTTCGACGCCCTGAAGACATCCCGCGATCGTGAGGGCGCCCAGCTCCTGCCGGTGGTCGAAGCCTTTGTGGAGCGGATCGAGGTTCTCGTCGGCCGTGCCGAAGCCGAGGCGGCCGCCCAGGTCGAGGCCATACGCGACCGCTTCACCCGCCGGATGACCGAGCTGGCCCCCAATCTTTCGGAACTGGGCGCCCCGGGCTTGCAGGACCGCATCATCCTCGAGGCCGCCGCCCTCGCGACCAAGGCCGACGTGCGCGAGGAGCTCGACCGGCTGACCGCCCACCTCGCCTCGGCCCGCACCCTGTTGCAGCAACCCCCCGCCGGGCGGAAACTCGACTTCCTGATGCAGGAATTCATGAGGGAGGCGAACACCCTCTGCTCGAAATCGGCTACGACCGCGCTCACCGGAATCGGCCTCGAGCTGAAAGCCGTCATCGAGCAGTTGCGGGAACAGGTCCAGAATGTCGAATGAACGCACGCCCCGCCGCGGCGTCCTCCTGATCGTCGCCAGCCCCTCGGGCGCCGGCAAGACCAGCCTGTGCCGCCGCCTGATGGCCGACCACGGCGGCCTCGAACTGTCCGTCTCCATGACAACCCGCGGCATCCGCCCGGGCGAGGTCGCCGATCGCGACTACCATTTCGTCAGCGACGCCGAGTTCCAGCGCATGGTCGAGGCCGACGCCTTCCTCGAATGGGCCGACGTCCACGGCAGCCGCTACGGCAGCCCGCGCGCGCCCATCGACCGCGCCCTCGCCGAGGGCCGCGACGTGCTGTTCGACATCGACTGGCAGGGCGCCCGCGACATCGCGCGCAAATGCCCCGAGGATGCGGTCCGGGTCTTCATCCTGCCACCCAGCCTGGAAGAGCTGCGCCGCCGCCTCGTCACCCGCTCGCAGGACGCCGAGGAGGTCATCGACCGCCGCATCGCCAACGCCAAGGGCGAGATCGAGCACTGCGGCGAGTTCGACTACGTCTTCGTCAACGACGACTTCGACCGCTCCTACGCCGAGCTGGCCCACATCTACCATGCCGAGCGCTCGAAGCGTTTCCGCAACATCTGGGTCGAGAAGTACAAGACCGCCCTGCTGAACGAGGCGGTCTGACCCATCGGGGGGCGGCCCCGGCTCTTGAATGCCGCGCGCTGCTCCCCATCTCCAACGCACTGTTTCAACAACGAAAGGAGGTGGTCGAATGTCTCATTGTCTCACGCCGCGCGCGGCCCGTCGGATGAGCCCGGCCTCCCCTCTGGCGGGGGCTGTCGCCTGAAGACGAAGCCGTTCGCCGGCTGACAATGGAAGGGCCGCTCCCCCGGGGGCGGCCCTTTTTGTTGCGCCGCGCCCGCGTCATCGGGAGGCCGACTGCAACCAACTGGCCGCTCGCAACCTTTCGTCGGGGCTGGCGGAGGTAACCATGTTCGGAAAGAGGGGGGCCGAGAGCCTGGAGCGGCTGGTCTATTGCAGCCGGGCCTGTATCGACACCACCTCGCTGCAGGCGATCTCGGAGCTTCTCGGGGAAGCCCAGCGCAATAATGCGCGCGAGGGCCTCACCGGCGCCCTGGCCGTCAACGATGGATGGTTCCTGCAGGTGATCGAGGGGCCGGCGCCGGCGCTCGACGGGCTGCTGCGCCGCCTCGATGCCGACGCCCGCCACACCGACCTCACGATTCTCTCGCGCCGGCCCGTGAGCGGCCGGCTGTTCCGCGACTGGTCGATGGTCGCCGCCCGCGTCACCCCGGACGTCGGTCCCCAGTTGCAGCGGCTGATCGACGACTGCCGGGTCTCCCCGGAGGCGGCGGTGGACGCCCTGCTGCGGATCGTGGTGGAGCGCAAGGCGGAGACCGCCGCGGGAACGCGCTAGGGCCGCGGCGGGGCTATGGCGCCGGCGCCCCGCGCCGCGCCGCCGTCATCCGGTTCGCCGCCGCCCATGCGGCGCGCCCCGCCGGCTGTTCGCCTGCCAGCCACCGCTCGCCGACGCCTGCCAGCAGGGCCAGGTCCACGACATAGGCGAGGCCGATCTTCGCCGAGACCATCGCGCCGTGCGCAAAGCTGCGGTCCAGCAGCCGGATGACGTGTCCCAGAACGATCAGACCGGCGGCGCCGGCGGCTACCGCGGTCCACCATCGGTCAGACCGGAAATTGAGCCAGCCAAAGACGAGAAAGATGGCGCTGTCCATGATTATGAAGCCCGGATAGAGGTCGCCGACCTCCCAGCCATTGGCGTGGTTCGCCACCAGGCAGGCGAGCAGCAATACGCCCGCGCCCAACCGTTCGGGCGGTCCGCCCCTCACCCACGCGACGGCGTAGGCGAAATAGCCGAGGACGAGTCCGCCGGATTGCCAGGCGGTCACGGGACGGAGGTTTCCTGCAGCCGCGCGCCGTCCCTGCGGCGACGCCTCCACGCCGTCGCCCTGTCGGCCGCCTTCCATGCTGCGAGGCGGGCCGGCTCCTCCCCGGCCAGCCAGCGCTCGCTGACGCCGAGCAGCAGGGCCAGGTCGATCAGATAACCCAGACCGACATGGGCGGAGGCCACCGCATACTGGGTGACGGCCGGGATCAGAAGCTGGGCGGCGTATACGAAGAGCATCTGCCCCAGGGCCGCGGTGATGACGAAGCTCCACCAGCGGTCGAACCGCAGGCACAGCCAGCCGAAGATCAGCAGACGCACGCAATCCTGCGCCATGGCGAACCAGTAGAACCCGCCCACCTCCCAGCCGAAGGTCAGGCTCGAGAGCAGGCAGGTGAACAGCAACACACCCGCCGCCAGCCGTTCGGGGCGCCCGCCCCAGATCCAGGCGATGGCATAGGCGATCAGGCCCAGCACCAGCCCGCCGACTTGCCATGAAGTGAGCTCCGTCATCCGCCGCAGGTCTTCACCGGTTCGCTCAACCGCCCGGTCCCAGCGCCTTCGCGAGCCGCAGGAATCCTGCGCCGTCGATCACCTCCGCCCGCGCGCCCGGCTCGATCCCGGCCGCCTCGCACAGGGCCGCGCCGCCCAGTGTCTTCAGACTCGACCGCAGCATCTTGCGGCGCTGGCCGAAAGCCGCCGCCGTGACCCGCTCCAGCCGCTTCAGCGTCTCGCGATCCGGCCGGTCCGGCCTCGGGACCAGATGCACCACCGCGCTGGCCACCTTGGGCGGAGGGGTGAAGGCGGCGGCGGGCAGGTGCATGACCAGCCGCGCCTCGCACACCGCCTGGGCGATCACCGCCAGCCGGCCGTAGGCGTCGTCTCCGGGGGCGGCCACGATGCGTTCGGCCACCTCCTTCTGGAACATCAGGGTCAGGGCGTACGGCAGCCACGGCCCCGTCAGCCATTTGATCAGCAGGGCGGTGCCCACGTTGTACGGCAGGTTCGACACCACGTGCGCCGGGCCCGCGACCAGTTCCGTCTCGCGCACCTTGAGCGCATCGCCCTCGATGATCTCGAGCCGGCCCGACCCATCGTCCAGCTTGGCCAGCAGCGGCAGGAAGCGCGGATCCTTCTCGACCAGCACCACCTTGCCCGCGTCGCTCTCCAGCAGCGCCCGCGTAAGCCCGCCGGGGCCAGGCCCGACCTCGATGACGGCGCGCCCCTCGAACGGTCCGGCCAGCCGCACGATCTTGCGGGTCACGTTCAGGTCCAGCAGGAAATGCTGGCCGAAACTCTTCTTCGCCGACAGCCCGTGGGCGTCGAGGCTCTCGCGGAGGGAGGGGAGGTCGGTCATTTCGAGCAAAACGCGCCGGTGAAGTGAGGAGTGACAGTGCCGGTGAGCCCTCGTCGCCCCCCGTCCTGCTCACTAGCACTGTCACTGTCGCCGCTGTCCAATTCTCCGGCGCGGCGCGACCCTGCGGAAGCGCCAGTCGCGATCCATCCGCCCCGTGATGCCCACAAGCTGAAGGAAGGTCACCACCAGAATGGCGGCGCCGGCGACGGCGCCACCTTCGAGCGTCGGGGACGCTTCGATGAGCAGGGGCAAGATCGTCCAGCGCGCCGGGAAGGGCATCACATCGACCTCCGGATCGGCCTTGAGGTGCGGGCAGTATCGCAGCGACCGGTCCACGCAGGCCTTGTGCGAGGGCGCGATTGACCCCGCGTCCACGACCACCTGCCTGTCCTCGATCTCGCGGGACAGCCCGACGGCCTTGCCGGCCCGGCGCAGAAGGCCGGCCGGCGTCTGGCGAGCCACCTGGGTCCATCGGTCTTCGGGCGGGGTCGGCCGGCCGCACATCGGGCACAGCATGCCGAGAACGGTCCGGCGCTGTCGCACCAGATGGTTTTGCGAATAGACGGGACGGCCATTGCCGGAGGCCTCGGTCTGGACGAGGGCGGGGTGTCCGCCGACCGTCGGGCACCGCCTGACGCCCACGATCGTCTCCACCGTCCAGCTGGTGACCCAGGGAACATCGACCCCGACGTTCAGAGCAGACTTCTTCATTTCCCCCTCCGAATGCCGCGCACGGCAATCTCGACTTTGCACCGTGGCGCAAGCCGACCCGCCGGCAGAACGCACGAGGACATTTCCGGCTCCACGGGCTTCCAAATCCGGGCAGGCGCGTTAGACCCGGCCCATGCTTTCGCTTCCGACTTCGCTGAACGACGCCGTGGCCGCGGGCCAGCAGGCGATGACCCTGGACGCGGCCGTGCTGGCCAAGGTCACGGACATGGCCGGGGATCTGGCGGTCAATCTGACGATCGCCTCGATCATCCTCGTCGCCACGGTGATCGGGGCGAAATGGGCCTCGCGGATCACCCGCCGGGCCCTGTCGAAGGTGCGTGGCTTCCGTCACGACCCGACCGTGCTCAGCTTCGTCGTGCAGGTGGTGCGGGTGGTGGTCTACATCGTCGGCTTCATCGCCGTGCTGCAGCGGCTGGGCGTCCAGACCACCTCGATCATAGCGGTGCTCGGCGCGGCGTCCCTGGCGGTCGGACTGGCGCTGCAGGGAACGTTGTCGAACGTCGCGGCGGGCGTGCTGCTGCTGGTCCTGCGACCCTACAAGGTCGGGGACGTAATCGACGTGGGCGGCGCGTCGGGCACCGTGCAGCGGCTGGACCTGTTCACCACGCAGATGTCGAACGCCAACAATCACAAGATCGTGGTGCCCAACTCGAAGGTGCTGAACGATGTGATCCTGAACCTGTCGGGGCAGAAGACCCGGCGGATCGAGATCAATTTCACCGTCGGCTACGGCGAGGACCTGAACGCGGCGCGGGCGGTGCTGGCGGGGGTCGCGGAGGGCCATGAGAAGGTGCTGCCGGACCCGCCGCCCTGGACGGGAGTCACCGGCCTGCTGGACAGCGCCGTGCAGATCTCGCTCCAGGCCTGGGTGAAGTCGGAGGACTGGTGGCAGGTCCAGGCCGACCTGATGCAGGGAGGCAAGGAGGCGATCGACGCCGCGGGCATCGAGATTCCGTTCCCCCACCAGGTGGCCGTGCCCTATGGCGACGAGGACGTCATGCCGGTGGTCACCGTCCGCACGGTCGAGCAGAAGGCCCATCGCGACGACGGTTCCGCGGATGACCCGGCAGAGGGAGAAGGCTGAGCGATGCGTTACGACTTCGGATCGGACAACACCGCAGGCATGGCTCCGGCCGCGCTGCAGGCCCTGGTCGAGGCCAATGCGGGCTATGCGCGGGCCTACGGCGCCGACGACGTCACCGCCCGGGCCGCCGACCAGATCCGCCGCCGGCTGGACGCGGACGCCGAGATCCGCTTCGTCTTCTCCGGCACGGCGGCGAACGCCATCGCCCTGTCGATGCTGGCGTGGCCGCACGAGGCGGTGCTGGCTCATCATGCCGCCCATGTCTGCACCGACGAGACAGGGGCCCCGGGCTTCTTCGGCTCAGGCGTGGGCCTGATCGGCCTGCCCGGATTCTCCGGCAAGATCGACCCGCTGGCGCTGACCGCGGCGCTCGACGAGCCGGAGGTCGGCCACCGCCAGCCGCCGGCGGCTCTGAGCCTGACCCAGTCCACCGAATACGGCACGGTCTACAGCGAGGAGGAACTGCGCCACCTGGTCGAGCCGGTGAAGCTGAAGGGCTACGGCGTGCACCTGGACGGAGCGCGGCTGGCCAATGCGGCGGCGGCGGGGTTCGACCTGACCCAGATCGCCCGGTTGGGAGTGGACGTGCTGGTGTTCGGCGGGGCCAAGGCGGGGGCCAACTGCACCGAGGCCATCGTCATGTTCGACAGGTCGCTGGCCCGGCGGATCGACAACCGGCTGAAACAGGCGGGGCAGACCGCCTCCAAGGCCCGCTATCTGGCCGCGCCCTTCCTGGGCCTGCTGGAAAGCAACGCCTGGGAGGACGGCGCCGCCCACGCCAACCTGATGGCTCAGCGGCTGGCGGACGGCATCCTCGCGGGATCGGCCTTCGCCCTGGCGCATCCGGTCGAGGCCAACGCCGTCTTCGTGCGCATGTCGCCGGAGGCCCACCGGCGGCTCAATGAGCTCGGCTGGGCCTGCTACCGGTTCGACGACGGATCGGTCCGCTTCGTCTGCTCCTGGGCCACGACGGCCGAGGCGGTGGAGGAGCTGCTGGACGCAATTCGCAGTCTCTGATGCGGAACATTATGTCGGAAAGCCGACTTAACTGTTCAACTTCAGTGCGCCGCAGGTTAGTGAAGCAGCCTATGGCGAAGCGATTGAAAGATCAGGAAATGCCGCCGGTGGACCGGGTTTTGCGCGACGCATTCGAAGCCGTCGAGACCGAGCCGGTGCCCGAGGCAATCACCACCCACGTCGACCGGCTGGCCGCCGACCCGAAGCGGGCCGACAAGCTCTCCTGAGCCTCAGGCGTCTCCGCGGGGCATGTCCATGGCCTCGGCCAGACGATTTCGCGCGCGGTTGACGCGGCTCTTGATGGTGCCGAGCGCGCAGCCGGCGATCTCCGCCGCTTCTTCGTAGGACAGGCCGGCGGCGCCCACCATGACGATGGCCTCGCGGTGCTCGGGGGGCAGGTCGTCGAGGGCGGTCTTCAGGGCGCTGAGCTCGACGGTCCATTCCTGGCTGCCCTCGGCGGTCAGGCGCGCGGCGTGGTGGCCGTCCTCGTCCGCCACCTCACGGCTGCGCTTTGCGACCGAAGAATACCAGGAGTTCCGCAGGATGGTGAAAAGCCAGGCCCTGAGATTTGTGCCGGGCTCGAAGCGGTCGCGGTAGGTCCACGCCTTGGTCAGGGTCTCCTGGACGAGATCGTCCGCGTCGGCGCCGTTGCGCGACAGGGACCAGGCGAAGGCGCGCAGCGAGGGGATGCGCGCCGTGACGGCCTCGCGCCAGTCGGTCCGGTCGACGATTCCCCCGGGGGCGGCGGGGCCGGAATCCTGACCCTCCAGTGGCGCACGGGGCAGCGACATGCGGAAAAAGCTCTCGATAACGGAATGTCACCGGAAATCAGGGACGTGTGATCTGAACGCCTGCTCGGCTGGACCGTTCCGCTGGACAGGCAAGCTTCCGCATGGAACAAAACGGGACCATGGCGCGTTGTCCCGAACCGCCGGGCTATGGCAAGGGGGCTGAGCATGAGCGCAACCATCAGGGCCTCCGCGACGAGGGGCGCGATGATCGAGGAGTTCCGCCGCGTCCGCTCCGCCATGCCGGCGCTGACCTGGGGGCTGAGCCCGGAGGACCTGGCGGCCCAGTCGATGCCCGACTGCAGCCCCGGCAAGTGGCACCTGGCCCATACCAGCTGGTTCTTCGAGGCCCTGATCCTGGGCGATGAGCCGGGCTACCGGCCGGTCGATCCGCGGTTCCATACCCTGTTCAACAGCTATTACGAGGCGCTGGGCGAGCGGGTGGAGCGGCGCGAGCGCGGGCTGATGACGCGGCCATCCCTGGACGAGGTGCTGGCCTACAGGCGCGAGGTCGACCGCCGCATGGAGGCGTGGCTGGAACGCAGCGCGCCGGATGAGCGGCAGGCCTATCTCTTCACCCTCGGTCTGCATCACGACCAGCAGCATCAGGAGCTCTTCCTGATGGACCTGCTGAACCTGATGTCCAGGTCGCCGCTGGATCCCGCCGCCTATGACGCGGAGCCGCGAGGGCTGCCGGCGCAGGGTCCCCGGGGCGGCATGACCCGGTTCGAGGGCGGCCTGGTCAGGATCGGCCACGAGGGGGGCGGCTTCGCCTTCGACAACGAGGGACCGGCCCATCGCGAATGGCTGGAGCCCTATGGGCTGGACCATGATCTGGTCAGCAACGCGGACTGGATGGCCTTCATGGAGGACGGCGGTTACCGCCGCCCGGAGCTGTGGCTGTCGGACGGCTGGGCGGTCGTGAAGGCGGAAGGCTGGGCGGCTCCGCTATACTGGCGCGGGGGCGACGGAGCCTGGACCACGATGACGCTGGCGGGGCGGCGTCCGGTCGAACCCGACGCGCCGGTGCGGCACGTCAGCTTCTACGAGGCCGAGGCCTTCGCCCGCTGGGCCGGCCGGCGCCTGCCGACCGAGGCGGAGTGGGAACATGCGGTCCGCTGCCGGCCCGAAATGTTCTCGAACGCTTTTGGCGAGGTCTGGCAGTGGACCTCGAGCGCATACACCCCATATCGGGGCTTCAGGCCGACCGAAGGAACCGCGTCTGAGTACAACGGCAAGTTCATGGCCAATCAGATTGTGCTGCGCGGGTCGTCCTGGGCGACGCCGGAGGGGCATGGACGGGTCAGCTACCGGAACTTCTTCTATCCGCATCAGAGGTGGGCGTTCATGGGATTGAGACTGGCCGAAGATTTGCCGCCGACGCCTGCGCGCGCGCAGAAGGACGGCGAGACGGCCCGCTTCCGCCGCGACCTGCTCGCCGGCCTGGCCCGCTCGCCAAAGACCGCGTCGCCCAAATGGTTCTACGACGCCGAGGGGTCGCGGCTGTTCGAGGAGATCACCCGGCTGCCGGAATACTACCCGACCCGGCAGGAGGCCGCCCTGCTGCGGGAGGTCGCTCCCGCGTGGGCGGCCCGGTTCGGCGCGGATGCGACGCTGGTCGAGTTTGGATCCGGCGCCAGCGAGAAGACCCGGATCGTGCTGGACGCGGCCCCCGGCCTTGCCGCCTACGTTCCGATCGACATCAGCGCCGACGCGCTGAACGCCGCGGCCCGGCGGATCGCCGAGAGCTATCCGGCTCTCACCGTGGCGCCCCTGGTGGGCGACTTCCTTCACCTGGCCGCACTGCCCGAGGGAATAGGCCGGGGCCGGCGGGTCGGCTTCTTCCCCGGCTCGACGATCGGGAACCTGGAGCCGGCGGAGGCCGAGGCCTTCCTGAGCGCGGCCCGGACGCAGCTGGGCGAGGGCGCCCTGTTCGTTCTCGGCGTGGATCTGGTCAAGTCACCCGAGGTGCTGACCGCCGCCTACGACGACGCGGCCGGGGTGACGGCCGCCTTCAACCGCAACCTGCTGGTTCGCGCCAACCGTGAGCTGAAGGCGGGGTTCGACATCGACAGCTTCGTTCACCGGGCGGTGTGGAACGCGGACGCCTCCCGCATGGAAATGCATCTGGAGGCGAGCTGCGATCAGGAGGTGGAGATCGACGGCCGTGTCATCGCCTTCCGCAAGGGCGAGACCATCCACACGGAGAACTCGCGCAAATTCACCGAAGCCTCGGTGCGCGAATTGGCGGCGGCCTCGGGCTGGAGGGTCGCGGCCTTCGAAGCGGGCCCCGAGCCGTCGGTGGCGCTGGCCCTGCTCGAGTCCTGACCGGCAAAAAAGGGGCGGCTCCCCGGAGGAGCCGCCCGTCGGTTGGGGAACCGGTGGCTAGGCCTGATCGCCGCGGCGCGCGTCCTTGGTGCGGGAACCGTGCGAGGCCTCGCCGCCCTTGCGTCCCGCCTGGGCCGCCAGGCTGCGATCCTGCGAGAAGCTGCGCTTTTCGCTCGGCACGCTGGCTCCGCCCTTGCGCGCGATCTCGCGCTGTCGCTCGGGGTCCATGGAGGCGAAGCCCCGCTTGGAGACGCCAGAGGCTCGTGTGGGCTGACCTACTGCCATTGCAATGTCCTTTCACGCCGACGGTCGAGGTTGCTGAATGAACCCCCGCGCCGCCGTCCGGTTCCGGCCCGCACCTCACGGAAACGCGAGCGAATCAGGGGGTTTGGAGCGGCGTCAGCCGCCGCCTTCGCCATAGGGTCTTGAATCGCCTTCGCCGCCGCCGCCGGGGTCGAGGGGCGGCACCTCCGCAGGCGTCGAGCCGGGATCGATGTCCGGCTGGGGGGTGTCCGGTTGCGGGATATCGGGCTGGGGCGTGCCGGGCGGGGTGGGTTCGATATAGGTCATGGCGGCCTCCTTCAGCGAACTGAACGCCGGGCCGGAGGGCCCGTTCAATCACGATCCGAAAGGTCCGGAACCGCCGCGGCGTGCGCGGATTGAACTGCCGAAGTCCACCCCCAGGGAGCCCGCCATGACCGAGACCTACACCGGCCCGACCTCGCCCGAGGACATCGAGGACGAAGCCGATCTGGAGACGGCCCGCCTGGAACGGGAGGCGGACGCCATCCTGGCGGAGGGCGAGGCGCGGGCTTTCGGTCCGAAACCGGTGCACGAGGCGGTGCGCGAGGACGCTCTGGCCGCGCGCGAGTGGAGCCGGGCCCGGACCGAGCGGCTGCGGCGCGCGGTCGAGGACGAGCCGATCAGGGCCACGCTTTACGCCCTGGGAATCGGCGTCGTGATCGGAATGCTGATCGCCCGCTAGGACGGCCCCGTGGCGGCGCGGGCGATCGGGGCCCGCCGCATGGCCTCGTCGGACACGAAAGGATTGTTCCGCCGCTCGGCCCCGAAGGTCGAGCTGGGCCCGTGCCCCGGGACGAAGGTCACGTCGTCGCCGAGCGGCCAGAGCCGGGTCACGATGGCGCTCAGGAGTGCGCCGTGGTCGCTGCGCGGAAAGTCCGTCCGGCCGATCGAGCCCTGGAACAGGACATCGCCCACCTGGGCGAAACGGGCCTCGCGGTTGAAGAAGACGACGTGGCCGGGCGTGTGGCCCGGGCAGTGGTAGACCTCCCAGGTCGTTTCGCCGAGCGTCAGCACGTCGCCATTGGCCAGCCAACGGGTCGGGGTGAAGCTGCGCGCCTCAGGCAGGCCGTACATCCGGCCCTGCTGAGGGATGCCGTCGATCCAGAACTGATCGTCCGGGTGGGGGCCGATGATGTCGAGGCCGGTCTTTTCCTGCATCTCCGCCGCGCCGCCGGCGTGGTCGAGGTGGCCGTGGGTGATCCAGATGGCGTCGAGCGTCAGCCCCTGCTTCGCCACTGCGCCCAGAAGGGCGTCGACCGAGGCGCCCGGGTCGATGATCGCGGCCTTCAGCGTCTTGCGGCACCAGACGAGGGTGCAGTTCTGCTGCAGCGGCGTGACGGGGAAGACGGCGACGCCGATCGGGGGAGGGGGCTGGTCCATGGCCTCCCAGATAGCGGCTCCCGCCTTCGGCCGAAACCCGATCCCTGCGGGTTCACATTGACCTTTCGGGCCGTCCTCTACATAAGGGCGGGCTTCAAGGCGCCGCCTCACCGGAAACGGCTTCGAGGCGGCCCTTTTTGCTTTACCCACACCGCGCAGCGCCTGCCTCAATGGCGCCGCCCCAGAGCGTCAGAATCCCGACCATGCAAGTCGTCGAAAAGTCCTCCGAAGGCCTCAGCCGCGTGATCGCGGTGACCATTCCCGCCGAGGAGCTGAACCAGAAGCTTGACGCGAAACTGAAGGAAGTCGCGCCGCAGATGAAGCTGAAGGGCTTCCGTCCCGGCAAGGTCCCGGCCTCGCACGTCCGCAAGACCTTCGGCCGCGACCTGATGGGCGAGATCGTCAACAACGCCCTCAACGAGTCGAGCCAGAAGGCGCTGGACGACGCCAAGGTGCGCCCCGCCGCCCCGGCCGAGATGAAGCTGACCTCGGACATGGACAAGGTTCTGACCGGCGGCGAGGATCTCGCCTACGAGATGTCGCTGGAGGTGATGCCGGACTTCACGCCGGTCGACATCAAGACGCTGAAGCTGAAGCGTCCGACCTACGAGGCCAGCGACGCCGACCTCGAAGAGGCGCTGAACGAGCTGGCCGGACAGGCCAAGACCTACGAGGACAAGACCGGCAAGACCGTCAAGGCCGCCGAGGGCGACGAGGTCACCATCGACTTCCTGGGCAAGCTGGACGGCGAGCCGTTCGAGGGCGGCGCCGCCGAGGACACCCAGCTGGTGATCGGTTCGGGCCGCTTCATCCCGGGCTTCGAGGAACAGCTGAAGGGCGCCAAGGTCGGCGAGGAGAAGGTTCTCAACGTGACCTTCCCGGAGGACTACCAGGCCAAACATCTGGCCGGCAAAGCCGTGACCTTCGACGTCAAGGTCAAGGCCATCAAGGCCGAGGCCCCCGCCAAGGTGGACGAGGACTTCGCCAAGCGCATCGGCCTGGAGTCGCTGGACAAGCTCAAGGAGCTGCTGCGCGACAACCTGAACCAGCAGTACAAGGGCGCGGCCCGCTTCAAGCTGAAGCGCGCCCTGCTCGACGAGCTGGACAAGGCCCACGACTTCCCGCTGCCGCCCAGGATGGTCGACGCCGAGTTCGAGGGCATCTGGTCGCAGGTTCAGGCCGACAAGGAAGCCGGCCGCCTGCCCGAAGAGGACGCCAAGAAGTCCGAGAAGAAGCTCAAGGAAGAGTACCGCAAGATCGCCGAGCGCCGCGTGCGCCTGGGTCTGGTGCTGGCCGAGATCGGCCGCGCCAACAACGTCCAGGTCACCGACCAGGAGCTGAACAACGCCATCATGAACGAGGCCCGCAACTACCCGGGCCAGGAGCGTCAGGTGCTGGACTTCTACCGCCAGAACCCGAACGCCGCCGCCCAGATGCGCGCCCCGATCTATGAGGAGAAGGTCTGCGACCTGATCTTCGATCAGGCCAAGGTGACCGACGCCAAGATCACCAAGGAAGAGCTGCTCAAGGAAGACGACGACATCTGATCCCGTCTTCCCTCCCTGATTTCCAGCCCCCGCTCCGCCCGCCGGAGCGGGGGTTTGCATGTCCGGCCGCCCGATTGACGATCCCGGCTTTCGGGAACAGGGTACAACTCCGGCTTGGGCCGGAGCGCAACCTGGCGGCCCGCCATGACCTTCGCATCCCTGCTCGGCGCCCTGACCCTGGCGGCGCTGTCACCACAGAATTCGCCAGCCGTTCCCCAAACGCCCCCGGCCGATGATCCGACCGGCGCCGCGGTGCTGGAGGATGTGGTCATCGACGGCCGGCGTCTGGATGAGCGGGTCCGCGAGTTCGTCGAAGAGGTGGCCGCGCCGCCGCGCAGAAGGGGCATCGCCCGTTGGTGGGACCGGGTCTGCTTCGGCGTGGTCAATCTGCAGCCGGATCAGGCGCGAGCCCTGGTCGACAGGCTCTCGACCGTGGCCGACGAGTACGGCGTTCGGCTGGCGGAGCCCGGTTGCCGGCCCAATGTGGTGGTGATCTTCGCCGATGACGGCCGGGCCATGGCCGACGCCGTCGTCGAGGCGGAGCGTCCGCTGTTTCACCTCGGCGTAGGCGGGCTGGACCGCGGCAAGGCGGCGCTCGAGGTCTTCCGGCAATCGGACGCGCCGGTCCGCTGGTGGCACGTCAGCCTGCCGGTCATCGGATCGACCGGTCAGCGCGCGATCCGCATGCCCGGCGACTTCGGACCGATCTACGTCCCGGCCGAGGGTCTGGTGAACCACGGCCGGCCCATCACCGACGTGCTCAACAAGGTCATCGTCATCGTGGACGCGGGGAAGGTCGAGGGGATCGGCGGCGACCAGCTGGCCGAATATCTGGCGATGGTCAGCCTCGCCCAGGTCGATCCGGAGGGCGATATCGCGGGCTACGACACCGTCCTGAACCTGTTCGCCGCCTCGGCGGCTCCCGCCGGGCTGACGACCTGGGACCGGAGCTATCTCGAGAGCCTGTACCGGTCCCGGCCCGACCGGATCGATCCCTCGCGGCAGGCGCGGGCGGTGACCCGCATCCTCAGGGCAGGGGAGGACGGCGCGCCGGAGGCCCAGCCATGATCGTCGGCGCACTGCTCGCCGCGGTCCTCGCCGCGCAGCAGGTTGCGCCGCCGGCGCCCGTCCCGGCCGACGACCCGGTCCGGCTGGAGGATGTCGTCGTCGATGCGCGGCGGCTGGAGGCCGCGGCCGAGGAATACGTCGACCTGGTCGCCGCCCCCGCGGGCCGCCGTGGGCTGGCGCGCTGGCATGACGGCGTCTGTGTCGGCGTGGCCAACCTCGAGAACGGGGTGTCGCAACAGCTGGCCGATCAGGTCTCCGACGTCGCCCGCGGTCTCGGCCTGAGGGCGCACGAGCCGCCGTGCCATCCCAGCGTTCTGATCATCGCCACCACCGACGCGGCGCGCTTCGCCGAGGATTTCGTGGCTGTCCGCCCGGTGCTGTTCCGGGTCGGCTCGCCGGGAATGGACCGGGGCAAGGCGGCGCTGCGGGACTTCACCACCGAGGAGCGGCCGGTGCGCTGGTGGCATGTCAGCCTGCCGATCGACAGCCAGACCGGCATGCCCGTGATCCGGATGCCCGGCGAGGTCAACGGCGATGGCGTCGGGCCCGGCGCGGCGATGGACTATGCGCCGATCACCAACGTGAATTCTCCGTCGCGGCTGAGCAGCCAGTATGTCGATGTGCTGAAACGGGTGTTCATCATCGTCGACGTCGACCGTCTGAACGGCGCGACGGCGCAGCAGCTCGGGGCCTACCTGGCCATGGTGGCGCTGGCCCAGGTGGATCCCGACGCGGACACCAGCCAGTTCGACACCATCCTGAACCTGTTCGACGATCCCGCCGCGGCCCCGCCGGGGCTGAGCGGCTGGGACCAGGCCTATCTGGAGGGGCTGTACGGCTCCGGCTCGGAATCGCATCGCATCAACCAGCGTAGCCAGGTCCAGGCGGTGGCGGCGGCGATCGCCGATGCCTACCGGAACAGGCCGGAGGGGGCGTCCGAACCCGATTGACGGCGTGCGCCGCGGTCGCCACGGTCGGGAAATTCCCTCCGGAGTTCCCGATGTCCCTGCACGCCCTGGCTGTCCTGTCGCTGCTGGCCGGTTCGCCGCAGCAGGCCCTGCCGCAGCAGCCTCCGGCCGCGCAGGCCCAGGAGCCGGCGACCGATCTGGGCGAGGTCACGATCGAGGGACGCCGGCTGGCCGGGATGGCCCGTGATTTCGTCGGCGAGATCGCCGCCCCGGCCCAGCGTCGGGGGCTGGCCCGCTGGCGCGGCGACATCTGCGTCGGCGTGGCCAATCTGGAGAGCGAGCGCGCCCAGTATGTCGCCGACCGGATCTCGACCGTGGCGGAAGACCTCGGCCTGTCGCCGGGGCAGCCGGGCTGCCGCGCAAACATACTGGTGGTCTTCGCCGACGACGGCCAGGCCCTGGCGGCGGCCCTGGTGGACCACAACCGCCGAGCCTTCCATCTCGGCGTCAGTGGGCTGGATCGTGGTGGCGAGGCGCTGGAGCGGTTCGCGGCGAGCATCCGGCCCGTTCGCTGGTGGCAGGTCAGCCTGCCCGTCGACCGCGACACGCGCGAGCGGGCGGTGCGCCTGCCCGGCGACCTGTCGCCGCCGGTGACGACCGTCCGGGGCGTGTCGCGGCTGAACAGCCAGGTGGTCGACGAACTGAACAAGACGATCGTGATCGTCGACGTCGATCTGGTCGCGGGCGCCGACATCGTCCAGCTGGCCGACTACGTCGCCATGGTTTCGCTGGCCCAGGTCGATCCCGACGCCGACACTACCGGCTTTGACACCGTGCTGAATGTGTTCTCCGATCCTGGCTCGGCTCCGGGCCTGACGCCGTGGGACTGGTCATACCTTCATGCCCTGTACGGCTCCGAGCGGATGCGCCAGAATCCGGGCAGCATCGCCGGGGAGGTCGCCGATGGCCTGGCGCGGTCGCGCCGGTCGTCGGACGAGGCGGAATGAGGAGCGAGCGACCTCGCGCCTTGCGTCAACCGTCCCGCGACGCGATATCCTGTCCAACAGGCGGCGGCCGGTGAGTCGCCCCGAGCATCCCGAGAAGGCCCATATGCGCGATCCCATCGAACTGATGAACATGAACCTCGTCCCGATGGTGGTCGAGCAATCCAGCCGGGGCGAGCGGGCCTTTGACATCTTCTCTCGGCTGCTGCGCGAGCGGATCATCTTCCTGACCGGACCTTTCGAGGACGGCATGGCGTCGCTGATCTGCGCCCAGCTGCTGTTCCTGGAATCGGAGAACCCGAAGAAGGAAATCAGCATGTACATCAACAGCCCCGGCGGTCAGGTGACCTCGGCGCTGGCGATCTACGACACCATGCAATACATCCGCTCGCCGGTTTCGACGGTGTGCATGGGCATGGCCGCCTCTGCCGGCTCGCTGATCCTCGCCGCCGGCGCCGCCGGCCAGCGGGTGGCCCTGCCAAACGCCCGCATCATGGTGCACCAGCCCTCGGGCGGCTTCCGTGGTCAGGCCTCGGACATCGAGCGCCACGCCGAGGACATCCGCTACACCAAGCGCCGCCTGAACGAGATCTACGTCCACCACACCGGCCGGACGTATGAGGAGGTCGAGAAGACCCTCGACCGCGACCACTTCATGTCGGCCGAGGAGTCCAAGGCCTGGGGCATCGTCGACCACGTCTATGACAAGCGCGAGCAGGCCGACGAGGACGGGGTCAAGACGCCCGGATCCTGATCCGTCCTGCATGAACGGAAGAGGCGCGCCCCCCGGGGTGCGCCTTTTTCATTTGTGCTATCAGGCCGCCATGCAGACGCGTGACACCAGCGGGACCGTCGAGGTCGACGGCGACATCTATCACTGGCAGCTTCGGCGCCAGCCCCGGCCCACCACGGGCGGGCAGTGGGAAGGCATCGCCGTGACCCTGCGGCAGCAGGACTTCAAACGGGAGGCCGTGGTGCAGTTCCCGCCGCCGCTGCGCCCCAACGGCCGCCCGGACACCGAGAAGCAGTTCGTGAACACGGATCACGTCCGCAACGCCGTCGCCGCGGCGATCGAGGCGGGCTGGAACCCGACCTCGCGCGGCAAGGCCGTAGTGTTCGACGTGGACGCCGAGGGGCGGTGAACCTCAGGGACGGCCGGTGAAGACCCGGAAACCCGGCTCGTCGGCGATCTGCAGCATCTCCGTGTCGCCGGAGGTGTCGCCATAGGCCGCGGCGAGGCGGACCTGCTCGCCATAGACGGCGCGCAACCGCCGCACCTTCTCCTCGCCCCGGCAGTTGGGGCTGGCGAAGGCGCCGGTGACCCGGTCTTCGGCGTCGAACACCAGCGGCGTCCCGAGCAGGGCCTCCGCGCCGAGCCGGCGGGCGAACGGGGCCACGGTGGTTTCAGGACTGGCGGTGACGATCACCCGGTGCGCGCCCTTCTCGCCCCAAGCGTTCCAGCAGGCGAGGGCGTCGGGCCGCATGAACCTGTCCCAAATCCGGTCAGCGAAGCGTTCGGCCTCGGCCTCCAATGTCGTCCGGTCCACGCCTTTGAGGAATTCGCGCACCGAGGCGGCCTTGATCCGGCCCCGGTCACGGTCGTGGGCGTAGGTCGCCACGGCGGGGGCCATCTTCACCAGACCCAGCGCCCAGCCGCCCGGACCGGCCCGCCAGCGCAGGAATTCGGTGAAACTGTCGCGGATCGTCAGGGTGCCGTCGAAGTCGAAGGCGACGATGGCCTGATCCTTGCGGGGCCGCTGGCGAAACGGAGCGTCGCTTCCCATGTCAGACATTCGCCGCGATCACCATCAACAGTGAACCGTCCGCTTCCGCCTCCTGCTCCGCTTTCGCGGGGTTGTGGCGGGCGGCGGGATGGGTGATTGTCATTTTTTGAAGACCTTTGCGCCCATTGTTCGGGAATCAAACGCAGGGGATGCGCGTTTGGCCTCATATCGGGGCCATCGCGGGAGTGAGAAGGGTCGATGACCAAAGCCGCCGGCACAGACGCCAAAAGCACGCTCTACTGCTCTTTCTGCGGAAAGAGCCAGCACGAGGTGCGCAAGCTCATCGCCGGGCCGACCGTGTTCATCTGCGATGAATGCGTCGAGCTCTGCATGGATATCATCCGTGAAGAGCACAAGATCTCGTTCTCCAAGGCCAAGGACGGCGTGCCGTCGCCCAAGGAGATCCGCGAGGTCCTCGACGACTACGTGATCGGCCAGTCGCACGCCAAGAAGGTGCTGAGCGTCGCCGTCCACAATCACTACAAGCGCCTGAACCACGCGACGAAGAACAACGACGTCGAGCTGGCCAAGTCGAACATCATGCTGATCGGGCCGACCGGCTCGGGCAAGACGCTGCTGGCCCAGACGCTGGCGCGCATCATCGACGTGCCCTTCACCATGGCCGACGCCACGACCCTGACCGAAGCCGGTTA
>NZ_DASPLR010000043.1:2500-33488 GCF_035627475.1 Brevundimonas sp. | reverse complement strand
CGCCTGGTCGATCTCGCAGGTCACGCCGGACTGGCGGGCCCAGCCGCCGATCACGGCGAGGCTGTTCTGGTTGGCGGGCAGTTCGCACTGCGGCCCGCCGGCCACGGCGGCGAGTTCGAAGCAGGTGTAGGCTTGGGTCGGCGTCGAGGCGATCATCAGCTGGCCCGGCCCTTCGGCGCAGGCGGCCTCGTAGATCGGCGCTTCGTTGGGATCGACGCCCATGAGCGAGGCGTCAGTGACCTGGCACTCAAGTCCCGCCGATGCTGCCAAGTCCTGGGCCGCCCTGAGGATCTGGCCCCGCGAGGCGCTGCTGGGCGCCACCGCCTCACCGCGTTCGGCCCGACGCCGCCGCTCCGCCTGTCGGCGCTCTTCGTTGGTCTGGCGGTTGAGGCGCGAGCCGCTGGTGTTGTCACGGGTGATGGCTATTCCATTGGGGGGGTCGACCACGCTTCCCGGCGGAACGTTGCGAGCCCATTCGCCGGACCCGACGCCGGCTCCAGGTCCCAAGACCCCTTTTTGGGCGAAGGCCGGCCCGGCGGTGAAAAAAAGGGCGGCGCACATGCCAGCCAGCAAAGTGAACATCTTCCGATTGAGCATGGCGCCACTCCAGGATGTTTTTCTGATCGCCCACCTTTTGCCTTAATCACGGCCCGGTCAAGTCGAATGCGATGCTGGACGCACACGGCGGCTTCGGCGTATCTATGGGTTAAGTTTCGATTGGAGACGGACTTGGCCGACGGCGTCGCCTTGGTGGACGAGGACAGGGCGGCGCGCGAGGAGCGCGGCCTGGTCTATCCGTTCGGCGCCCCGCCCGGGGCGGGAAACGCAGTCGAGATCGCACCAGATGTCCTCTGGATGCGCCTGGCCATGCCGATCGCCCTGAACCACATCAATGTCTACGCCGTGCGCGACGGCGAGGGCTGGTCGCTCGTCGATACCGGGCTAGACCTGCAGGGCTCCCGGGAAGAATGGGAACGGTTGCTGGCTGGTTCTCTGGGCGGGGCGCCTGTGACCCGGGTGATCTGCACCCATATGCATCCCGACCATATAGGTCTGGCCGGCTGGTTATGTGATCGGTTCGCGGCGCCGCTGGTGATGACCCGGCTCGAATATGTCACGGCCCGGATGCTGGTTGCGGACACTGGTCGATCGGCCCCGGAGGACGGCGCCGTCTTCTATCGCCGCGCCGGCTGGGATGACGCCCAGGTGGAAGGTTACCGGAGCGGCTTCGGGCAGTTCGGGCGCTGGGTTTCCCCGATGCCGTCCAGCTTCCTCCGGATGCAGGAGGGCGATCGACTGTCGATCGGCGGGCGTGAGTGGCGGGTCGTGACAGGCCAGGGCCACAGTCCCGAACATGCCTGCCTGTGGCGCGAGTCCGACGGACTCGTGCTGGGCGGCGACCAGATCCTGCCGAAAATCTCGTCGAATGTGTCCGTCTGGCCGACCGAGCCGGACGCGGATCCGCTCGGGGACTGGCTGGAGTCGCTGGAGCGGATGAGATCGGTGTTTCCGGACGAGGTGCTGGTCCTGCCGTCGCACGGAGAGCCGTTCCGGGGGGTGCAGGCGCGGCTCGATGCGCTGATCCGGGGTCATGTGACGGCGCTGAAGCGGCTGGAGCGGACCCTGCGAACGCCAAGCCGGGCCGTCGACGTCTTTCCCGCCCTGTTCGCGCGTCCCGTCGGGGACGGCGTACGGGGCATGGCGACTGGCGAAAGCCTGGCTCACCTCAACTATCTGCTTCGGCGCGGGCGGGCGGCGCGCAGCCGCGATGCCGACGGTGTCGACTGGTGGACCGCAATCAGACAGGGACCAAGGGCGTGACCGATCATATCCACACGGGCCTTTCGGAAGGCGTACTGACCGTGACGCTGGCGCGGCCCGAGAAGAAGAACGCGATCACCCAGGCCATGTATGCGGCTCTGTCGGACGCCACGGAAGGGGCGCGAACCGATGAAGCGGTGCGGGTGCTGCTGTTCCGGAGCGAGGGCGACAGCTTCTCGGCCGGCAACGACATCGGCGATTTTATCGCCCTTGGTTCGCAGGGTCAGCAGCCGCTGGACATGTCGGTGTTCCGCTTCCTCAAGGCGCTGGCCGACCTCGACAAGCCGGCGGTGGCGGCGGTGCGGGGACGGGCGATCGGCATCGGACTGACGCTTCTGCTTCACTGCGACATGGTGGTGGTGGCCGAGGACGCCCTGCTGTCGGCGCCCTTCATCAATCTGGCCCTTGCGCCGGAAGCCGCGTCCTCAATGCTGCTGCCGGCCGCCATCGGGCACAGGCGCGCCTTCGAGATGTTCGCGCTCGGCGAGCCGATCGACGGCCGTACCGCGGTGGCCTGGGGTCTCGCCAACCGCGCCGTCCCGGCCGATCAGGTCGAAGCGACGGCCGCCGATCTGGCGGCGAAGCTGGCCGCCCGCGCGCCGAACTCCATCCGCAAGACCAAGCGGCTGATGCGCGACGCCGAGGCCCTGTGGGCGCTGATGCAGCGCGAGGGCGAGGCCTTCGGCAGCCAGATGTCGAGCCCGGAGGCGATGGAGGCTTTTATGGCCTTCAGTCAGAAGCGCGCGCCCGATTTCTCGAAATCCGGTTGATTCGGGAGCGCGCGGCCCTTAGGTGCGCGCGCCCATGTCATCCACGCCCGCTCTTTCCCCCGTTCCGCACATCGATGTGGAGAGCCCCGCCGACGCCCCCGCCGTTGAGGCTCTGGTGCTGGCCGCCTTTGGCCCGGGGCGCTACGCCAAGACGGCCGAACGGCTGAGAGAGCAGGCGAGGCGCGCCGTGGGGTTCGTGGTGCGCATCGACGGCCGGATCGTAGGCTCGGTGCGTCTCTGGGCGGTTTCCGTCGGCGGCGCGCCGGCGCTGTTTCTGGGGCCGATCGCCGTGGACGTCGAACACCGCAGCGCGGCCCTGGGGGCGGAGCTCGTGGCGCGCTGCCTGGAGTACGCCGCATCCGATGACGCCAAGGGCGTGCTTCTGGTCGGCGATCTCCCTTATTTCGGGCGCTTCGGATTCGTTCCGGCGCCGGATGTGAGGATGCCCGGGCCGGCGGATCAGCGAAGGGTTCTGTGGCGGGGCCCCCAACTCCCTCAAGGCCTCGTCCGGCCGCTTCGCTAGAAGGGGTTTGCCACCGCGCGCCCGACGCCTAAGTCTGGAGCATGGGCAACGCCGCCGACAACAAGACCGGACTGGCCGCCGTCGCCGCGGCGGCGACCCAGGCGCCGGGCAGGGGCCTGCCGCCGGTCCATCTGTGGAATCCCCCTCACTGTGGCGACATCGACATCGTCATTCGCCGCGACGGAACCTGGCTGCATGAGAACTCTCCCATCGGTCGGCCCGAACTGGTGCGGCTGTTCTCGACCGTGCTGCGCAAGGATCCCGAGGGCTACTGCCTGGTCACGCCCGTCGAGAAGCTGTCGATCCGGGTCGAGGACCTGCCGTTCCGCGCCGTGGCGGTGACCGAATTCGACGGTGCGCTGCGCTTCACCACCGACGTCGGCGACACGGTCGAGGCCGGGCCGGGGCATCCCATCCGGGTCGAGACCGATCCCGCGACCGGCGAGCCGTCGCCCGCCCTGCATGTCCGCGCCGACCTGTGGGCCCGCGTCGCCCGGCCGGTCTTCTACGAACTGGTCGACCGGGCCGAGGTCGAGGGCGGCCGGCTGGTGGTCCGCTCGGGCGCGGCGGCCTTCGCTCTCGGGCCGGTCGGGGCGGGCGTCGCATGAGCCTGGCCTCCCTGCGCGAGCGGCTGATTGAGCGGTTGGCCCCCGCCTCGACCTGGCGGCCGGACGGCGCGCCCGCCCGCTCGGACTTCGACCTCAACCCGGACGCGCCCCGGCCCCGCCGCACCCTGCGCCCGGCCGCCGTGCTGGTGCCGATCATCGCCCGGCCCGACGGGGCCACGGTGCTGATGACCCGCCGTTCCGACAGCCTGGCCAGCCACACCGGTCAGATCGCCTTTCCCGGCGGCCGCCTCGACCCCGGCGAGACGGCCGGGCAGGCCGCCCTGCGCGAAGCCTGGGAAGAGGTGGCCCTGGACCCTTCCGCGGTCGAGGTGCTGGGCGTCGGCGACGGCTACGAGACGGTGACCGGCTTCATGGTCACGCCCGTGGTCGGGTGGCTGGCCGAGCCGCCCGTGGTGTCGCCGTCCCCTGACGAGGTCGCCGAGGTGTTCGAGGCCCCGTGGGACTTCCTGATGGATCCCGCCAACCACCGCCGCGAATTTCACGATCCGGAAAGCGGCCCGCGCCGCTGGTTCTGGGCCATGCCGTGGCGGGAGCGCTATATCTGGGGCGCGACCGCCGCCATCGTGCGGGCGCTGCGCGGCCGCCTCTATGGCGACGAGGCCGAGCCCGCCGCCGCCGTCGACGAGGACGCCGCGTGATCCTCCGCCTGACAGACCAGCCATGGCTGATGGCCCCCGCGACACGCGCGGTGATGGCGGCGCTCGAGGCCGCCGGCGGCCCCGGCTGCGCCCGATTCGTCGGCGGCTGCGTGCGCAACGCCCTGATCGGCCAGCCGGTCGCCGACGTCGACATCGCCACCACCCTCAAGCCGGAAGAGACGGAGCGCGCCATCCGCGCCGCCGGGCTGAAGGCCGTGCCCACCGGCATCGCCCACGGCACTGTCACGGCCGTGGCCGAGCGCCGGCCGTTCGAGATCACCACCCTGCGCCGCGACGTCTCCACCGATGGCCGCAACGCCACCGTGGCCTTCACCGACGACTGGGCCGAGGACGCCGCCCGCCGCGATTTCCGGCTCAACGCCCTCTACGCCGACGCGGACGGCCATGTGTTCGATCCGACCGGCGAGGGCGTGGCCGACTGCCGGGCCGGGCGCATCGTCTTCGTCGGCGACCCTGAGACCCGCATCCGCGAGGACTTCCTGCGCATCCTGCGCTTCTTCCGCTTCCACGCCTGGTATGGGCGAGACGAGCCGGATCCGGCCGCGCTGGCCGCCTGCCGCACCCTCGCGCCCGGGATGACGCGGCTGTCGGCGGAGCGGGTCTCAAGCGAGCTGATGAAGCTGTTGGCCGCCCCGGACCCCCGCGCCGCCATGGCGGCCATGGCCGGGGCCGGGGTGCTGGCCCAGGTCCTGCGGGAGGCGCAGCTGTCGCGGCTGTTCGAGGCCGCGGTCGCGCAGGGCGCCGATCCGCTGGTCCGGCTGATGGTGCTGCTTCCCCCCGACGAAGCCGTGGTCAGGGCGGCCGCCACCCGGCTGCGCCTCGCCAACGCTGTGCGCGACCGGCTGGCCTTCGCCGCCCGGGCGGTTCCCGCGATCAACCTGTCCATGAGCGACCGCGAGGCGCGTGCTGCGCTCTATCATCACGGCGCGACGGCCTTCTCCGACGCGGTGCGCCGCCACTGGGCCGAAACGCCCCACCGGTCGTCCGAGGCCCGCCGCCTGCTGTCGCTGGCGGAGACCTGGACACGTCCTCCACTGCCCGTGGGGGGGCGCGACCTCGCGCGCCTGGGCGTGGCGCCGGGGCCTGAGACCGGCCGCCTTCTGAAGGCGTTCGAGGCGGGCTGGATCGCCGACGACTTCCCTGCAACGGGGCATGCCGAACGGCTTCAGGCGCTCGTCAGTCCGCCGCGCGGGTGAACTCCGTCACCACGGGGCGGTGATCGGAGCCGGTGGGCCGTCCCAGGCGGCGGGCGACGAAAGCGAGCTCGGGCGAGGCGTAGACCTGATCGATGGTCATACCCAGCGGCGCCGGCAGATCGGTCGGCCAGGTGCCGGGAAAGCCCGGGGCCGGATGAAGCCCGAGGTCGCGCCGGACCTGCTTGCCGATACGGGCGCTGGACACGCTGTTGAAGTCTCCGGCCACGACGACGGGCCCGTCGAGGCCCTCGACCACGCCCTGCAGGGCCATGGTCTGGCTGATCTGGCCCCACTGCTCCTGGAACGGCCAGGGCCGGGTCAGGTGCACGCCGACGACGTTCAGCGGCCCCAGCGGCGTCCGCGCCACCGCCGCCACCGCGTGCAAGCCGTCCGGCGGATCGTCCAGGGCGGTCAGCGGATAGCGCGAGCCGATCACCGACCGTGACGGGCCCCGCGTCTGATCCATGCGCATCGAGGCGGCGCGGTGAGGATATCCTTCGAGCACCTCGTCGATCCGTGCCGCGGCGTCGCGTCCCAGCTCGATCAGCACCACCACATCGGCGTCGGCGGCCTCGATCGAGCCGCGGATCGCAGCCACATCGTCATTCAGGTAATAGAGGTTGGCGGAATAGAGCCGCACGATCGGCGCCTCCGCTTCCGGCCTGGGACCGCCCGGAAACCACTGCGGGGCCGCCGCCATCATCAGGACGGCGCAGGCCGCCAGCCCGTGCAGCGCCGCCACCCGCAGCCGCGTCAGCGCCAGTCCGACGGTCAGCACAGCCGTGGCGATCAGCGCCGGGGCGGTGAACTGGGCGAGGATGTCGAACCAGCGGTGGCCGATCCCGCTGAGGGCCACGACCGCCACGCCCAGCGGAACCGCGAGCGCCAGTCGGGCCAGCCAGTCCAATGCGCCCCTCGGGGCCCACCACCCACCCCGGCGGGACCTGACTTGCGTTTCGTGGTGAACGGGGGTCGTCATGGCGCGTTACGGTCTCGCTTCGGAGGGTGGCATGGCCAGACGGACCATCGGCGATATCGAGAAAATCTGGACCAATGTCGAGGGCGTGAAGAAGCTCTCCGACCGCGCCGTCGGCATCGGCCCCTTCGGCATCGGCCTCGACGGTCTGCTGACCTGGGTTCCGGTGGTGGGCACGGTCTACAGCGTGGGCGCGGCCGGCTGGCTGCTGGTTCAGGCCGCGCGGGTGAAGGCCTCGCCGACGACCGTGGCCCGGATGCTCGCCTATCTGGGCCTCGACAGCCTCACCACCATGGTTGGCGAGGTGCCGTTCCTCGACTTCGTGCCCAGCGTCGTCGACGTTCTGTTCCCGGGACACCTGATGGCTGCCAGGGCGCTGCAGAAGGACATCGAGACGACCCACTGGGTCGAGGCCAGCGAGCGCGAGGCGAAGGCCTCGGGGGCGCACGAACGCCATGTCGCGGAGATGCGGGCAAAAGGCGGCCTCCGGCGGGTCGCCTATCTGCACGACTGAACGCGGATATCGACTGCTACCTTTTCGGGCTCTGTCTCCATACTTCGCGGATCCATGTGGTTGATTCCGCAGGCCTTGTCTCGCGCGCCAGCGTCATGAGCCCGCCATAGCAGCGGACGGCCGCAGACTGTTCTCCGACAGAGTTTCGGAGACATTCGGATGAGCGACGACCAGACCGCCCGCCTCGGCCTTCCCTATCTGGCGGCGGGCCAGATGCAGAAGCATGTGACGCTGAACGAGGCCCTGACCCGGCTCGACGCCCTGGTCCAGCCCGCCGTACTCAGCCGCTCGCAGCAGGCCCAGCCGGCCGCTCCGCCCGACGGCGCCCTCTACATCCTGCCGCCGGACGCGACCGGCGACGCCTGGACCGGCAAGGCCGAGGGCGCGTTGATGCGGGCCGAGGCCGGCGGCTGGAGCGTGATCGAGGCGCCTGACGGGCTGGTCGTGCTGGTCGCCGACGCCGATGAACTGGTGGTGCGGCACGGCGGCGCCTGGGTCGCGCTCGGGACGCGCCTCGAGGCGGTCCAGAACCTGAACCGGCTCGGCCTCGGAACCTCGGCCGACGCGGTCAACCCGTTCGCAGCCCGACTGAACAAGGCCCTGTGGACGGCGCGCACCCTCGGCGACGGCGGCGACGGCGACCTGCGCCTGACGTTCAACAAGGAAGGTGCCGCCGACGTCCTGTCCCTGCTGTTCCAGAGCGGATACGGCGGTCGCGCCGAACTCGGCCTGATTGGCGACGACGACCTGAGGCTGAAGGTCAGCACCGATGGCTCGACCTGGCGGGACGTCTGGTCGGTTGACCGCGCCTCGGGCCGGGTCAGCTTCGACCTCGGTGCGACCCGGCGGACGGTGACGGTCCTGACCGCCGGCGGGGGCTACGCCGTGCCGCCCTGGGCCCGGACGATCGAGGCCATCGCCATCGGAGCCGGCGCCGGGGGCGGAGCGGGCGCTTTCGGAGCGTCCGGCTCCCGCTTCGGCGGCGGGGGAGGCGGGGCGGGCGGCGTCAGCCGCGCGGTCTGGCCGGCCGACCAGCTTCCGGCCTCCCTCACTGTCGTCGTCGGAGCGGGTGGAGCCGGCGGCGTGGGCTCGGCCGGCTCCTCCGGCAACGGCTCGGCGGTCTACTCCGGCTCCACCCCGCTGCTGATCGCCACCGGGGGCGGCGGAGGCGGATTGGGCGGCGCTGTCAGCGGAACCGCCGGAGCGGGCGGCGCGGGCGCGCCTAACTCAAATGGCGGCGGCGCCTCCAGCGTCGCGGCTGCTGGCGCGGCGGGCAAGAGCTTCGACAGGCCGGACGCGCCCGGCGGCGGCGGGGCCGGCGGCGGTCTCGACGGCGCGGGAGCGGCCCGCCCGGGCGGCGCCGGCGGCGACGGCGCAGCCTTGGCGGTCAAGGCCGTCGGGGGCGCCGCAGGCTCGGGCGCGTCGGGCGGAGCCGGCGCGGTCGCCCCCCAACCGGGGCTCTACTGGGCGGGCGGCGGGGGCGGCGGCGGCGGAGCCGTCACGTCCGGCGCAGGGCACGACGGCGGCGCCGGCGGTTTGGCCGGGGCCGGTGGTGGAGGCGGCGGCGCGGGGGTGACGGCTGGCGGCGTGGGCGGGGCCGGCGCGGGCGGCCTGGTCTGGCTGATCGCGCAGGGATGACCGCCATGTCCCGACCCTATGACGATCCCGATGACACGCTTCTCGAACGGGAGGCCTGGGAGGCTCCGTGGCACATGTCTGCGGACGACCTCTACCTCGAGGCCGGCGCCGACCGGCGCGGCGGCCGGGGGCCCATCGCCGACCGGGAGGATGATCGATGACCCGGTCCACAGACCGCCCTTCCGGCGCGCCGCCATTGGCCGAGGGTCGCTGGCTTTGGCGGCGACTGTATGTGTTCGCCAGCACCGGCGCGGCCTGGCTGCTGCTGGACCGCCTGATCGCCCTGACGCCGCCCGAGGCCGCGCTTCCGCTGGCCCGGGGGCTGATGGCGCTGCTGGCCCTGACCATGATCCTCTATCTGGTCGCGCCGACGGCCCAGCAGCTGATCGCCAGCCTGCGCGTGCTTCGGCCTGACGGGGAGGGACGCTGATGGGCTTCCGCCTCTCCGAGCGCTCGCTGAGGCGGCTGGACGGGGTTCATCCCCGCCTGGTCGCCCTGGCGCGCGAGGCCGTGGCGCTCAGCCCGGTCGACTTCATGGTCACTGAAGGGCTGAGGACGCCTCAGCGCCAGGCGGCGCTGGTGCGCGCCGGCGCCAGCCGCACGAAACACTCCCGACATCTCACGGGACACGCCATCGACGTCGCCGCGATGGTCGACGGGCAGGTGCGCTGGGACTGGCCCCTGTATCCGCGCATCGCCGCGGCTTTCAAGGCGGCCGCGGCCCGGCAAGGCACCGCCATCGTCTGGGGCGGGGACTGGGCGAGCTTGCGAGACGGCCCGCATTTCGAGCTCGACCGGAAGGTGTTCCCGTGAAGAGTCCGTCGATCCTGAGGAGTCTGGCGCTCGTCGGCTGGGGCCCGATGGGCCGGGTGCTGTGCCTCGTGGCGCTCGCCGTGGCGGTCGTCGCGCTCGCCCATGGTCTCGGCCTGCGCTGGGATCCGTTCGGCCTCGCCGAACGGCGCCTGCGGGCGGCCGAGGCCCGGGCCGCGGCGTCCGCCTCGGACGCGTTCGCCCGCCGGCTCGAAGCGGAGGGGCTGGCCGGTCAGGCCCGCCGTCTCGACCAGTCCCATCAACAGACCGTGGCCGTCGAGCGGGTGACCGCCGAGACCACGGCCCAGGCCCGGAGCGCCCACGATGCATCGACCCCGCTGGATCCGGCTCGCGCCGATCGCCTTCTCCGCCATGATCGCGAGCTGTGCCGGCTCGCTCCCGCCGTCTGTCCTTCCGCCGCGCCTGGATCTGCCGCAGGCGGCGATCCGGCCGTGCGTGCTGGACCGCCTGCCTGAGGCGCCCGCCGAGGGCGATCTCGAGGTCGCCTACGTCGCCCGGGGCGCCGCGCTGGTCGCCTGCGAGACCGCCCGCGAACTCGCGGTCGAGACCCTGCTGGCCGAACGGGCGCTGCAGGATCGCTGGCGCGAGGCGCCGCCGACTCGCCGCCGCCCGTGGCCGTGGTGATGGCCGACCAGCCCGCGGATTCTGGCGTTGTCTGGCACTGTTGGCACTCCGAAACCGGAAACAGTGCCAAAGCCCGGGTGCAACTTGTGCCGGGTGGGCAGGCAGTTCCTGCCGGGCTCCCGGCAAAACCTGCCGGGCGGCCGACGTGCTTAACAAGAACTACCGCAGCAAAATCAACGAACGGCGCCTTGGCACGGCCCGACCCGGACTGGTCCCGTCCTTGCTGCGGATACGTCCGAGCAGAATGCTCCCGGCAGCCAAAACGGCGTCGGACACCATGAAGAAGGACTACGTGTCATGGCGCTGAACAGCGTGAACACGAACGTGGGCGCAATGATCGCCCTCCAGAACCTGCAAGTTACGAACAACGAACTCAGCACGGTTCAAAATCGCATCAACACCGGCAAGATCGTCTCGTCCGCCAAGGACAACGGCGCCATCTACGCCATCGCTCAGGGACAGCGCGCCGAAATCGGCGCCCTGAACGCGGTCAAGGACAGCCTGAACCGCGGCCAATCGGCCCTGGACGTCGCCCTCTCGGCTGGCGAGTCGGTCTCCGACCTGCTCAGCCAGATGAAGGAAAAGGCCCTCGCGGCCACCGACAAGAGCCTGACGACCTCGGCTCGCTCGGCCCTGAACGAAGACTTCAAGGCCATCCGCGACCAGATCGCCACCGTCGTCTCGAACGCCAAATTCAATGGCGTGAACCTGCTCGACAACTCGACCACGACCAACGGCTACAAGGCCCTGGCCAACACGACCGGCACCACCATCAAGGCCGCGGGTGAAAACCTGTCGCTGGGCGGCGCCAACGTGACGGTCACCGCGACCACCACCATCGGCACCTCGACCCTGGCCACCACGGCCCTGGGTCTGGTCAACGCTTCGATCGACAAGGTTTCGGCCTCCCTGGCTCGCCTGGGCACCGGCTCCAAGTCGTTCGCGACCCACCTGACCTTCGTGGGCAAGCTGCAAGACACCATCGAAGCCGGCGTCGGCAACATGGTCGATGCCGATCTGGCCAAGGAAAGCGCCCGACTGCAGTCCCTGCAAACCAAGCAACAGCTGGGTGTGCAGGCGCTGTCGATCGCCAACTCCTCGACCTCCATCCTGCTCGGACTGTTCCGCTAAGGATCGACCGGAAGGGCGGGGCCTAGCGGCCCCGCCCGACCGATCCGGGCCGCCCCACGGAGACGTCGGCTGAACGCCGGCGTAAGGAGAGATGCACAGCAATGCCAGGATAGACCCGATCGGCGCTCTCGCCGTTCAGCCCGCCGCCGCGTCCACCGCAGGCGGCGATTTCCACGATTCCAGGTTCGCGCAGGAGGCCGAACAGGCCGCCCGCTACCGCCTGGTCATCGAGGAGGGGCCGAACTCGGGTTCCTTCATCTACAAGACGCTGGACCGGATCACCGGCGAAGTCGTCAAGCAGTTGCCCCGCGAACAGGTCGTCGACCTGATGCGGGCAGCCCAGTACAGCGCCGGCTCGGTGATCGACACCAAGGCCTGACGTCACAGCGTATCCGCAAGACCCCCGCCGCGCAGGAGCGATCCGCGCGGTAAAAATGCGTGGTTAGCGGCCGTTAACCATGTGTGCACCGTTCGCCCCCTAGCCTTGGCCAAACCTGAAAGGCCGAGTCGGATGACGAACAGCGTCCATACCAACACTTCCGCCGCGATCGCGCTGCAGAACCTGACGCGTACGAACGACCGTCTGGGCGATGTGCAGAGCCGCATCTCGACCGGCCTGAAGGTTCAGGGCGCCAAGGACAACGCCGCCATCTGGGCCATCGCCCAGCAGCAGCGGGCCGACGTCGGCGCCCTCAACGCGGTCAAGCAAAGCCTCGACAGGGCCACCTCGATCGCCGACGTCGCCCTGTCGGCCGGCGAATCGGTTTCCGACCTGCTGAACCAGCTCAAGGAAAAGGTCGTCGCGGCGAAGGACACATCGCTCAAGACCCAGTCGCGCGAGCTGCTCGACGCCGACTTCAAGGCCCTGCTCAAGGCCATCGCCTCGGCCGTGGACAACGCGACCTTCGACGGCGGCAACATCCTCAATGGTTCGCTGACGACGGGGATCCGGTTCCTCGCCAACGCCGACGCCAGCTCGTTCGTCACCCTCTCGGCCAAGGATCTGAGCCTCGGCGGCGCCATCATCGAGCTGTCGATGTCGGACAGCCTGCTGACGTTGACCGGCGCGACCCAGGCCCTGAACCGGCTCGACGACTCGATCACCCAGCTGAACGCCTCGCTTGGCGAGATCGGCGCCCAGGCCAAGCAGATCGAGGCGCACCAGAGCTTCGTCACCAAGCTGGTCGACACGCTGGAATCGGGGATCGGCAATCTGGTCGACGCCGACCTCGCCAAGGAAAGCGCCCGACTTCAGGCCCTGCAGGTCCAGCAGCAGCTGGGCGCGCAGTCGCTGTCGATCGCCAACCAGGCGCCGCAGATCATCCTGTCGCTGTTCCGGGGCGGCTAGGGGATCAGAACCGCCCGGCCCCCGAGCGGCCGATATAGACGGGCGCGGGCCGCCGCCGCTGGGCGCGATGGCCGAATCCGTACAGGGCGAGCAACGATCTCAGGGTTTCGACGAAGGCAGACATGACGCACGTCTCCTGCTTCAACGGCGAGGGCTCAACCGTCGCCGTCGGCCATTGTTCCCTGAGTCGTGTTCGGAGTCGCTCCGGCCCCGGACGTTAAGGCCTCGTTACGCTCAAGCCGTCACACTGGCGGGCGGGAGCGCCCTTTGATCAGCAACAGCTATCTTCTCGGCCTGTTCGGCGGTACCGCGCCTCTTGCGCTGGACACGACGACGGCCGCCGCCCTGGGCCAGGCCGCGCGCAAGCAACCGACCCCGCCATGGTCGACCAGTGTGGAGCCGCCGAAGCCGGACGCCCTCGTCCGTGCGGCCCTCGGCGGCCGGAAATTCATCAACGAAGACGCCGCCCAGCTCGATATCAAGTCGGCGTCGGCCGACTACCGCAAGCTCTTCGCCCTGTATCAGGGGCTGGACACGCTGAACGCCCTCGTCAACCGGTCGGCGACCAAGGGAATCAGCAGCCTTGAGCTGACGCAACTGACCAAGCGCTTCACCTCCGGCCTGACCGAGATCGGTTCGTGGCTGTCGAGCTCGGAGTTCGAAGCCATCCGCATGGTGCAGGGCGCCTCGAAGATGACCAGCAAGACCACGGCCGCCGTGCCGCGGGACAGCGCCCGCTCCATCACCGGCCCGATCCACGAGGGCTCGGTCGACACGCCCGTGGCCGCCTTTCAGGGCGATACCCGCTTCAGCATCACCATCAAGGTGCCCGTGGGCGTGACGGACTCCCAGACCACGACGGTGCCGATCGACCTCGCCGACATGGGAGCCACCCCGCGCACGCTCGACAACGTCCTCACCCACATCAACGGCAAGCTCGAGGCCGCCGGCTTCCAGACCCGTCTCGGCCGCGAGCAGATCAAGGCCGAGGCGAAGACGATCCAGGTCAACGGCAAGGCTGTGACCCTGCCGGCCGGCCCGGACCGATGGGCGCTGGCCGTTCGTGGCACATCGACCGAGACCGTGGGCTTTGCGGCCCCGGAGGCGTCGGACGCCGTCTACGTCGTGCAGTCGTCCGGGACGGCCGGCGGGACCCAGCTGCTCAAGTTCCAGAGCGACGTCGGCACGGCGGCCCCGCCCACGGGCGGCGGCGTGGGCGAGACCCGGTGGGTCGACGGTCGCCTGTCGCAGGACGCCTTGCCGGAAGGGGTCGAGAATGTCCGGGCCAGCGCCGTCGGCCCCGATGGCTCGCTGTGGATCGTGGCTGACGTCACGGCCGGACCCGACACCCAGCCGATCAAGGGCGTCCAGGATGTGGCCCTGATGAAGTACGACTCCGCCGGTCGGTTGGTGGCTACCCGCACGCTCGGCGCGGCCTCGACCGCCAGCGGCTACGCCCTCGCCATCAACGCCAATGGAGAGGTCGCCGTAGCCGGCTCGGTCACTGGGGCGCTCAACACCACGACCACGGACGCGGGAAAGACCGGCGATGTCGCCGACGTGGCGGACAGCTTCGTCACCGTATTCGACAAGGACGGCCAGGAGGTCTGGACGCAACGGCGAGGGGCCCGCGCCGCCGACGAAGCCACCTCTGTCAGCTTCGGCGCCGACGGAACGGTCTATATCGGCGGCCGCGCCAAATCGGCCGTGACGGGCGCCGCCGCCGTCGGCGGCTGGGACGGCTATGTCCAGGCGTTCAAGGCGGGAGAGCCCTATCCCACTGCTGGCATCGTCTCCAGGGCGACGGCCACGAGCCAGTTCGGGACCGTCAGCGACGACAGCGTCGACGCCATGACCGTGGACGGCTCCAACCTCTACACCGCGGGCGTCGAGAACGGCCGCGCGGTGGTCCGCCACTTCACCCTCGACGCCGGCGGCGTGCCGACCCTGGCGTCGACCCGGGACCTCGGGACGATCAGCGGCGACATCGCCGGCCTGTCAGTATCAGGCGGCAGGGTCATCGTGACCGGCACGAGCCGCGACAGCGGCCTGTCGGCGGGGACCGTGACCACCGGCCACTCCGGCGGCAAGGACGTCTTCGTCGCGACCCTGTCGGGCGACCTCACGGCCTCGGCCGCCGACCGGACGACCTGGTACGGCGGGGCGGGCGACGA
The DNA here is from genome assembly GCF_035627475.1 of Brevundimonas sp. Classification (GTDB taxonomy): domain Bacteria; phylum Pseudomonadota; class Alphaproteobacteria; order Caulobacterales; family Caulobacteraceae; genus Brevundimonas. The sequence goes on along the minus strand of NZ_DASPLR010000043.1, from coordinate 18,654 downwards.
CAGCGCCGCCGACGTCAAGGTTCACGACGGCAAGGTCTGGATCACCGGAATCGCAGACCGCGATCCGGCGGCGGACAAGGACGATCCCACGCGGGGATATCTGGTGCGACTGGATCCGCTCACCGGGGTCGTCGAGTACGAGAAGACCTGGTCGGGCGATGGTGACCAGGCCAGCCCGCTGACCCTCGCGGTGGCGTCGGGCGGCGCCACCGTGCTGGACCGGCTGGGCCTTCCCAATGGCGAGATTGACCAGAGCGATTCGAAGCGCTTGGTGGACGCGACTTCGCTGAGGGTCGGCGACCGCTTCTACATCAGCCCGGCCGACGGCGGACGGTCCGTCCCGGTCACCATCGCCGCCAAGGACACGCTGGCCACCCTGGCCCGAAAGATCGAGATCGCCTCCAACGGCAAGCTGAAGGTGACGGTGGCGTCCGAAGGGGGCTCGGTGACCGGCAAGGACGGCGAGATCACCACGACGACCGGCGGCTTCCAGCGCCTGTCGATCATGGCGCGCGACGGCAAGTCGGGCGCCGTGCTGACGTCGGGCGAGACGGGCCGCGACGCCTTGGCGGGTCTCGGCCTTTCGTCGGGATATATCGGGGCTTCGGTGGGCGACGACATTCGCAAGACCTTCGGTCTCGACCTGCCGGCCGGCCTCCGGCTGGGCGACGCCGCATTGGCCAGGACCGCCGGCGAACGCATCCAGGCGGCGATGAAGGCGGTGCGCGACGCCTACCGGTCGCTGGACCCCGCCACCAGCGCCGCGGCGGCCGCCAATGGCCCGGTCCCCGCCTATCTGACCAACCAGCTGGCCAACTATCAGGCGGCCCTGGCCCGGCTGGGCGGATAGGGCTGCATCCCGGACGAAGGCCGTTGACGCGGCATGGCCCGGCGGGGTTATTGGGCTCTCCAGCCGCGCGAGCCTTTCATGCCCCAGGACAACCGCATCCTCATCGCTATCGGCGCCGGTATTGCGATCGTCGCAGCGGTGGTGATCGCCCTGGTCGTGTCGGGCGGGCGCGACCGCGATCCCGCTCCGCCCCCGGCGGCGCAGGGCGGCCTGACGGTCGACGTCGCCGACGCCCCGGAGCTGAACACGACCCGCGAGCTGCGCTGCTACGTCGACGGCCAGTTTGTCGGCATGGCCACCCTGGCGGACTGCGCGCGCCGCAACGGTCTCGCCACGGACGCCCTCGATGTCGGTGTCGACGAGACGGGTGCGCTGGTCGCCGCCCCGACGGCGTCATTCGCACCGCCGCCGACAGCGCCCGAGGATGTGGCCGGGATCGCGCCCGAACTCGCCCAGACCGCCCCGGTCCCGGCGGAGCAGGTTCAGACGGAGGCCGCCGCCGGCGCCCAGTGCCTGCGCCACACGGGTTCCGACTGGCGGGCCCTGTCGTCCAACATGAGCCTGAACGCCTGCGTTCAGGCGCTCTATTCCGGCACCTGTGTCCGTCCGGGCGACGCCCTGTACGGCCGTTGGGGCAACACGACCCTGCGGCTGGTGCCGCGCCGGGTCGAGCAGTCGCCCGACAACAACCACTTCCGCACCCTGGTCGAACAGGATCGCAGCTGCCAGTTCCCGGACCTTCGTTGATGACCCGCGTTCCCCTTGCCCTGGCCGCCGGCGCCGGCGCCCTGACCCTCACGGCCTGCAACAGCTCGGTCGAAGCTCCGTACGAACCTGGCGTCTGCTTCGCCGTGACGGCTGGCGAGGCTGGCGAAGACCCTGTGTTCAACAAGCTGGCCGACAACCAGCCGCAGCTCGAGCATTGCGCCGCGCGGCTGGAGGAGATGCGGCTGACCTTCCTCCGCCAGGGCGGCAGCCGGCAGGAGATCACCGGCGCCTATCAGGGCCAGTACATCTTCATCGACCGGGAAGGGATCTGGATCGGCAAGTCGCTGGACGGCGCCCGCTTCATCTTCATGGCCCGGACCGGCGACGGCCGCCTTGCGGTGCCGGGGGCGATCATCCGGGATGAAACCGGCCGGCCCGTCGCGGTCGCGGCTCCACCGTCCCCTCCGGGACAGTAAAGAACAAAACTGGAACATCGGTCCGTCATCAGCTAGATTGCGGTCCGCGAGATAAAGAACCGGCTCCGAACCAGTGCGACGCACCAGGGGCTCACAAAAGGAATTCGATGATGGCGGGCAGCGTCAACAAGGTCATTCTGGTCGGCAATCTGGGCAAGGACCCGGAAATCCGCACGCTCAACTCAGGCGAACGCGTCGCCAACCTGTCGCTCGCGACGTCCGAACAGTGGCGCGACAAGGCCACCGGCGAACGCAAGGAGAAGACCGAGTGGCATCGCGTGGTCATCTTCAACGAGAACATCGTCAAGGTGGCCGAAAACTATCTCAAGAAGGGCTCGACCGTTTACGTCGAGGGCTCGTTGCAGACCCGCAAATACGAGCAGAACGGGGTCGAGAAATACACCACCGAGGTCGTTCTGCAGAAGTTCCGCGGCGAGCTCACCATGCTGGGCGGCCGTGACGGCGGCGGCGCTTCGCGCGGCGGCGGTGACGACGACTACTCGTCCGGCTTCTCCACCGGGGGCGCCAACAAGCCCAGCGGCCCTAAGGAAAGCTACGACCTGAACGACGACATCCCGTTCTAGGGCGGTGGCGGCCCGCGGCGGTCGAAATGGTCGGTTACCGGCTTTGAGGGGCGGCGTTGCGCGGCGCATGGCATAGGCGTCAGGTGATCACTCCCGACAAGCCGCACAGCCCGCTCTCCCTGGTCGAGGTCGCCGCCATCATGGCGGTGGTGGTGATCTGGGGCGTCAACAACGCCGCCGCCAAACAGGCCACGGAGACCCTGCCGCCGCTGCTGACGGGCGCGCTGCGCTTCGCCATCGCCGCCGCCTGCCTTGTACCGTTTGTCCGGCCGCCCTTCCCGAATTGGAAGAGCCTGCTGATCATCGTCGGGCTTGGCGGACCGATTCATTATGGGCTGATCTACCTGGCATTCTGGCTCGCCCAGGATGTCAGCCCGGTGTCGGTGGCCGCCCAGCTCTGGGTGCCGTTCACGGCCCTGTTCGCCTTCATGCTGTTGGGCGAGCGGCTGTCGCGGTTCGCCCTGATCGGCATGGGCGTGGCCTTCGCGGGGGTGGCCTGGATGACGCTCGATCCCCACGCCATAGCCGACTGGAAGGCCATCCTGGTGGGCATCGCCGCCAGCGCGGCCTGGGCCATGACGACGGTCATCGCGCGCCGGACCACCTCCATTCCGCCGCTCAAGATGCAGGGCCTGCTGGCGCTCGTGGCCCTGCCCAGCCTGGCCTTCGGCTCGGCGATGTTCGAACAGGGGCAGGTGCAGGCCATGCGTGACGCCGACGCCCTGGTGTGGGCCTGCGTCGTGTGGGCCGGGCTGGTGTCGTCGGTGCTGGCGACCACCCTGGTGTTCTGGCTGGTCCAGAAGCGCGAGGCGGGACGGGTCACGCCCTATCTTCTGGCCACGCCGGTGGTCTCGATCCTGATCGGATGGCTGTTCATGGGCGATGTGCTGACGGCGCAGATCCTCACCGGCGCGGCCCTGACCATCGCCGGCGTTGCGGTGGTGGCGCTGGCGGAACGGGGGCTGAGAGCCGGGGCGGCGAAGGCCTGACAACCAAAAAGGCCCGGACGCCTTCGCATCCGGGCCTTCGGCAGGGTCAGTCCGGGGTCTAGAGCCCGGGAAGCTTGAAGCCTGTGTCGCGGCGCGGCGCGATGACGATGCCGACGCGTCCGCCGGTCAGGGCCTGCATCCGCGCATATTCGCTGGCCGCGTCGATAGTCACGGCGCCGTCCGACGTCTGTGCCGTGGTCGGCGCCTGGGTCGCGGGGTCGTCCCGGCGCCAGAAGAGGATCCGGTTGGCCCAGCCCTCTTCCTTGTGGGCGAGGTCGCCGAACTCGTCGTCGATAACGTAGCGGGCGAGGGGATCGGCGCGGTCGCCGCCGGCCTGGGCGACCAGCACCTGCTCGCCGGGCGAGCGGGTCACGGCCTGCCGCTGACCCAGCAGGATCTGGCGGGCGGCGGACTCGGGCGCCAGTTCCTGCGGGCGCGGCTGGCCCGGCGCCGGCGGGCGCAGACCGTATTCCGGCGGCACCGTCAGCGGGGCGGTGGAGACGGTAAGGAACTCGTCCGGGGTCACCTTGGTCAGGCCGATGCTCTGGCGCATGCTGCTGCACCCGCCCAGCACGAGGGCCGATGCGGCGAGGGTCAGGACGGCGGTGCGGGTAAGGCGCATATTTGATCTCGGATGGGCGCGCCGGCAGGCGCGCACGTAAACCCTAGAGGAAGCGGCTGATTACGACTTTTCGGCGGCGACGCCAACCTTGGCCGCCCTTTCGGACAGCAGGCTGTCGAGGATGAGCAGGATCACGCCGACCGTGATGGCGCTGTCGGCGACGTTGAACACCCAGGGAAAGAAGCCCGTCCCCGAGAAATCGAGGAAGTCGACTACGAAGCCGAAGCGGATGCGGTCGATCACATTGCCGATGGCGCCGCCCATGATCAGGCCGATTGATGTCACCAGCAGCCGACGGTCGGCCTTCAGCGCCCACCATCCCAAAACGCCGGCCACCGCGATCGAGAAGATGCTGAGCATCCACCGCGCCGACCCGTCTCCGAACAGGCCAAAGCTGACGCCCTCGTTGTGGACGAGCGAAATCCTGAAGACCGGAGGCAATACGTCCGCGACCCAGCCCTCATAGGCGACGGGCACGCCCTGCAAGACCCAGGCCTTGGTCAGCTGGTCGACGACGATGATTGCGAGGGCGAAGCCGTAGGCGGCCAGGGCGATGCGTGGGATTTTCATTCGGGTCGCTGAGATGTGAGGCCGTCCGGTTAGCAGTCCAGGCGCCAGGCGCGAAGGGGCAATCGTGTCGTCTGGTCGCGCGGGCCGATCAAAGCTTGCCCCGGCGCGTTGCAGACCGCAATTGTCGCGCTTCCTCCGCCACAGACCACCGCCCTCGAAGGAGCGCCGATGCCGCATGCCGACAGCCTGATCCTCACCCTGGTCGGCGGCTTCGTTCTGGCCTTCGTGTTCGGCATGTTGGCCAACCGGCTGAAGCTGTCGCCTCTGGTCGGCTATCTGGTTGCGGGGATCGCTGTCGGTCCGCACACCATGGGTTTCGTCGCCGATACGGAGCTGGCCCCGCAGCTGGCCGAAATCGGGGTCATCCTGCTGATGTTCGGCGTCGGCCTGCACTTCTCCCTCGCGGATCTGATGAAGGTCCGAAAGGTCGCCGTCCCCGGAGCCCTCGTCCAGATCGGGGCGGCCACCGTGCTTGGCTGGGGGCTCGGACGATTGATGGGCATGGACGACCTTGAGGCCGTCCTGATGGGATTTGCGCTATCGGTGGCCTCGACCGTCGTGCTGTTGCGGGCCATGGAAGAGCGCAAACAGGTCAAGGCGGAAGTCGGCCGCATCGCCATGGGCTGGCTGATTGTCGAGGATCTGGTGATCGTTCTCGCCCTGGTCATCCTGCCATTGCTCGTGGCGGGTGCGGGCGAGACCGTAGGCGCACTCGTGCTGGCCCAGTCGATCGGGTGGACTCTGCTCAAGGTGGCCGGCTTCGTGGCTGTCATGTTGCTGGTCGGCACGCGCGCCCTGCCATGGCTGCTGGTCAGAATCGCCCACACCCGGTCACGAGAGCTGTTCACCCTCGGTGTGTTGGCTATCGCCCTCGGGATCGCCTGGGTCGCTTACCAGCTGTTCCACTCATTCGCCCTCGGCGCCTTCCTGGCGGGGCTGGTGCTGAACAGCTCGCCCCTGGGGCATAACGCGGCCGAACGGTCGCTGCCGCTGCGGGACGCCTTCGCCGTCCTGTTCTTCGTCTCGGTCGGGATGCTGTTCGATCCGACTATCCTGATGCGGGAGCCACTGGCGGTGCTCGGCGTGCTGGGAATCGTCATCGTCGGCAAGTCCATCGCGGCGCTGGGCATCACGACGTTTTTCAAGCTGGATCGGGCGACGAGCCTGACAGTGGCAGCGGCGCTGGCGCAGATCGGCGAGTTTTCCTTCATTCTGGCCGCACTCAGCGTCAACCTCGGCGGCATGACCCGCGAGACCCACGACCTGATTCTGGCCGCGGCCCTGCTGTCGATCTCTCTGAACCCCTTTGTGTTCGCCTTCATCGACCGCATTGGAGCCCGGCCGAAACCGCCGGCGAGCGGATCCCCTGAAGGCATCGCCCTGGCGAAGGAAGAGGCCGCCGCGCCAAATCCCGCGACGGCCTGATCTCCCGGTGGGTCAGAGCACCCCGATCATGCTCGCGACCAGCGGGTGGCGGACGATGTCACGCTCCGCCAGGTTGACGACGGCGATCTCCGGGACCGGGGCGAGGCGCTCGGCGATGTCCGACAGGCCGGAGATGCCCGGCAGCAGGTCCGACTGCTGCGGATCGCCGGTGACCACCATGGTCGAATGCCAGCCCAGACGCGTCAGCAGCATCTTCAGCTGGACGTAGGTGCAGTTCTGGGCCTCGTCGACGACGATGAAGGCGTTGTTCAGGGTGCGGCCGCGCATGTAGCCGATGGGGGCGATCTCGATCAGTCCTTCCGCCATGAGGGCCTTGACCCGCTTCATCGACAACCGGTCCGAGAGGGCGTCGTAGAGCGGGCGCAGATAGGGAGCGAGCTTGTCCTCCATGTCTCCCGGCAGGAAGCCGATTGACTCGCCAGCCTCGACGGCCGGGCGGCTCAGGACGATGCGGCCCACCTTGCCGGCCTCGAGCGCCTCGACCGCCTTGGCGACGGCCAGATAGGTCTTGCCGGTGCCGGCCGGGCCGAGGGCCAGGACCATGTTGTGGTGATCGATGGCCGTCATCAGCTCGGCCTGGCCGTCGGACTTCGGCTTCAGCGTCTTCAGATACGCCTGGTCCCGATCGTCGTTGGAAGGGTAGGGCGACCAGCCGGCGTGTGTCGGAAGGCGCCTCACCTTGGCATCCTCCATGAACTGCCGTGAATCCAGAACCCCGTGTTCACGGGACATGTCACGGGTCTGACGCTTGATTGCCGCACGCTTGGTCATGGACGCCTCCAGGGCATGAAAAAAGGCGATGCCGCGAAAGCATCGCCTCGAACGAAGGTGGTCGGGGAACGGAACGCCGCGCATCCGCCCGGGTCGGAGGAAGGCCCCCTTTGCAGGGACCTGGCTTCCAGCGGTGACACCCGCCGACCGGAACGCGTCACGCGCGTCCTCCTGGGCCTGACCGGACCGGGCTTGATCCGGCTTCGGATCCGGGGCCGAAATGGCAGCCTCGAATCGCATCTACACTCTGATGCTAGCGTGGTTTACGAGAGCTTAAAGCCCTTGATTTCTTCAGAAATGACGGTGTTGTGATGAATGTTTACAGTCTCGGTGACAAGAAACCACAACTTCCACCCGAGGGCGAATACTGGATCGCGCCGACTGCAACCGTCATAGGAGACGTGATTCTCAAACCGGGCGCCAGCGTCTGGTTCGGAGCGGTGGTGCGTGGCGACAACGATCCGATTACGATCGGGCGAGACACCAATATCCAGGACGGCAGCGTGCTGCACTCCGACCCTGGAGAGCCGCTGACCCTGGGCGACGGGGTAACCGTAGGGCACATGGCCATGCTCCACAGTTGCGAGATCGGCGACAATACCCTGATCGGCATCGGGGCGGTGGTGCTGGGCCGGGCGAAGATCGGGAAGAACTGCCTCATCGGGGCGAACACCCTGATAACGGAAGGCAAGGAAATCCCCGACGGCTCTCTGGTCATGGGCCAGCCGGGCAGGGTGGTGCGGCAACTGGAGCCGAGCCAGACCGAGACGCTGAAGGCCTCCGCCGCCCACTATGTGCAGAACTGGAAACGCTACGTCGCGGACTTGAAGCCCACGTGAGCCCGGGAATCAGGCGATTCTCCGGCCCCCAACGGCGGCGAGGCTGAGCGGGGCGCGGGCCGCATCGCCCACCCCAATCGAGACGCGGGCGGTCAGCAGCCTCGGCTCGTCGGTCGCCAGCGTGAGCGTCGTCGCGGGCGCATAGAGGCCGAGCAGGCGGTCCGGCTGTCCCGAAGGGCCCCGCAACGGCAGCAGGGCGATCTCGATCTGCGCCCCGTTGCAGCCCGCCAGCGCCACGATCACCACGGGTCGACCTTCCCGGGCTGTCTGGGTCAGGGCCGTGGACACCAGCGGACGCGACGCGGCGCGCCAAAGGGACAAAAGGGATTGGTTCTTGAGGGCGTCGCCATGGAAGCCCTCGATCCAGCTTCCGGCGAGCCGAATAACGGCGTCGCCGCCGGTCCGGAGGGCCACGAAGGCGCGTGGCAGGCGCAGGCCGAGGGCGTCCGGCTCGATGGCCGCCCGGTCCGGGATGCCGCCGCGCGAGTCCGGCCGGCGCGAAAGGGCCGTCCAGTGGTCGATCAGGAACTGCGTATCAGGGTGAAACATCGCCTTGCCCTCTGGCGCGGCCGCCGCAAGGTCCGGGCCGGGGCGAAACGCAACGGAAACGAAAGGCTTTTGCGGTTCAGATGCAGGCTGGAGCGGCCCGCGTCTTGCTAGGGCCGCGGAAGTTTTCATCTGGAGGTCGGCCCATGCGGGTGCGGATCATGAACTGGACGCCGGCCGTGGCGACCTTCGTCGTCGTGACGGCGGTCGCCGGAACCGCCGCGGCGCAATGTGGGCCGATCTGCCCTCCGCCGCCGCCGCCGTGCTGTGAGCCGCCCCCGCCGCCGCCTCCGCCGCCGCCGCCTCCGTGCTGCCAACAACCGCCGCCCCCGCCGTGCTGCGGCGGCGGCGGCGACTTCAACGTCAATGTGAACGTCAACGCCAACGCCGAGGCCGGGGCGCGTAGCCGGGCGGGCCTCAACGCCCGCGCGGGCGGCGCCGTCTGGGTGTCCGGCGGGGGATCCGCCTATGTGACGGTGGACCAGCCTTATCCGACCACGATCAACGGCCTGACCGTTGAAGGCGCGCGCGTCCGTCAGGTTATCCGCGTGCCCTATGAGGCGCGCCGTCGCTGGGAGAAACGTGTGGTCATCCGCGCCTTCTGCATCGACGATCGCAACGTGCCTCACCCGGCCTCTCAGGTGCGCCCGGACCGGGAGGTCCACGGCGACTACGAAGGCGAGCTGTACCGCTGCCTCGCCGGCACCCGTCTCCAGTACAGCTGGGCCGAGTATGTGAGCGACGCCGACTTCGGACGGGGCGAGACCATGGACTGCCGCAAGGGCGAGGCGCTGTGGCACGGCCGCGGCGGCCAGGTGGAGTGCCGCGCCCAGAAGGCCGAGCGCGAATGCAACGAACGCTCGCTGCTGCGCCGCTACGGCGCCGGCATCAAGATTCTGACCATGGTTCGGGAGGAGATCTACACCGAATACCGCGAGGAAGTGGTCGAACAGGCCGGGATCGCCGTGTCGGGCGCGTCTATCACCCTGGATGGGGGGGTGGGCGGCCGGGTATTCTGACGGGAGACCGGACACCGGCGTTCAGCCGGGCGTCATGGCGACCCGGATAGGGTGGCGTTCGTCGGCTCTGTCGACGATCCTGAGAAGCGACTGGCCCCGATCCGTAAGGACCGGGGCCTTTTTTGTCGCCTTACTGGGCCGGCGCGGCTGCCGGGGCCTCCGCTGCGGGACGCGAGGAGGTCACCGTCGCGCGCCAGGCCGTGTCGGAGCGGAGATATTGGCGGGCCAGGCGCTGGATGTCGGCCGGCGTGACCGCTTCCAGGTCCGAGATGTGGGTCAGCGTCTGTTCGAGTTCTTCCGGCTTGGCCGCCACATCGGCCAGCTGGCCCAGCCAGTATTCGTTGCTGGCCTGGCTGCGGCGCAGCGATTCGATGACCGGCAGACGGGCGCGGTTCAGCTCGTCCGCGTCGACAGGCGCGTCCCTGAGCCCGGCGATGATCGATTCGACTGCCGCATAGAAGGCCGGCAGGGCGTCCGCCGCCGTCTGCGCGGTGATCGAGATGGAGCCATAGCCCTCGTAGACGTCGGAGGCGCTGGCTCCCACACTGGGCGAATAGGCCAGGGCCTGCTTCTCCCGAATCTCCTCAAGCACCCGCAGCTTCAGCACCTCGGCCAGGATGGCGAGCTGACGGGACTCGGTGCGATCGCCCACGGAATCGGTGGTCGGCCAGGCGATATAGCCCAGAGCCTGCTCGGCAGGCCCGGTATGGCCCAGCTGGACCGGTTCGGCGACTCCGGCGGGGAAGCGGAGCTCGGTGGCGCCAGGCGCCGGACGGGGGTCGGGCCCGCGGGGGGCGAGCGCCCCCAGCGTCGGTGCGACCGCGGCTATGGCGTCGTCCACCGTCACGTCGCCGACCACGACCACGTCGATGGGCCCGGACGACAGGCCCTGCGTCACGCCTGCGCGCAGGTCCTCGATGGTCCAGGCCGCAACCTCTTCGGCGCTGGGGAAGGACTGGCGCTTGTCGCCGCTGGCCAGCAGGCCGGACGCCTGCAACTGGAAGGCTCCGCCGGGCGTGGCCATCTGCTGGGCGACGATCTGAGGGAAGAAGGTCTTGATCTGCTGGAACGGAGCCGCGCGCAGGCCCGGATCGGTGAGATAGGCCGTAAGAACCTGCATCTCGAGCGGGAAGTCCTGCGGCCGGGTCGCGCCGGACAGGCTGTAGGAGTCGCCATCGACGCCGAATGCGGCCGAATAGATGCGTCCGTTCAGGACGCGGCTGAGTTCGTCCGCCGTCAGCTTGCCCAGCCCGCCCTGGGTAAAGACCAGCGGCGCCAGCGCCTGCGGGTCCGAACGGTCGGTCGGCAGGGCGAGTTCGCCGATGCCGGTGCGGACGCTGACGAGGATCTGCTCGTCGCGGAAGTCCGTCGGCTTGACCGTCAGGCGAACGCCGTTGGCGAAGGTGACGACGGTGGCTCCCACCTCTGCGATCTCGCGGCGGTCCTGGACCACGCCCGGAGCCCCGAAGCTGGCGTAGGGCCAGTCGAGCTGGGCCTGGGCTGCCGGAGCGGTGACCGGAACCTGCCGCGACGCTTCGAGGGCGGCGGTGACGGCGGCCTCGCCGCCTTCGATCTCCACCGGCGTTACGAAGAGGGCCAGCGGTCCTTCGCCGGCGAAGACGCCCGGGATGACGGCGTTGATCTGGGCGGCCGTCAGCCCCTCGACCGCGGCGTTGAACAGGTCGAGATTGGTCTGGGGCGTGTTGAATACGGTCTCCTGATTGACCGCGGCGACCAGCCCTTGGGCCAACTGCGGCGTCCGGCGCGTGGCGGCCGAGGCCACAGCGTTCTCGAGGGCGGCGCGGATGCCGGTGATCTCGCGTTGGAGTTCGGCGTCGGTGACGCCGTACTGGACGAGGCGGCGCTGCTCCTGCTCGATGGTCTCCAGCGCCCGTTTCCATTCGCCCGGATTGAACTGGGCGGAGACAGACGCCGAGCCGATGCTGTCGAACAACTCGTCTTCGGAGGCGCTTGCGCTGATGAACGGCGGATTGTCGGCGCGCGCGATCTCGCCGAGACGGCGGCTCAACACCGCCAGGCCGAGGCCGCGGACGAGGTCGTCCCGGCGCTCCGCCACCGAGTCGGGGTCGCGGTCGGGGGCGCGGACATAGCCCAGCGAGATCGAGGACTGGACACCCGGTTCGAGCAGAATACGGGTTTCCGGCCCGCGCGGCCGGACCGTGCCGAGGTCGGGGTCGGGACCGTCGGCGGCCTTCGGCTGCCAGGTTTCGAAGGCCCCGCGAACCTTGGCCTCCATCTCCACGACATCGAAGTCGCCCACCGCAACGAACGTCGCCCGCGAGGGCCGGTAGTACGCCTCGTAGAAGTCCACGAATCGTTCGCGGGGGGCGGTGCGGATGACCTCCAGGTCGCCGATCGGAAGGCGTTCGGAGATGCGCTGGCCCGGAGCCAGCAGCTTCAGCTGCGCCTCGAGCGCGCGCAGGCCGGGGACATTGCGCAGACGCTGCTCGCCGACGATGACGTCGCGTTCGGCGTCGATGGCCTCGGGCGCCATCAGCGCTTCCGACACCTGCTCGCGCATGACGCGCAGCGCGTCGTCGACGATTGCCTCGTCCGCTCGCGGCAGCTCCAGCATGTAGACGGTCTCGTCGAACGAGGTGTAGGCGTTGGTGTCGGCCCCGAAGGCCAGGCCGTGACGCTCAAGGATGCGCAGAAGGTCGTTCTCGGGAATGTTCGTGGTCCCGTTGAACGCCATATGCTCCATGAAGTGCGCCAGGCCGCGCTGGTTGTCGTTCTCCATCAACGAGCCGGCGTCGATGCGCAGGCGGAACGAAGCCTGCCCCGGTGGCGTCGCGTTGCGCATGATGGCGTACTGCATGCCGTTGGGCAGGACGCCAAAGCGGACATTCGAGTCGGCCGTAATGTCGCTGGTCGCGTGCGCCCATGGGTCGGAAGGCTGGACCTGCGCCTGGGCGAGGGCCGGAGCGGCCGTAGCGAGAACCGCCACCGAGGCGGCGGCAAGAAGGAGCAGGCGACGGGGGGAACGCATATTCGGCATCTTTCCGATAGGCGCGATGGCTCCCGCTCGGGGCCGCGCCGGACAAGGTTCAGGGGGCTGCGATCCTCGACCGCCGATGCCCCTGACAACCTTTCAGCGACACGGAAGGGCCGCTCAAGTTACGGAAGATTAATGTGAAGGCCGCGAGACGTAGAAGGTCGCGGTGTTGCCGACGGCATTGGCGCCGGTGATCACTGCGCGGGTCGAGCCGGCGACCGTCGTGTTGGCCGTGGCGGAAACGTCGCCGCCGTTGGTCTGGCTGTTGCGCGCTTCCAGATAGCCCTCGCACTCCGAACAGGCGTAGCCGGTGACGCTGTTGCCGACCGCCTCGGCCCCGACATAGACGTCGTAGCCGTTGGTGCCCGAGAAGGTGGCCGTCACGTCGACGCCCCCTGAGTTGAACTGGCTGTTGTCGATCTCGACGTAGATGTCGTTGTTGCCCACCGACAGCTCGTTGGCGGCGCCGCGGGCGTGGGCCTCGGCGCGGCCGTAGTCGTAGGCGGTCGTGGTGGCTGCGGCGCGAACAAAGGCGGTGTTGTCCTGGCTGGACGCGACAACGACCGATCCGCCTTCGTTGTAGAGCACGGCCTGGTTTGCGCTGGCGCGGGCGCGGGCGGCGAGATCCCACGCGTTGCCGGCGTTGGCGCTGGACTCTGCTTCGACGAAGGCGCCGGTCGAGGTCTGGACGATGGCGAGGTCCTGGCCCGAGGTCTGGACGCTGTTGACCTGGACGGCGTTGGCGATGGCCTGGCTGTCCACTCCGGCCTCGGCCGGGATGTATTGAGTCTCGATGCGGTTGTAGGCGCGAACCGTGGCAGCGGAAGACTGGTCGATCACGCCGCCGACCGATGAGCCTTCGCCGTAAATGGCGACGGTGTTCGAGATAGCCGAGGCGTTGATGTAGGCGCCGCCCAGGAGGCGGGCGTCGTCGTCGCCAAGACGCGACGTGGCGCTGACCAGGCCGCCGGTGTTCGACTGGGTGGCGTCCACGGTCAGGTCGGCGTCATAGGCGCTGACCGCCAGATAGTTGCCCTGCGCCTGGGTCGTGGCGTTGACGACGCCCGAGGTGTCGCCGCCCAGTGTCATGTCGGTGGTGGCGACCGCGTCGCCGCGCATGTCCTGGTCCGACTGGACGGTGATCGAGCCGTTCTCCACGGCGCCAGAGGCGCTGTTGCCCTGGGCCGAGGTGCTGACGGTGACCTGTTCCTGGGCGTCGACGACGTTCAGCGTCTGGTGCGAGAAGACGTCGCCCAGCTGCAGCTGTTCGTTCAGGACGATGGTTCCGCCGGGCGGCGGGGTCTGCGCGGCAACCTCAGTAGCGGCTGCGGCGCACAGCGCCGTCGCGGCGATCGTGCCAGCGAGACGGATCCGCGCGGGTATCGCCATTGTTCGTGTCCGTGTTGGGGTAAGCTGGATAGTAGCCGCCGGTCGGGCCGGTGGTGCCGCCCAGCGGGTCCGGACCCGCCGACAGGCAGATTTCCGGGCCGGGTGCGCCATACAGGTTGGCCATGAACTCGACCGTGGCCCGCTCGATCAGGGCGCGCACCGCCAGCTGGACCGGCTCGAGCGCGCCCTCGCCGGCCGAGATGTCGAAGACATTGCCGTTCAGGAAATCGAACACCCCGGCCGAGATTTCCCGGCCGATGATCTGCTTCTGGTAGGAGACCACATCGACGACCTCGAGCGTGGTGGTCTGCACCAGCCGCAGGTCGATGGCGATGTTCATCACATAGGCCCGGCCCGCGAAGGCCGTGGACAGCGGCGTGTCGGTGCTGGCCTGGCCCGCGGCCATGTCGAACCCGCCGGAGCGAATGTTGTGGTTCACCTCGGTGATGCCGCCGACGATGTAGAAGTCGCTGCCGGGAACCGATCCCGCGAGGATGCGGCGGTACTCGACGTCGTCGGCTCCACCGGGGCCAGCGTCGCCGATCAGGCGATTGTTGGCGTAGCGCAGCTCCATCTCCGAGACGGAGGTGTCGTAGCGTTCCAGCATCCGGGCGCCGGCCTTGCCCAGGGCGGACATCGCCATCAGCGAGGCGCCGCCGGTGATCTGGCGACCGCCGTCCGCTGAAACCGTTCCCGTGTAGTCGCTGATCCTACCCACGGCCATGCGCGGCGAGGGCAGGTTATAGCGCCGGGCGTAGTCGGCCATGCAGTAGAGGGCGGCGGAATAGGGGGTTGGGTTGGCGGTCACCGGGGCGTTGCCGATCGGCGTCGCGTACGTGCCTTGGGGCCCCGCCGACGCCGAGATGCAGCCGCCGAGGAGGGCGGCGATGGCGCTCGCGGCGGCGATCGTCTTCAGGCGGCGAACGGTCTGACCGTGAATCATGGAAGCCTCAAGGTGCCGTTCAGGCTGGTTCCGGCCGTGACGTTGCCGTTGTTGATCTGGGTTGAGTTGACGATGACCGTGTTGTGGTTGCCCTGGACCACGACGTTCAGGCTGTTGCCGATGGCGGTGGAGCCGCCGATGGCTGTGCCGCCCTGGCCGCCTGCGCCCGAGAAGCTGGTCGAAACGCCGCCGCTGGTGCTCGAATAGGTGCTGGCCCCGGCCTGGATGATGCCGTCGACGATCAATCGGTTGCCGTTCTGATCACGGGTCGACCCCGTCTGGGGACGGGCGGTCGTGTAGCGCGAGCCGCCATACCCCGCCTGGTAGGTTCCCATGCCGGACGAGCCCGCCGACTGAGCCGCAGCGACGCACGGCAGGGCCAGGACAACGCCGCCGACGAGTGCGGGGATGGTCTTCAGCCGGATGGTCAAGGCGAACCTCCACAGGCGAGCATGGTTTACGGGCCGGCAAGCAACCCCCGTGCCAATCTGGATCATGGTTATTAAGAACCGCTTGCCATGCTTAACGATGGCGACCAGCCGCCCGACCTCCGCCGGAGACCAGCCCTGACCGACCAGCCGTCTCGCGAACCCGTACTGAAGGCGCCGCTCGTGGCGTTGCTTCTGACCGCCTCGCTGCCGATTCTGTTCTGGTTGCAGGAACGATCGCCCGACGGCGGACTGTCGCTGGCGTTCACGCCGGCGTCGCTGTGGAGGGGCGACTGGTGGCCCGGGATTCTCACCTCGATGTTCCTGCACGCCAACTGGGGCCATGTGGCTATGAACGCCATGGGCGTGTTCGCCTTTGCGCCGCCCGTCGCCCGCCTGATGCCAGGAACCCGTGGCGTCGTCGGCTTTCTGACCTTCTACCTGGCGACAGGCCTGGTCAGCGCGATCGGCTACGGCCTTGTCCATCCGGACACATTTCATCCGCTGGTGGGCGCGTCCGGGGCGGTGTTCGGCCTGATGGGCGCGGCCCTCCGCCTGCTGGGGCGTCGCGACGGGTCGTTGCGCCCGCTGGTCGACCGCCGTTTCCTGGTGATGGCGGCCGTCATCATGGCGGTGAACGCCGGAGCCGGCCTGATCGGCCTTGCGCCGGGCGCCGAGGGCGCGCGTGTGGCCTGGGAAGCCCACGCATTCGGGTTCTTCGCGGGCGTCCTGCTGATCGATTCCTGGCTCCGGCTGTTCGGTTCACGTCGGACGTCATTTGATTCCCCGCCCGATCTGCGCGACCCTTCGGCCTGAAGCGGCCCGTCCGCGGCCGCGCTCTTATATAGAGAGGGAGAGCCGCGATGCTCGTCGCCGAAATTCTCAAGGACAAGGGCGACGCCGTATACAGCATCCGCCCGGATGCGCGGCTCGGCGACGCCTGCGGCGAGCTGGATCG
>NZ_DASPLR010000042.1:0-17772 GCF_035627475.1 Brevundimonas sp. | reverse complement strand
TCCTCGACGACGGCGGGCTGTGGTCGAGCGATGAAGCCCGGACGATGGAGAGTCCGGGGGTCCTCGAGGAGGTCGATGGATGGCCTCCGCTTGCTCGCCGTGCGCCTTGGGTGCGGTCAGATGGCCTCGCGATGGCGGGGGTATGTCCGTCCCGCCCCGGTTCGTCGCAAGGCGTCCGGGGCGATCCGTCAAAGGCCCGAATGCAGGGCCGCCAGTCGGAGGGCGTGTGGAAAACGACCGCGCGGGGCAGTCACCTCGTCGAAACGGTAAAACCAGAAACACATCCGGGCGAGGCCCGGCTGTCCCGCACCCTCCCCACCCTGCGCCGGTCCGCCGGCGGAGGCCGATCAGCCACGCCCCGTCGTCCGCCGGCGCGGCCGATCCGGGACGCGCCTCCCGTCACAGAACCATGATGACCGCCGCCGCCCGTCCGGCCATAAGTCCCCTGCCCCACGGAGATTCCCATGCGCCTGCAGCGTCGCGACCTTCTCACCGGCTCCGCCGCCGCCCTCGCCTTCTCCGGCCTCGCCCGCAGCGTCCAGGCCCAGACCGCCGGCGCCGGCGAGACCTACGTCAACGAGGTGCACGGCTACGGCCCGCTGGTCCGCGATCCCAATCGGCTGCTCGACCTGCCCGGGGGCTTCACCTACCAGGTCATCTCCCAGAGCGGCGACACCATGGACGACGGCCTGTTCGTCCCCGGCCAGCCCGACGGCATGGGCTGTTTCGACCTCGGCGGCGGCAAGGTCGCCCTGGTCCGCAACCACGAGCTCAAGGGCTCCTCCGGCCTGCACCGCAACCTCGGCCCCGGCGGCTTCCACCAGGAGCGCATCGGCCTGCTCGATCCGTCGAAGGGTTATGACACCTACAAGGACGGCCGCGCCCTCCCCGGCGGAACCACCACCCTCGTCTACGATCTCGAGAGCCGCCGCACGATCAGTCAGCACCTCTCGCTGGCCGGCACCTCGACCAACTGCTGCGGCGGCCGCACGCCCTGGGGCAGCTGGCTGACCTGCGAGGAGACCGAGGAGACCGCGGCCGGCGCCGACGTCACCAAACCCCACGGCTTCGTCTTCGAGGTTCCGGCCAACGCCACCGGTCTCGTCGAGCCCGTCCCGCTCAAGGCCATGGGCCGGTTCGAGCACGAGGCGGTCTGCGTCGACCCCCGCACCGGCATCGTCTACCTGACCGAGGACAAGAACGACGGCCTGTTCTACCGCTTCATCCCGACCACGCCCGGCAGGCTGGCCGAGGGCGGCCGTCTCCAGGCCATGGCCTTCAAGGGCAGGCCCGGCGCGAATTCGACCAATCAGGAGGCCCGCGA
Source organism: Brevundimonas sp. (assembly GCF_035627475.1). GTDB lineage: Bacteria > Pseudomonadota > Alphaproteobacteria > Caulobacterales > Caulobacteraceae > Brevundimonas. The sequence goes on along the minus strand of NZ_DASPLR010000042.1, from coordinate 16,448 downwards.
ATGGGCCGTCGGCGACTGGCGCGAGGTGGTCTGGATCGATCTCGAGGACGTCGAGGCTCCCGACGCCGACCTGCGGATGCGCGGCCACGCCGCCGGCGCGGCCCTGGTCGCCCGCGGCGAGGGAATCTTCTGGGGCGACGGCGAACTCTACATGACCGCCACCTCCGGCGGCCCCCTGCGCCGGGGCCAGATCCTCCGCTACGTCCCCTCGCGCGACGAGGGCCGCCGCGGCGAGGCGCGCCGTCCGGGCCGCATCCAGCTGTTCGTCGAAAGCGCCGACGAGAAGACCCTCAACATGGGCGACAACATCACCATCGCGCCCTGGGGCCATCTGATCGTCTGCGAGGACAACTATTCGGACGATATCCGCAACCACCTCAAGGGCGTCACCCCGGACGGCAAGCTCTACACGATCGGGCGCAACGTCTTCGCCGGCAACTCCGAATTCGCCGGCGCGGTCTTCTCGCCCGATGGCCAGGTCCTGTTCGTCAACATCATGTATCCGGGCGTGACCTTCGCGATCAGAGGACCGTGGACCTCGGTCCGGACATGAACAGCCGCGGCTGCGACCGGCGGACCAGCCACAGGTTCACCGTCGCGGCCGCCAGCACCAGCGCCGCCCCCGCCTGGTGCAGGGCGCCCAGCCACAGCGGCACGGCGTTCATCAGCGTCGCCACCCCCAGCGCCGCCTGCAGCCACAGGCACAGGGCCAGCACGAACGCGGACGCGCCCAGCCCCTCCGCCAGCCGCCACCGCCATGCCTGCACCGCATAGATCGTCCCGCCGATCAGCAGGCCATAGGCCGTCAGCCGGTGATTGAACTGCACCAGGGCCTGGTCGTGCAGGAAGGCCAGCGCCCCCTTGCCCCACGCCACCGGCGCCAGCAGCTCGCCGTTCATCAGCGGCCAGTCCGTATAGACTAAGCCGGCCTTGGCCCCGGCCACCAGCCCGCCCAGCAGGCACTGCACGAAGATGGCCGCCAGCAGCACCGCCGCCCCCCGGCTCCAGCCGACCGGATGGCGCGAATGCTCCTCGCCGTTCCAGGCCTCCAGCCCGGTCCAGATCAGCCCGCCGAAGATCAGCAGGGCGAGGCCGAGGTGGACCGCCAGCCGCTCGGGCGCCACATCCACCCGCTCGCTCAGCCCGCTCGACACCATCCACCAGCCGATCAGCCCCTGCAGCCCGCCCAGCGCCAGCAGAACGGCGCAGCGCCCGATCAGACGCCGCGGAATCCTGCGCAGCACCAGGAAGACGATGAACGGCACGGCGAACACCGCTCCGATCAGCCGGCCCAGGAAGCGGTGCGACCACTCCCACCAGAAGATGCCCTTGAACTCGCCCAGCGTCATGCCGGCGTTGACCTGCTCGTACTGCGGGATGGCCCGGTATTTCTCGAACGCCTCGGCCCAGTCGGCGGCGGTCATCGGCGGCAGGGTGCCCATGATCGGCTTCCACTCGGTGATCGACAGTCCCGAACCGGTCAGCCGGGTGACTCCCCCGACCACCACCATCGCGAACACCAGCGCCGCCGTCGCGAACAGCCAGACGGCCACGGCCCTGCTCTGATCGCCCCCGATGAAACGCTTCATTCGACGCCCGCCGTCCCGACCGTTACAATATGCGGCGCGCCGCTGGTCCGACGCCCGACTGAGCGGTATGCCCGCCCACGACGGCGAGATCGAGTCGCTTTTGGACGCCTGAGCGTCGCAGGTCAGGAGAAGCCGGGTGCAATACGCCGACATCGTCATCGCCATTCTGGGCGCCTTCGCCCTGGCCTGGGCGGCCGACGCCCTGACCGGCCGCCGCGGCCTGTTCGCCACCTCCCTCGTCTCGGGCGTGGCCGCCATCGCGGGCTGGTTCCTGGCGGTGCGGGTCTTCGCCGTCTCGACCACGGACGGCTTCACCTGGGTCGGCTGGTCGCTTGCCGCCTCGGCCCTCGCCCTGGCGACCTTCTTCCTGTTCCGCAGCAAGCGCTGACATGGGGCCCCGCACCCGCCGCTTCATCGCCATGCTCGGCGTGCTGGCCTTCCTGGTGTTCTGGATCTGGGGCGCCATCGCCCTGCGCGGCCTCCTGCCGCCGGGGCCGGTCATCGACCTCGTGGTCTTCGCCGTCGCCGGCATCGGCTGGGGCGTGCCCCTCTACCCGCTGTTCAAATGGGCCGAACGCCCCCGGGATTGAGCCGGAATTGCAGAGGGGCCGCCCGAAAGCGACCCCTCCAGCCAACCGTCTTCATTGCGGAAGATGGTCGGAGCGACAGGATTCGAACCTGCGACCCCTTGACCCCCAGTCAAGTGCGCTACCAGGCTGCGCCACGCTCCGAGAGGCGCTCCCTATAGACGGGGCGCCGTCGACCCGCAAACCCAAAAACGAGACCTCAGGCGGTTCTCGAAAGAACGGCCTCAAGCCGCGCCCGCGCGCCCTCCAGCTCGGCCAGGACCTGGCGCAGCCGGACCGACGAACCGCCCGCCGGAGCCGCCGCAGCCGGTGGCGTCGCGGCGCCGCCCTCGGGCTCGAACACGACGGCGCCCTCAGGGTCGCCCCAGGCCGCCAGCCGCTTCAACCCCTGCTCGCGATGCAGGCGCTGCACGCCCTTGATGGTCAGCCCGTCCTCATGCAGCAGCCGCTTGACCGCCTTCAGCAGCACCACGTCCTGCGGCCGGTAGAAACGCCGCCCGCCGGCCCGCTTCAGCGGGGTGATGAAAGCGAATTTGGTCTCCCAGAAGCGCAGCACGTGCTGCGGCGCCCCGACCTCGTCAGCGGCTTCGGAGATGGTGCGGAAGGCGTTCGGGCTCTTGGCCACGACGGATCAGGCGCTCACGACGGCGTCGTGAACCCGGCCCTTCATGATCTGCGAGGCCCGGAAGCTGATCACCCGGCGCGGATGGATCGCCGCCGGTTCGCCGGTCTTGGGATTGCGGCCCATCCGGGCCCGCTTGTCCCGCACCTGGAAGACGCCGAAGCCGGACAGCTTCACCGTTTCCCCACGCTCCAGCGACTCGATGATCAGTTCCAGGGTCCGCTCGACCAGGGCCGAGCACTCCTGACGCGACAGGCCAACCTCCTCGTGGACGGCCTCGCACAGGTCCGCCCGGGTCAAGGTCTGGTGCTGAGCCAATGGTCCGCTCCCCTGGAAAAGTCCGTCGCGCCCATAAAAGAGCAAGCGCCTTCAAATGGAAAGGCGAATTGCGCCCTACAGGCGAAAGGCGCAGGCGCCCCACGTCAGACCGCCGCCCATAGCTTCGGCCAGAACAAGGTCGCCGCGCTTGATCCGGCCGTCCTGGATGGCCGCGTCCAGCGCAAGCGGGATCGAGGCGGCCGAGGTGTTGGCGTGCATCGCCACGGTCGAGATGACCTTGTCCTCGTCGAGGCCCAGCCGGTCGCCGACGCCCTTGATGATCCGCTGGTTGGCCTGGTGCGGCACGAACCAGTCGACATCGGCGATCTCGATCCCCGACGTCTGGCAACAGGCCGTAATGGCCTCGGCGATGTTGACGACGGCGTGGCGGAAGACCTGGTTGCCGGCCATCCGCAGGTGCCCGACCGATCCCGTCGTGGCCGGCCCGCCGTCGACGTACAGCAGATCGGTCTTGGAGCCATCGCAGCGCAGCGCGAAGCCGAGCAGGCCGCGGTCGGCCTTGGTCCCCTGCCCCTCGCGCGACTCGACCACCACGGCGCCGGCCCCGTCGCCGAACAGCACGCAGGTCGACCGGTCCGTCCAGTCCATCAGCCGGGTCATCTCCTCCGCCCCGATGACCAGGGCGCATCTGGCGTTGCCCCGCGCCACGAAGCCGTCGGCGACGCTCAGCGCATAGACGAAGCCGGAGCAGACCGCCTGCACGTCGAAGGCGATGCACGTCGGCACGCCCAACTTGCGCTGGACGATGGACGCGACCGACGGGAAGGTCATGTCCGGCGTCGTGGTCGCGACGACGATCAGATCGACGTCCTGCGGGGTGCGGCCGGCGTCGGACAGCGCCCGCCTGGCCGCCTCGACCGCCAGATCACTGGTCGGCTGGTCGTCACGCGCCTTGTGCCGCTGGCGAATGCCGGTGCGCTCGACGATCCACTCGTCCGAGGTGTCGACGATCTTCGCCAGGTCGGCGTTGGTGACGACCTGTTCCGGCAGAAAGGAGCCGACGCCGGTCACGGCGCTGCGAATGACGCTCACTGGGGAGTCTCCATGGCCGCGGTCTCCGCGGCCGGTTGTTCGAGCACGACGGTCAGCCGGTTCAGGCTCTCGCTGACCTTATGCAGATAGTCGCTCCGGGCCAGATCGACAGCGATGCGGATCGCATTTCCATAACCCTTGGCGTCCGCGCCCCCGTGGCTCTTCACCACTATGCCGTTCAGGCCCAGCAGCGGGCCGCCGTTGACGGCGCTGGGGTCGATCTTCTGGCGCATCCGCCGCAGGGCCGGCAGCGCCAGCAGCGCCCCCGCCCTGGCCGGCACGCTGGAGGTCAGGGCCTCCCTCATCAGGGCCGAGATGAACCGGGCCACGCCCTCCGCGGTCTTGAGGGCGATATTGCCGGTGAACCCGTCGGTGACGACCACGTCGACCGTGCCCCTGGCGATGTCGTCGCCCTCGACGAAGCCCTTGTAGTCGAGCCCGAGTCCACCCTCGCGCAGGATGCGGGCGGCCTCGCGAACCTCTTCATGCCCCTTCATGTCCTCGGAGCCGACGTTCAGCAGACCGATCGTTGCGCGGCCTCCGCCGTGGACCGCCGCGTGAAAGGCCTCGCCCATGATGGCGAACTCGACCAGCTGTTCGGCGTCGCTCTCGATATTGGCCCCGACATCCAGCACCGCCGTGATGCCTTTCAGCGTCGGCCAGCTGGCGACGATGGCGGGCCGCTCCAGGCCGTGGGCCGACATGCGCAGGATCAGCTTGGAGATGGCCATCAGGGCGCCGGTGTTGCCGGCCGACACCACGGCGCCGGCCTCGCCAGTCTTGACCGCCTCGATGGCGTTCCACAGGCTGGAGCCCTTGCCCCGTCGCATCGCCTGCGCCGGCTTCTCGTCCATGGCCACGACCTTGTCGGTGTGGCGCACCTCGCAGACATCCTCGGCAAGGGCGCACTTCGCCATTTCGCTGCGGATCGCGCCTTCCTCCCCGTGCAGCAGGAAGCGCACGCCCTCGCCGCCGTGGCGCTTGCGATAGTCGCGCACCCCCGCCACCACGACGGGGGGGCCGTGGTCCCCGCCCATGGCGTCGAGCGAAATCAGAACTGGGGATGACAAGCCGTTTCGACTCCGTCGCGCCGTCAGCCCGGCGCTTGTCAGGCGCGACGATAGCGCCGCACCGGGGGGATGCAACCGCGCCGCCGTTGCGTCAACCTTCGTCGGTTGACCTCAGTTGCTTCAGCACGGCGAAGGGCGAGATTTCCGTTGGCTCGGGCGGTTGCACGAACTCGGCGCCGGGCTTGCGGGGAAAGGGATCCAGCTGCAACGCCAGCTGCTCGACCGCATACTGCCCCAGGTCGACCTGGCCGCCCTCGATCGGGTCGGGCGATTCGTCGTCCAGGGTGATGACGATCTCGTCGGAGTCCCCGTCCGCCGACTCCGCCTCCGCCAGCGGGATCGCGAACGACGCGTCGACCTCGACCGGAAGCGGCTCCAGGGTGATGCCGCAGGTCTGGGCGAGGCTGGCCTTTACCCGGCCGGACAACCGCCAGCCCCCGGGCGCCGGCGCCAGTGTCATCTCCGCTGAAAAGGCGTCGAGAGACGCAAGGTCGAGGGCCTTGGCGATCCGCGCCCGCGCCGCTGCATCGGGCTCCAGCCTTCGGGTCACCCCGCTGCCGACCTGATGCAGCCGGACGGGCTGGCTGTAGGGAAGGTCCGGGTCGCTCATGCCTTGATCTCCGCCCACTCGGGCTGTGTTGTCACGGCCGCGAAGTCCTGGGCGGCCAGTCGGGCCCGGCTGTCCAGCGCATAGGCCGCCAGGGCCTGGCCGGTGTCGGGATCGTCGCTCTCGAAAACGTTGCGGGACAGACCCGCGGCCAGTGCAGCCTTGTCCCCCCCGCGCAGCGGCGGTTCATAGGCCGTCATGCGGCCGTACATGGCCTCGCCCAGCTTGCGCATCTTTTTGCCGACCGTGATGTCGCCGACACCCAATTCGCGCAGGGCGTGGTCCAGGGCCGAGACATAGGCGTCGAACAAGGCCTGGGCCGCTTCGGCTCCCCGCTCCCCCTCGTCACGCAAACGCATGACCAGCAGCAGCACATGCAGGGTGTAGAGCTCGAACCGCGCGTCGATCCGGTCGGCGACGCCAAGCGTCGTGTAGAACGCCGGCTCGCGCGCCTGCCGCACCGCCAGTTCATACAGCGGCTCGCCCAGGCGCTCGCGGGGGCGGTTTCGGAACAGATTCTGAAGCATGATCATGCGGCCCCTTTTCCGCCGCGCCGTTGAACTAAGGCTCGGGTCCGGTTAGGTCAAAGACCTTGTTCTCTCGCAGGCGCCGTCAATGCTCCGTACCAAGCTCCTTTTCGCCGCCCTTTCGGCCGCCGCCCTGACCGCGGCCTGCGCTCCGGTCGTGGGCCAGAACGGTTTCCAGGCCATCGACGCCAAGCCGGCGGACATCGTGGCCGGCACGGACACCAAGCAGACCGTGCTGACCAAGCTGGGCACACCCTCGACGACCTCGACCTTCGAGCGGGACAACATCTGGTACTACATCAGCCAGGTCACCGAGAAATACACCTACAACCGGCCCCAGGTGACCCAGCGGACGGTGACGGAGATCACCTTCAACGACGCCGGCCAGGTCGCTGAGGTCCGCACGCTCGGCCTGGATGACGGCCAGCAGATCGCCATGAATGGCCGCGAGACCCCGACACGCGGTCGTCAGCTGACCATTATCGAGCAACTGCTGGGCAACGTCGGCCGCGGCCAGCTGCCCCGCACCGACGAGGACCAGCCGGGCCAGCGTCGGCCGGACTAGACCGGGCCCGCATCGCCAGACACGACAACGCCCCGGAGATCGCTCTCCGGGGCGTCTCTCGTTGCAGTCCGCCGCGTCCCGGAGGATGCGGCGGGAAGCAATGGATCAGCCGATGTTGCCGCTCGCCAGCACCGCCAGAAGAAGCAGGGCGACGATGTTGGTGATCTTGATCATCGGGTTCACCGCGGGGCCCGAGGTATCCTTGTAGGGATCCCCGACCGTATCGCCGGTCACCGCGGCCTTGTGAGCCTCGGAGCCCTTGCCGTGGACGACGCCGTTGGTGTCGGTGAAGCCTTCCTCGATCACCTTCTTGGCATTGTCCCATGCGCCGCCGCCAGAGGTCATCGAGATGGCCACGAACAGGCCGGTCACGATGACGCCCATCAGCATGGCGCCGAGGGAGGCGAACGCATCCGCCTTGTCCGACAGGAACAGGATGGCCACGAACAGGACGATGGGCGACAGTACCGGCAGAAGCGACGGCACGATCATTTCGCGGATCGCCGCCCGGGTCAGGATGTCGACCGCCCGGCCGTACTCGGGCTTGACCTCATAGGTCATGATGCCCGGATTCTCGCGGAACTGGCGACGGACCTCGGCCACGACCGATTCGGCCGCACGGCCCACGGCCATCATCGACATGCCGCCGAACAGGAAGGGCAGCAGGCCGCCGAACAGCAGTCCGACGACGACATAGGGGTTGGTCAGATCGAAGGCGATCGGGCCCATGTTGGCGAAGAACGGATAGGCCTCGGGGTTGGCCGAGAAATACTGCAGGTCGGACGTATAGGCCGCGAACAGCACCAGGGCGCCGAGGCCGGCCGAACCGATGGCGTAGCCTTTGGTCACGGCCTTGGTGGTGTTGCCCACCGCGTCGAGGGCGTCGGTCGAATGGCGCACTTCCGAAGGAAGCCCGGCCATTTCGGCGATGCCGCCGGCGTTGTCGGTCACCGGCCCGAAGGCGTCCAGCGCCACGATCATGCCGGCGACGCCGAGCATGGTGGTGGTGGCGATGGCGATGCCGAACAGGCCCGCCAGCTGATAGCTGGCGATGATGCCGACGATGATGGTCAGGGCCGGCAGGGCGGTCGACTCGAGCGAGACGGCCAGACCCTGGATGACGTTGGTGCCGTGACCCGAGACCGAGGCGTTGGCGACCGAGCGCACCGGGCGGAAATTGGAGCCGGTGTAGTATTCGGTGATCACCACGATGGCCGCCGTGACGGCCAGGCCGACGAGGCCGGACCAGAACAGGTTCATGGCCGTGATCGGGTCTCCGCCGACGGGGGTGACGACGGCGTTGTCGGGCAGTAGCTGGGCGATCACGAAATACAGCGCGCCGACGGACAGGACACCGGTGACGATCAGGCCCTGATAGAGGGCCCCCATGATGTTCTGCTTCTTGCCGAGGCGGACGAAGAAGCTGCCGATGATCGAGGTGACGATGCAGACGCCGCAGATCGCCAGCGGCAACAGCATCATGGTTTCGACGTAAGGCAGGTCGCGGAAGAAGATCGCGGCAAGAACCATGGTGGCGACCGTGGTCACCGCATAGGTCTCGAACAGGTCGGCGGCCATGCCGGCGCAGTCGCCGACGTTATCGCCCACATTGTCGGCGATCGTCGCGGCGTTGCGGGGATCATCCTCGGGGATGCCGGCCTCCACCTTGCCGACCATGTCGCCGCCCACGTCGGCGCCCTTGGTGAAGATGCCACCGCCCAGACGGGCGAAGATGGAGATCAGCGAGGCGCCGAAGCCAAGCGCCACCAGGCCGTCGATGACCTCACGGCTGGTGCTTTCGAAGCCGGCGCCCATGGTCAGGAAGGCGTAGTAGCCCGCCACGCCCAGCAGGGCGCCGCCGGCCACGAACATGCCGGTGATGGCGCCGGAGCGGAACGCCAGGTCGAGGCCTTTCGACAGGCTTTCGGAGGCGGCCTGGGCGGTGCGGACGTTGGCCCGAACCGAGATCAGCATGCCCGCAAAGCCGGCGAGACCCGACAGGACCGCGCCGATCACGAAGCCGATGGCGGCCCACGGGCCGATCAGGAAAGAAGCGGCGATCAGGATGACGACGCCGACCATGCCGATGGTCGTGTACTGCCGCCGCAGATAGGCCGAGGCGCCTTCCTGGATCGCGGCGGCGATCTCGCGCATCTTGTCGGTGCCGGTCGAAGCCTTCATCAGCGAGGCGGTCTGGACCAGTCCGTAAAGGACCCCCAGCGCGCCTGCGGCGATGACCAGCCACAGATAGTTACTCATGGCGTTTCCAAACCCTGTGTTTCTAGAGGCGCCCGGACCCTTGGCGCGGCGGGCGTTTTCGCCTCTGTCCGCCTTCCGGTCCCCCCGTGCGCACCGGACGCGAGTCTGCGTCCCTGGGGAAATGCGGCGGAAACGTGCCAAATGCGCCGGGACGACGCAACAGGGTTAGTGAAGGCGGCTCACGCTCCGCCTACGCCGGTCCGCCGTCTGGGCGCCTGGCTGATGACCTCGACCCGGGTCACCGCCCCGCGGCCGGCGATGGGGACGGCCGCGCGCATCAGGCTCGCGGACAGGGCGGCGGCGTCGATCCGCGTCCAGTCGTCCGCGACCGTGAAGGGCGTCCGGTGGCCGGCGCGCACCAGGGCGTCGCGCAGATAGGCCTCTTTCGGCCGCATCGATTCCGGCGTCGCCGCGCCGCCGAGGTGCAGGCGCAGCGAGACGAAGACGTAGTTGCGGATCCTGCCGCCCGCGATGATCGGCAGACCGACTCCGGCGATGCCCAGGCTCGCGCCGGCGGCGGGCCGGTCCCCGGCATGCGCCGCCGCGCCGCCGGCGAGAACCGGCAGGGCGACGGAAGCGGCGATCAGGTCACGGCGGCGCATCTGCCGATGGTGGCGCACACGCCTTGAGATTTCGTTGTCAGCCGTGGGTGAAGCCCGGACGGTCGATCGCGATGGGTTGGCCCCCGAACCGGGCGATGACCCCCTGCCCCGCCGCGACACGGCCGAGGCGGGTCAGCCGCAGGCGGCGCCGTTCCGCCTCCCGCCGCAGCGCGGCCTCGTCGGCGGCGCGGGCGGTGAAGGCGATCTCGTAGTCGTCGCCGCCGGTGGCCAGCTTTTCAAGCGCCGCCTGCTCGTCGACGCGACCGTCGAACCAGGCCTGGCCCGCGGCCGAGCGGGGGGTGACCTCCAGATCGATTTCGATCCGGACGCCGCTGGCGTCTGCGATGTGGCCGAGATCAGCCACGAGGCCGTCAGAGACGTCGATCGAGGCGCTGGCGAAGTCGCGGATCGGCCCTGCGAACTCGACCCTTGGAGTCGGCGTCCTGTACTGCTCGATCAGGGCGGCCACGCGGTCGGGCTCGAGCGAGAGCTTCTGCTGCGCCGCCTGCAGCCCCAGCCAGCCGTCGCCGATCGAGCCGGTGACGAAGACCAGGTCCCCGACCCGCGCGCCTGCCCGGCCGACGGTGCGTCCCTTCGGCGTCCAGCCGAGCAGGGTCATCGAAAAGCTCGCCGGCCCCGGCGTGACCACGGTGTCGCCGCCGAGCAAGGCCACGCCAAACGCCTTCTGGTCGACCCGCAATCCGTCCACGAAGGTCATCCGCTCGGGCCATCCGCAGCGTCCGGACCAGTGGCAGGCCAGCAGATAGCCGAACGGTTCCGCCCCCTTGGCCGCCAGATCCGACAGGTTCACCCGCAGCAGCTTCTTCGCCACTGTGTCGAGAGGATCGGTCGGCAGGAAGTGGACGCCCTCGACGATGGCGTCCTTGGTCAGGACCAGGTCGTGGCCCGCTTTCGAGGGGACGACGGCGACATCGTCCTTCAGGCCACGGCCCCATTCCGGGTGAGCGAGAGGCGCGAACAGTCGCCGGATGGTCTCGAACTCGCCGGCGACATCGACGGCGGCCATCAGGATCCGCGGGCGTCCCGGGCCACCCCGTCCAGCGCGGCGTTGACGAAGCGGGCCTCGGCGTCGTCGAAGAAGGCCTTGGCCAGTTCGACGTATTCGTCGATCACGATCTCTCGCGGCACGTCCTGCCGTTCGCGCAGTTCCCAGGCGCCGGCGCGAAGCAGGGCGCGCAACGTGGAATCCAGCCGCTCGAGGCGCCAGTTCGAGGCCAGCCGCGCCTTGATCGCGTCATCGATCTCGCGCTGGCCGCCGACCACCCCGCGCACGATGTCGGCGAACCAGGTCTCGTCGGCCTCGGCCAGCGGCTCGCCCTCGATGTCGGCGTCGAAGCGATGGTTGGAGAATTCGGTGATGACGGTTTCGACGCCCTCTCCCGCCAGTTCCATCTGGTACAGGGCCTGGACGGCGGCGAGGCGCGCCACGGTGCGGGCGCGGCGCTGCCTGCTGGTCAGCTGCGGCTCTGCGCGTTGCTTTTCGGCCTCGGCGAGTTGCTCGAGCACGGACTGGAGGCTGGCGGGTTCGGTCACGACGCCAGTCCTACGCGCAGCCGCTTGCGCAAGGCAATGAGGTCGAGACAGGCGCGCGCCGCGCCGCCGCCCTTGTCGCCTTCGCTGATGCGGGCCCGGGCCCAGGCCTGGTCCTCGTCCTCCGTCGTCAATATGCCGTTGCCGACGATGACGCCCTTGAGGCCGAGATTGCGGATGCCCGCCGCCGACTGATCGGCGACAATCTCGAAATGGTAGGTCTCGCCGCGGATCACGCAGCCGAGCGCCACATAGCCGTCGTAGCGCGGCGCGGTCGGGAAACGGCCCGCCTCCTCCGCCATGGCGATGGCGGTCGGCACCTCCAGCGCGCCCGGAACGGAGACCACGTCGAACTCGGCGCCGCGCGCACGCAGGGCGTCCTTCGCCCCGTCGAGCAGGGCGTCGGCCAGGTCGTCATAGAAGCGCGCCTCGACGATGAGGACGCGCCAGGGATCACTCACGATTGGTCTTCTCCATCCATGTCGCGCCAGCCGACGATGCGCAGGCCGTAACCTTCCAGCGCGGTGGGATTGGGGCGGGTCGAACTCATCACGATCATGTCGCGGACGCCGAGATCCAGCAGAATCTGGGCCCCGACGCCGTAGTTGCGGATCGCCCGGTCGGCGGCCCTGGGCTTTTCGACGCCAGCCAGCCGTTCGGCCAGGCCGTGCAGTTCGGGGTCCCGCAGGAAGACCGTAACGCCGGCCCCGGGGTGCTGGCTGATCGCCTTCAGGGACCGCGGGACATAGTCCTGACGGGCTTCGACGTGGCCGAGCAGGTCGGCGGCGAAATCGACCTGGTGCATCCGCACCAGCGTCGGCTTGCCGGGTTCGATCTTGCCCTTGACCAGGGCCACGTGCTCGACGCCCTCGATGGCGTTCCGGTACAGCATCAGCCGGAACGGTCCGCCGTGGATGCTGTCGAACGGCGTATCCATCACCCGCTCGACCAGCCGCTCGGTGCGGCGGCGGTAGGCGATCAGGTCGGCGATGGTGCCGATCTTCAGCCCGTGCAGCTGGGCGAAGGCGACCAGGTCGGGCATCCGGGCCATGGTGCCGTCTTCGTTCATGATCTCGCAGATCACGCCCGCCGGCGTCAGACCGGCCATGCGCGAGATGTCGACCGCGGCCTCGGTGTGGCCGGTGCGGACCAGCACGCCGCCGTCGCGAGCCACCAGCGGGAAAACGTGGCCGGGCGAGACGACGTCGTCGGCGCCGCGATTCGGATCGACCGCGACCTGCACCGTGCGGGCGCGGTCGGCGGCGGAGATCCCGGTCGTCACCCCTTCCCTGGCCTCAATGGAGACGGTGAAGGCGGTGCCCATGCTCTCGCGATTCTCGGCCGACATCGGCGGCAGGCGCAGCTGCCGGGCGCGGTCGGCGGTGATGGCCAGGCAGATCAGGCCGCGGGCGTGTCGGGCCATGAAATTGATCTGGTCCGGCGTCGCGAACTGGGCCGGGATGATGACGTCGCCCTCGTTCTCGCGATCCTCGGCGTCGACGAGGATGTAGGGCTTGCCGTTGCGGGCGTCCTCGAGGATGTCCTCGATCGGGCTGATCGGGCTGTCGTTCATGTTGGCCGCCAGTTGCATCAGGCCGTCTCCTGCCACCGCGCGAGGTATCGCGCCAGCATGTCGATCTCGAGATTGACCGCCTCGCCCGGTTTCAGGGCGCCGAGGGTGGTCGCTTCCCAGGTGTGGGGGATGATGTTGAGGCCGAAGGTCCGGCCCTCGACCGCGTTGACCGTCAGCGACACCCCGTCGACGGTGATCGAACCCTTGGGGGCGATATAGCGGTGCAGCGGCGCCGGCGCCTCGATGTCGATCCGGTGCGAGCCGCCTTCCGGGGTGATCGAAACGACGCGGCCCAGACCGTCGACATGGCCCGAGACGATATGGCCGCCGAGTTCGTCGCCGAGTCTGGCTGCGCGCTCCAGATTGACCCGGTCGCCCTCGCGCCAGTCGCCGAGCGTGGTCCTCGACAGCGTTTCGCCCGAGACCTCGACCGCGAACCAGCCGGGGCCCTTCTCCGTCACCGTCAGGCAGCAGCCGGCGTGGCTGATCGAGGCGCCGATATCGATGCCGGAGGTGTCCCAGGCGGTCTCGATCTCGTAGCGGCGATCACGCTCCGTCTGGCGCACCGAGCGGACCCGGCCGATGTCTGTGACGATGCCTGTGAACATTCAGAGCCTCTCGTAGCGCTCCCACAGGTCGTCACCACAGGGCTCCACCGCAAGGCGCCGGAATCTTGGGGCGTCAGCGAGACGACCCAGCTCCAGCGCGGCGACACAGGGCCGCCCTTCTCCGCCGAGCAGGATCGGGGCGCGGAACCACTCGATGCGGTCGACGAGGCCAGCGCGGAGAAACGAGGCCGCGACCTGACCGCCGCCTTCGATCAGGACCGAGGCGGCGCCGGCGCGCCGGATGGCCTGCAGGGCGGCTTCGGGCCCGGGCCGACCGTCCGGGGCGTCGACGCGCTCGACGCGAGCCGACCCGATGGCCCGGGGCTCAGCCGCGGTCAGGATCAGACTGTCGCCCTGCGCCACCTTCGCTGTCGCCGGCGTCCGCAGACGGCTGTCGAGCACCACGCGGAGAGGCTGATCGACCAGGCGGCCGGGCAGACGGACAGTGAGTTCAGGGTCGTCGGCGAGGACGGTCTCGACCCCGACCAGGATGGCGTCATGCGCGGCGCGAAGCCGATGGCCCTCCAGCCGGGCCGGTTCGCCGGTGATCCAGCGGCTTTCGCCGGACGCCGTGGCGATCCGCCCGTCGAGGGAGGTCGCCAGCTTCAGGGTCACCCTGACGCTTTTCAACGAGGGCCGCATCAGCTCCGCTCGTCGTCCAGACCCTCGTCGCCGAGGAATTTGGCGAAGTCGTTGGTGTGGCGGAAATCCTTGTAGACCGAGGCGTAGCGGACGTAGGCGACCTCATCGACGCCCTTCAGGGCCTTCATGATGAAATCGCCGACCGTCGAGGACGGGATTTCGGTCTCGCCGAGGCTTTCCAGCTGCCGGGTGATGCGGCTGACCAGCTGTTCGATCTGCTCGGGCTGGACCGGGCGCTTTCGCAGCGCCACGGCCAGCGACCGCTCCAGCTTGTCGCGGTCGAAGGGGGTGCGGCGGCCGTTGCGCTTGAGGATCATCAGCTCGCGCAGCTGGACGCGCTCGAAGGTGGTGAAACGCCCGCTGCACTGCGGACAGGACCGGCGGCGGCGGATGGCGGCGCCGTCGTCGGACGGGCGGCTGTCCTTCACCTGGGTGTCCGGATTTCCGCAGAAGGGGCATTTCATCGGCGGGTCATCCGTAGATCGGGAAGCGGCGCGTCAGCTCGCGCACCTCGCCGGCCACGCGCTGCGACACGGCGGCGTCGGCCTCGTCGGTGCCCTTCATCGAGTCGATGACGTCGGCGATCCAGTGGCCGACCTGCTGGAACTCGGCCACGCCGAAGCCGCGCGTGGTCCCGGCCGGGGTGCCCAGACGGACGCCGGAGGTGACGGTGAACGGCGCGGTGTCGAACGGCACGCCGTTCTTGTTGCAGGTCATGAGGGCGTGTTCGAGAGCCGCCTCGGTGGCCTTGCCGGTGACGCCCTTGGGCCTGAGGTCGACCAGCATCAGATGGCTGTCGGTGCCGCCCGAGACGATGGCGGCGCCGCGCTCGACGAGGACAGCGGCCAGGGCGCGGGCGTTGTCGACCACCTGCTGCGCATAGGCCTTGAATTCGGGCTTCAGCGCCTCGCCGAAGGCCACGGCCTTGGCGGCGATGACGTGCTCCAGCGGGCCGCCCTGCAGGCCGGGGAAGACGGCGGAGTTGATCTTCTTGCCCAGTTCGACGTCGTTCGACAGGACCATGCCGCCGCGCGGGCCGCGCAGGGTCTTGTGAGTCGTGGTGGTGACCACATGGGCGTGGGGCAGCGGGTCGGGATAGACGCCGCCGGCGACGAGGCCGGCGTAGTGGGCCATGTCGACCATCAGATACGCCCCGACGCTGTCGGCGATCTCGCGGAAGCGTCTGAAGTCGACGTGGCGGCTGTAGGCGCTGGCGCCGGCGAGGATCAGCTTCGGCTTCTCCTGCTCCGCCATCTGCGCCACGTGGTCGTAGTCGATCAGATGGTCGTCCTCGCGCACCTTGTAGGTCACGGGCCGGAACCATTTGCCGGACTGGTTGGCCGGCGAGCCGTGGGTCAGATGGCCGCCGCAGGCCAGGTCCATGCCGAGGAAGGTATCGCCCGGAGTCAGCAGGGCCTGGAAGACGGCCTGGTTGGCCTGGGCGCCCGAATGGGGCTGGACGTTGGCGAAGGCGCAGCCGAACAGCTGTTTGGCGCGTTCGCGGGCCAGGTTCTCGGTGACGTCGACGTATTCGCAGCCGCCGTAGTAGCGCCGACCCGGATAGCCCTCGGCGTATTTGTTGGTCAGGACCGAGCCCTGCGCCTCCAGAACCGCCTTCGAGACGATGTTCTCGGACGCGATCAGCTCGATCTGCTCCTGCTGGCGGCGCAGCTCGCCCTGGATGCCGCCGAAGATGTCGGGGTCGGCTTCGGCGAGAGACTTCGAGAAATAGGCGTCGTGGGTGAAGGCGGTCACTGGAGTCCCCGTCGTATGGTGAAGATCATTTAGGCCCGGCGGGCATTCGCCACAACATCTTGTGGTCAGAGGGCGGCCAGCGCCCGTCTGAGCTTGGCCAGGGCGATGCGCTTGAGGCCTTCGGGCTCGGCGGCGGGGCCGAGGGCGGAGACCTCCAGGCCGGTCGCGACGTGGATGGCCGCGCATTTCAGGTACGGCCCGTTGCGGGTCAGTTCGACGATGACCTCGCCGATGTCGGGCTCAGGCGACGGCAGGGAGGCGCGCCACGTTGCAGCGGGTCCAGAGCCTGTCCATGGCCTGCACCAGGTCGTCCATCATGGCGTCGGTGTGGTTGGGCGAGGGGGTGAAGCGCAGCCGCTCGGCGCCCTTGGGCACGGTCGGGTAGTTGATCGGCTGGACGTAGACGCCGTGGTCCTCCAGCAGCATGTCCGAGATCATCTTGGTGTGGACGGGGTCGCCGACGAAGACCGGGACGATGTGGCTGACCGAGGGCATGACCGGGATGCCGGCGGCGGCGAGG
>NZ_DASPLR010000041.1:0-18621 GCF_035627475.1 Brevundimonas sp. | reverse complement strand
GGGGCGACCTCGTGGTGGTGCTTTTCGGGCTGCATGCCGAGGTCGCGCATCACGCCCAGCATCTCGCTGCGCAGATCCTGGGCGCTGTCGGTCGGATTGACCGGGAAGTAGCCGCCCTTGTGCGTCGGACGGTGGCCCATGTTGCCCTCGGAATACTCCGAGCCGGTGTTCGCGGGCAGTTCGATGGAGTCGTAGCTGTAGCCGGTGTCGTGCGAGGCGGTGGACCAGCGCACGTCGTCGAAGATGAAGAACTCGGCCTCGGGCCCGAAGAAGACGGTGTCGCCGACGCCGGACGACTGCACATAGGCCAGGGCCTTCTTGGCCATGGAGCGGCTGTCGCGGTTGTAGGGCTCGCCGGTGTCGGGGTTCAGCACGTCGCAGAACAGGAACAGGGTGGTCTGCTGGTAGAAGGGATCGATCCACCAGCCGTTCAGATCCGGCTTGAGCAGCATGTCGGACTCGTTGATCGCCTTCCATCCGGCGATCGAGGAGCCGTCGAACATCGTCCCCTCCTCCAGGAACTCCTCGTCGACCAGGTCGATGTCGAAGGTGACGTGCTGCATACGCCCCTTGGTGTCGGTGAAGCGGAGATCGACGTATTTGACGTCCTTCTCCTTGATCTCCGAGAGGATTTTCTTGGCGCTCATCTTCGAGGGGTCCGTTTCTTGGGGGGAGGAAATGAAACGGCCGCTCCTGGGAGCGGCCGGTGGTCTTGGCGGTCAGACGGCCTGGGCCCCCGTTTCGCCGGTGCGGATGCGGATGACGTCGAGGACGTCGGAAACGAAGATCTTGCCGTCGCCGATCTTTCCGGTTCGGGCGGCGGTCTGGATGGCGTCGATCACCGAGGCGACCATGTCGTCGGGAACCACCACCTCGATCTTGATCTTGGGCAGGAAGTCGATGACGTATTCGGCTCCGCGATAGAGTTCGGAATGGCCCTTCTGGCGACCATATCCCTTGGCCTCCAGCACGGTCATCCCTTGCACCCCGGCGTCCTGGAGCGCTTCCTTCACTTCATCGAGCTTGAAGGGCTTGATGACGGCTTCGATCTTTTTCATCGGCGATCCCAGGCGGGCTTAATACGCCGCGCGCTCGGGCGGTAAAGGGACATTGCATTGCACAATAAGGCAAGCCTTTTTCAGCATCCGTCGTCATCCGTGAACGGAGACTTCGTGCGATGACCGGGGCCGCCCTGCCTGACTGGCGCGACAGCTTCCCCTGGCCCGGCCCCGAGACGCACAAGCACGCGCGCGGGCGGCTGGGCGTGGTCTCCGGCAGGGCCACCCAGACGGGGGCGGCGCGGCTGGCGGCGCGGGCCGGCCTGCGCATCGGAGCCGGCCTGGTGCGCATCCTGTGTCCACCGGACGCGGCGGCGGTGATCGCGCCGGCCATCGAGGCGATCATGCTGACGCCGTTCGGCTCGCCCGAATCGCTGGCCTATGAGGCGCGGGGGATGGACGCCGTGGTGATCGGGCCGGCCGCCGGGGTCGGCGACACGACCGCGATAAACCTGAGGGCGCTGGCGGCGACGGGGGCGGCCCTCGTCATCGACGCCGACGGGCTCACCTCGTTCGAGCATTTTCCCGACGAGCTGTTCGAGGTGCTGGATCGCGACGATGTGCTGACGCCTCACGAGGGCGAGTTCAGGCGGCTGTTCCCGGGAACGCTGGAGGCGGGGCGCGAGGCGGCCGCCGCCGAAGCCGCCAGACGGGCCGGAGCAGTGGTGGTGCTCAAGGGACCCGCGACGGTGATCGCCGCGCCCGACGGGCGGCTGGCGGTCAACGGCAACGGCACGCCCTGGCTGGCGACGGCGGGCTCGGGGGATGTCCTGGCGGGCATGATCGGCGGGCTGGTGGCGCAGCGGATGGACAGTTTCGACGCGGCGCGGGCCGCGGCCTGGCTGCATGCGGAAGCGGCCCGGGACTTCGGCCCCGGGCTGACCGCGGAGGATCTGCCCGGGCGGCTGCCGGCCCTGCTCGGCGCGCTGTACCAGCGGGCGGACTGAACCGCCGGCGGTTCAATTCGGAGCCGAAGCGGCCTATTCGGGGCATCCCCGCCGCCGGAGCCCCGCCTTGCTGATCGTCCTGTCCCCGGCCAAGCGGCTGGATTTCACCGAAGCCGATCCCTCCCTGCCCGCCTCGGAACGGCGCTTCCGCGAGGACACGGCGTCCCTGGCCCGCACGGCCCGCGCCCGCACCGTGGCCGAGTTGCGCCGGCTGATGGGCATTTCCGATGATCTCGCGCGGCTGAACCGCGAGCGTTTCCAGGCTTTCGACCCCGATTCGACGGACGGCGTGCAGGCGGCCTTCGCCTTCGCCGGCGACGTCTACGAGGGGCTGAAGGCGCGGGAGCTGGATGCCAAGGCCCTGTCGTTCGCCCAGGATCACATCCGCATCCTGTCGGGCCTGTACGGCCTGCTGCGGCCGCTCGACCGCATCCAGCCCTACCGGCTGGAGATGGGCACCCGGCTGAAGACCCGGCGCGGGTCCAGCCTCTACGACTTCTGGGGCGACCGCATCTCGAAATGCCTCAACGCCGAGGCCGAGGGCATGGCCGACCGGACGCTGGTGAACCTGGCCAGCCAGGAATATTTTGGCGTCATAGACGCCAAGGCGCTGAACCTTCCCGTGGTGACGCCGCATTTCCGCGAGGCGAAGGACGGCGAGAGCCGCATCATCTCCTTCTTCGCCAAGAAGGCGCGGGGCGGCATGGCCCGCTTCGCCATCGACGAGCGGATCGAGCGGGCCGAGGACCTGAAGGCCTTCGACCGCGACGGCTACCGCTTCGACAAGGCTGGTTCGACCGGGACGGACTGGATATTCACCAGAACAGGAAATTCCTGACGCCCTGTCGCCTTCGCAAACGCGAACGGCTAGGCTGATCGCAGAGACAGACGGACGAGACTCAATGTTCCAGTGGCCCAAACGCGGTGACGGCTCGGAAGCCGAAAGCGCGCCCTTCCGCGACATCGGCGACCTGAAGGGTCAGGTGGCGGTGATCTCGGGTTCGACCTCGGGGATCGGGCTGGCGTTCGCCCGCGCCATCGCCTCGCGCGGCGGCGACGTCGTGCTGAACGGGCTGGGCGATCCTTCGGAAATCGAACGGACCCGGGCCGAGCTGGAAGCCAGCTGCGGCGTGCGGGTGCGCTACCACGCCGCCAACATGCTGCGCGGCGACGAGGTGGCCGACATGGTCGCCTACGGCAAGCACCAGCTGGGCCGGGTCGACATCCTGATCAACAACGCCGGCGTCCAGCACGTCGAGGCGGTGGAGAAATTCCCGTCCGACAGGTGGGAGCAGATCATCGCCGTCAACCTGTCCTCGACCTTCTACGCCACCCGCGCCGCCATCCCGATCATGAAGGCGCAAGGTCGCGGCCGGATCATCAACGTGGCCTCGGCCCACGGCCTCGTCGCCAGCCCGTTCAAGTCGGCCTATGTCGCCGCCAAGCACGGCGTCCTCGGCTTCACCAAGACGGTGGCGCTGGAGCTGGCCCAGGACAACATCACCTGCAACGCCCTGTGCCCCGGCTATGTCGAGACTCCCATCGTCGAGAAGCAGATCGCCGACCAGGCCCGCACGCGCGGCATGTCGAAGGATCAGGTGCTGAAGGACGTCATCCTCGGCTCCCAGCCGACCAAGCGGTTCGTCACAACCGACGAGCTGACCGGCATGATGCTCTATCTGGTCTCGGACCTCGGCGCCTCAGCCAACGGGGCCAGCTTCTCGATCGACGGCGGCTGGACGGCGCAGTAGGGGGCGGCCCGGTCGGCCATCGCTCTGGCTCTTGTCATCCCGGCCGAAGCGAAGCGTAGTGCCGGGACGGCTTTCCATCACCGGATGACCCTCCCGGAAATCGCAGCGCGATTATCCGGGAGACGGGTTGCCGCAGGCATTGCCCCGGATAGCTGCAAGCGCAGCTTCCGGGACGGGGACCTTCTTTCATCACGCCGTCCCGGATCGCCGCTGCACGGCGTCCGGGATGACAAGCGCCCTACCCCACGAACCCCGCCGCCCGCTTGAGCCGGTCGTTGATCGCCTCGCCCAGGCCGTGCGCCGGGATGGGCGACACCGCGATTCCCGTCGGCCGCTCGCGGTCCGCTTCCCGCAGCCGACGGAACAGATTGGCCGCCGCCTCGCGCAGGTCGCCCGACGGGCTCAGGCTCCAGCGCGGGTCGCCCACGCCGGGGCCGAAGCCGAGCAGGATTTCGCCCTCCCCCGCCGCCTCGGCGTTGATGCGCACCGGGGCGTCCGGGGCGTAGTGGAGCGCGGTCCGGCCCGGCGAGCGATGCCCCTCCCCGTCCCGGTCGAGCGGACCGGCCACGGCTTCGATCTCCTCCCGCGTCACGGAACCCGGCCGCAGCAGGGCGACGCGGCCGTCCAGCACCGAGACGACCGTGCTCTCCACCCCGACGGCGCAGGGGCCGCCGTCCACGGCGTCGGCGGCGGCGAAGCCGGTCTCTTCCAGCGCATCCTCGAAGGTCGTCGGGCTGGGACGGCCGGAGCGGTTGGCCGACGGCGCCACGACGGGCTTGCCGAAGGCCGAGATGACGCCGCGGGCGCGGATGTGGCCGGGCACCCGGACGGCGACGCTGTCCAGCCCGGCCCGGGCGAGGTCGCAGACCCGGTCCCGGTCCCGCACCGGCGCGACGATAGTCAGGGGACCGGGCCAGAAGGCCTCGGCGAGGGCGCGGGCGCGGGCGTCGAAGACGGCGATGCTCTCGGCCGCGACGGCGTCGGCGACGTGGGCGATCAGCGGATTGAAGCGGGGCCGGCCCTTGGCCTCGAAGATGGCGGCGACGGCGGCTGCGTTGCCCGCGTCGGCGGCGAGGCCATAGACGGTTTCGGTCGGCAGGATGACGAGACCGCCGGCCGCGAGGGCTTCGGCCGCCTGGGCGTCGGTGGCGCCGGGATGGGGGGCGTCTATGTGCGGCGCGCCTGAAGCGCCACCCGCACCGTCACCTCGCGGCCGACCATCCTGTTCCACGCGCCTGTGGTTCCTATTCCGAAGTCGCTGCGGTCGAGAGTGAACGCGCCCGTCAGATGCGCCCGGTCACCGGTGACGCGCAAGTCCACCGGGAAGATCACGGGGCGTGTGCGGCCCTTCATCGTCACCTCGGCGCGGGCGGAATAGCGCTCCGCACCGAGCGGCTCCAGCGACCGGAGCTGGAACTGGATGACTGGATACCGCCGGGCGTCGAGGAAGGCCGGTCCGACCGCCCGGCCGGTCACCGCCGCCGGCCTCATCTTCAGCGAGCCGGCCTGGACCATCACCGTTGCGCTGGTGCGGTTGGGGGCGTCCGGATCGAAGACGATGTCGCCGCGCCAGTCGTCGAAGCGGCCCCGGTGCGAGCCGCCGAAGGCGCGCACCGACATCTCGATGGTCGAGGCCTCGCGCACCACCGACCACGACTCGGGCGCGGCGGACCCGCCCAGCCCGAGGGCCGCCAGGGCGCCGAACAGGACGGTCCGGCGTCTCACGGCCGGCGGGGAATCAGCGGGATCATCCGGTGCAGGACGTTGTCGCGGTCGATGAAGTGGTGCTTCAGGGCTCCGAGGATGTGCAGGACGACCAGGGCGATCAGCAGCTTGGCCGCCAGCTCGTGCAGGTCCATCAGCCGGCCCGCGGTTTCGCGGCCGCCGCCGATCGGCAGGGCGGGCCATTCGAACAGGCCGAACCAGATGATCTCGCGCCCCGCCGCCGACGAGGCGGCCCAGCCGACCAGCGGCATGGCGATCAGGAAGACGTAGAACAGCCCATGGGTGGCGCGCGCCGCCAGCTTCTGCCAGCGCGGCGTCCCCGCGGGCAGCGGGATGGCAGGATTGGCGATGCGCCAGCCGAGGCGGACCAGGGTCAGCACCAGGATGCCGAGGCCGACCGACTTGTGGAGGTTGACGAACTCGCGGGAGATCGGGCCGTCAGTGGCCTCGTGGGCCTGGATCAGCACGATCTGGGCGACCACCAGCGCGGCGATCAGCCAGTGCAGGATCAGCGAAACGGTCGAATAGCGGTTGCGCGGCTCGGCCACGGGCGTCCTCCCTCTCGGTCTTCAGCGTCGCAGCCTGACGCAGACGACGGGGTTCGCCAAGCCGCACCTTGCCTGACCCGGCGGCAAGGCGGCATGAACGGTCGCACGTTTGCGAGAACCCGCCCATGACCTACCACGCCCCCGTCCGCGACCTGATCTTCACCCTGACCGAAGTGGCCGGCGTCGACGCCGTGGCCGCGACCGGCGCCTTTCCCGACTACGATCCGGAGGTCATGGCGGCCGTGCTCGAGGCGGCGGGGCAGTTCTCCGAAGGCGTGCTGGCCCCGCTGAACCGGATCGGCGACCAGAAGGGGGCGACCTGCGCCAACGGCGTCGTCACCGCCGCCCCGGGCTTCGCCGACGCCTATCGCCAGTTCGCCGAAGGAGGCTGGACCGGCCTGTCGGCCCCGGCCCATGCCGGCGGCCAGCAGCTGCCCAAGGCGCTCGAACTCGCCGCCTATGAGACGGTGCATGCCGCGAACATGGCCTTCGGCCTGTGTCCGATGCTGTCGCTGGCGGCGATCGAGGCGCTGGAGGCCGTCGGGACCGAGGCCCAGAAGGCGACCTATCTGACGAAGCTGGTCTCGGGCGAATGGACCGGGGCCATGGTGCTGACCGAGCCGCAGGCCGGGTCGGACCTCGGGGCGCTGACGGCGACGGCGGTTCCCAACGGCGACGGGACCTACAGCCTGACCGGCCAGAAGATCTTCATCACCTGGGGCGACCACGACGCCACCGACAACATCGTCCACATGGTGCTGGCCCGCCTCCCGGATGCGCCGCCGGGGCCCAAGGGCATCAGCCTGTTCCTGGCCTCGAAATACCTGGTGAAGCCGGATGGATCGTTGGGCGAGCGCAACGCCTTCCGCCCGGTCGGGATCGAGCACAAGCTGGGCATCCACGCCTCGCCGACCTGCGTCATGGCCTATGAGGGGGCGACCGCCGAACTGGTCGGCCAGCCGAACCAGGGCCTGGCCCATATGTTCGTGATGATGAACGCGGCCCGGCTGGCCGTCGGCGTCGAGGGCGTCGGCATCGCCGAACGGGCGTACCAGCAGGCGCTGGACTATGCCCGGGAACGGCGTCAGGGCCGGTCGGTGTGGACCGGTCAGGCCAACGCCCCGATCGTCGATCACCCGGATGTGCGCCGCGCCCTGTCGGTGATGAAGGCGAAGATCGCCGCCGCCCGCGCCATCTGCCTGTCGACCGGCGTCGCCGCCGATCTGGCCCGGCACGTCGCCACGGAGGAGGAGCGCCGCCGCTGGAAGGGCCGCGAGGACCTGTTCACCCCGATCGCCAAGGCCTGGTCGACCGACGTCGGGGTCGAGGTCGCCTCGATGGGCGTCCAGGTGCACGGCGGCATGGGCTTCATCGAGGAGACAGGGGCGGCCCAGCACTATCGCGACGCCCGCATCGCCCCGATCTACGAGGGGACCAACGGCATCCAGGCCATGGATCTGGTCGGACGCAAGCTGGGTCAGGACGGCGGCCAGTCGGCGCGCGAGCTGATCGCCGACATGAAGGCGACGCTGGCGGTGCTGCCGCGCCTGTATTCGGGCAAGCCGGTGGAGCGCCTCGCCAACGCCGTCGAGGCGGTCGAGGACGCCACCCTCTGGCTGCTGGACGCCAAGGCCGACCCCGCGCGGGCCGCCGACGTTCTGGCGGGGGCCGACGCCTATCTGAAGCTGCTCGGGGACGTGGTCGGCGGCTGGATGCTGGCGAAGGGCGCGCTGGCGGCCCGGGCCATACTCGACGCCGGCGAAGGCGATCCGGCGTGGCTCGAGGGGCGGATCACCCTCTACGAAGTCTACGCCGCCAATGTGCTGGGCCACGTCTCGAGCCGGCTGGCCGCGGTCGGACAGGGCGGCGATCTGCTGGAGCGGATGAGCGTGGACGTGCTGGCGGGGTAGGTCCGCGCGGACCGGAGTGCTCGCTATTCCCGAAATGTTAGCACGATCTGGCGACCGATATCGTTTTGGGTCAACGACTTGAGAGTTTTTGCCGACAATCGACGCGCCTGAGTAGACAGCGGGTTCATACTGTTCGCCGTGTCCGTCATCGGACCCGTGGTCTTTGACAACCGAATCCAGCGCCTCCCCCGCCGTCCTGCGTCGGGAGCCGGCCACCACCCCGGGGTCCATGTAGACTCTGCCGACTCCGCCACCGTGATTTTCCCGCACCGCATTCGAGACTCTGCCGACCATGCCACCATGCTTTTTTTCCGGGCATGGCGACGGGCGAGCTGGCGCATCGGCGGCATCGCCGCGCTAGGGCGAGGCCGCGTCCAGCAGGGCGATCGCCTCGCGGACATAGACGGCATGGGCGACGATGCCGATGCCGAGCGGCTCGTCGCCGGGGCGCACCTCGGACACCAGCACCCCGGCGATGAACGGATGTTCCGGCTGTACCGTGCCCGGCAGCTTGCGGGCGCTCGGAGTCCAGAACACCGGCCCGCCGGAGTTGCCGGGAAAGACCGGGAAGTCGAGCAGGAAGACAGGGAAGGTCTCGATCGGAGTCAGCGGCCACGACGACACCCGTCCGGCGCGCAGGATCGGGAATCCGGCCGTATTCGACGAATAGCCTCGGGGATAGCCGAGGGTGAAGAGTTCGTCCCCCGGCCCGACCTGCCAGGCGTCCAGGGCGTTGGCGTCGGCCAGCCAGCCCAGCGGAATGGCGGCCCGGGCGAAGGCCGGCGGGGCCGAAATCTCCATCACGGCGATGTCCCGCTCGGGATGGCGGATCCAGACCGGACCGCCATTCTCCGCGCGGATGCGCAGCGGCTCCGGCGCGAATCGCCAGCCCCCCTCCGGTCGCTCGACCCGCCAGCCGATCCGCGCATCGGGCTCAGGCATCCCGTCCAGCACATGATGGGCGGTGACCAGCACCGTGCGCGGCTGTCCGTCCGGACGCGGCGCGTCGATCAGGAAGCCGGTCCCCACGCGCCGGGTCGCTCCGTCGCCGTTGGGCTGGTCGAGCTGAACCGTGGCCGCGATCAGGCCGACGGTCAGGTCCCAGGCCGGCGCCTGAAGCGCCGCCGCGGGAGGCTCGCGGACCGGTTCCGGGGGAAGCTGCAGGTCGAACATCGGACAGGATCGGGCCTTGCTGGTTTGTTCATTTGACGGCGGCGGGGTGGCTCGCACAAGGTCCGCCGCCCAATCCGCCATCGGGGGACACGATGAACCGCCGCGACCTGCTCGCCACCGCCTCGGCCGCCCTCGCGGCGACCGCCCTGCCCGTCCCCGCCCGCGCCACCGGAGCCTCGATGCCTCAGACCCTCCCCGTCCCGCCCGTCGCGAAGAAGATCCCGGTGCGGATCGAACAGCTGGGCCGGGTCCGGGTCGACGACTATCAGTGGATGAAGGACGACAACTGGCAGGCGGTCCTGCGCGACCCGACCCTGATCAAGGCCGACGTCAAGGAGCACCTGACCGCCGAGAACGCCTACCGCGAGGCGATGATGGCCTCGACCCTCCCCCTGCAGGCGCAGATGTTCGAGGAGATGAAGGGCCGCATCAAGGAGGACGACAGCTCGGTCCCCGCCCCTGACGGACCGTGGGAGTACTACACCGAGTTCAGGACCGGCGATCAGCATCCGCGCTTCATGCGCAGGCCGAGAAGGGGCGCGGGCGATGCGCAACTGCTGCTGGACGCCAACGCCCTCGCCGAGGGCAAGGCCTATTCGGAGGTCAGCGCCGCCGAGAACAGCCCCGACCACCTGCTGTTCGCCTACGCCGAAGACGCCCAGGGCTCGGAGGTGCACCAGATCTTCGTCAGGGACCTGGCCACCGGCGAGGTGCTGCCCGACCCGATCGGCTCGGCGACGGGCAACTTCACCTTCTCGCCCGACAGCCGGTGGATCTTCTGGACCAACCGCGACGACAATGGCCGGCCGGACAAGATCTTCCGCCGCCCGGCGCGCGGCGGCGAGACGACGCTCGTCTATGAGGAGGCCGACGAGGGCATGTTCATCAGCGTCGGCCGCACCAGCGACGACGCCTTCGTGGTCATCTCGATCGCCAACCAGGAGACGTCGGAGGCGCGGGTCATCCCGGCGTCCGACCCGACCGCCGCGCCCGCCGTGCTGGAGCCTCGCGAGGTGGCGCGCCTCTACGACGCCGACCACTGGGGCGACCGCTGGGTGATCCGCACCAACGCCGACGACTCGATCGACTTCAAGATCGTCGAGGCGCCGACCCATGCGCCCGGCAAGGCCAACTGGAAGGATCTCGTCCCCCACACGCCGGGCCGCTACATCGAGAGCGTGGCGCTGGTGAAGGACTTCATCGTCCGCCAGGAGCGGGCTGACGCGAACACCCGCATCATCGTCCGCGACCGCGCCGGCGCCGAGCACGAGATCGCCGTCGACGAGCCGGCCTATTCCCTGTCGCTGTCGGGCGCGTCGGAGTTCGACACGACCGTCATGCGCTACGGCTACAACTCGCCGTCGACGCCGACCTCGACCTATGACTACGACCTGAAGACCCGCGAGCGCGTCCTTCGCAAGGTGCAGGAGGTGCCGTCGGGCCACGACCCGGCGGACTACGTCGTCGAGCGGCTGAACGCCCCGGCGGCGGACGGCGAACTGGTGCCGGTGACCGTGCTGCGCCGGAAGACCACGCCGGTCGACGGATCGGCGCCGCTGCTGCTGTACGGCTACGGCTCGTACGGGATTCCGATGGCGGCGAGCTTCTCGACCAACCGGCTGTCGCTGGTCGACCGGGGCTGGATCTACGCCATCGCCCACATCCGCGGCGGCTCGGACAAGGGCTGGAACTGGTTCCTCAGCGCCCGGAAGATGACCAAGAAGAACACCTTCACGGACTTCATCGCCGCGGCGGAGCACCTGATCTCGAGCGGCCACGGCAAGGCAGGGCGCATCGTGGCCCAGGGCGGCTCGGCCGGCGGGCTGCTGATGGGGGCGGTCAACAACATGCGGCCCGACCTGTGGGCCGGCGTGATCGGCCAGGTGCCTTTCGTCGACGTGATCAACACCATGAGCGACACCTCCCTGCCGCTGACGCCGCCGGAGTGGCCCGAGTGGGGCAACCCGATCGAGGACCCCGAAGCCTACGACTACATGATGAGCTACAGCCCCTACGACCAGGTGGAGGCCAGGGCCTATCCGGCCGTGCTGGCCACCGGCGGCCTGTCAGATCCGCGCGTCACCTATTGGGAGCCCGAGAAGTGGGTGGCGAAGCTGCGGCCGGCGACGACCTCGGGCAAGCCGGTGCTGCTGAAGATCAATATGGAGGCGGGGCATGGCGGGGCGTCCGGCCGGTTCGACTATCTGAAGGAGGTCGCTCACGACTACGCCTTCGCCGTGTGGGCCATCGACAAGGGCTGGGAGCGGTCCTGACCGCCCCCGGCCCGCCGGCTCAGGGTTCGAGGGTCCAGGTGTAGACGCCCGTGTCGTCGGCGTGCATGGCGACGAAATTGCGGATTTCGTAACCGGTCGGGCAGGTGTCGCCGCCGTCGGACCAGAAGGTGTAGGGACCGGGATACTGAACGCACAGGGCATGGTTTCCCGACCATGACCGGCCCGAGCCGTCGAGCGTGTCGCCGTACATGTAGAAGTTGGCGTTGTCCGTGCTGACGATGCTCTCGCAGGCCCCGTCGGCCACCTCATACCAGCCGCGGTTGATGAACTGGTTCGTGCCAACCTCGACGTAGGATATGGCCACCGTGCCGTTGCGGCCGCTCTGGTTGCAGACCTGGATGTCGACCGTCGCCGGGGCCAATTTGTTCGGCTTGGCCTGGGCGAGAGCCAGGTCGGGCGCGAGGATGGAGGCGGCGAGGAACACCGCAATGAAGCTTGATTTCATGTCTCTGATCTCCCCCGATAGAGGCCGAAGGATATCACAGGTCGGTGACTCTTCCACTGACGGTCGCTGACGTTCGGGCTGGCAGGGGCTGACCAGATGACGCGCACGATCCGCCACGCCACGATGGCCGACCTGGGCCACATCACCGCCCTGTACGGGCGCGAGGTGAGGAACGGCACGGCGACGTTCGAACTGGAAGCTCCGACGCAGGACGAGATGGCCCGCCGCTTCGCCTCCGTGAAGCGTCACGGCCTGCCGTGGCTGGTGGCCGAGGTCGACGGCGCCTTCGCCGGCTATGCCTATGCCTCGCCGTTCCGGCCCCGGCCGGCCTACCGTTACGGCGTCGAGGGCTCGATCTACGTCGAGGAGGCGGCGCGCGGACAAGGCGTCGGTCGGGGGCTTCTGGAAGCGATGATCGAGCAGGTGCGCGCCATGGGGCTTCGGCATGTTATCGCTGCCATCAGCGACAGCGACACCAGCGCCGCCTCGATCGCCCTGCACCGGTCGCTCGGCTTCCGCGACGCCGGCGCCTACCGGCAGGTCGGCTGGAAGTTCGACCGCTGGCTGGACGTGACCCTGATGCAGCTTGATCTCGATCCCCGGGCGGGGCCGCCGACGGCGCCGGGGCTCGACCTCGGCGGCGGTCTCGCTTGAACCAGGGCGCGGCAGCGCCTAGTTGGGCGGAATGCGCGCCGTCCATGCCCTGATGATGCTGCTCGGCGCCCTCGCGGTGTTGATGGCCGGCGCTGCGCCGGCGAACGCCCTGGGTGAAGCCTCTTCGCCGCCGCCATGCCACGAGGCGCCGATGCACCATGCCGGTGCGGAAACGCCCTCGCCGGGGGCGGGCAAGGCAATGAAGGCGATGGACTGCTGTATCGCCTGCGTGGCCGCGCCTGCCCCGCCAGCGCCCGAACGGGCCCGGGTGACCACACCCCGGCCGGCGGCCGCTCCCCGCCCCGTGGCCCTGCTTTCCGGCGAACAACCGGCCCCTGAACCGCATCCTCCGCGTCCGGGTTTCCTCTGAAGACAGCTCGCGCGCGGCGTAGCGCCCGTGCCCTATCCATGCTCTTTCAGGAGGCCATTATGGCTGCCCGCTCCTTCGCGCCCTTCGCTGGCGCGTCCCTGCTCGCCCTCGCACTTCCGGCGTCGGCGCAGGATCATTCACACCACCCCGCCCAGACCGCCGAGAGTCCGGCTCCGGTTCCGGCTCCGACTCCCATTCCCACCCCCGCCCAGGCCCCGGCCGCGCCCCCGGCCCATCCTCATGCGGGGCATGCCATGCCCGCCGCCTCGCCCGCGCCGCAGTCGCCCGGCGAGCATCAGGGCCACGACATGTCGGCGATGGCGGAGCAAGGGCACGCCATGACCAGCCCGCTCGGACACTGGCCGATGAGCCGCGACGCCTCGGGCACCAGCTGGCAGCCGGACCTGTCGGAACACGGCGGCGTCCATGTGGTGCGCGGCGACTGGTCCTTCATGGGCCACGCCATGCTGAACCTGACCTACGACTGGCAGGACGGCCCGCGCGGGGACGACAAGACCTTCGTCGGCGGCATGATCATGGGATCGGCGCGGCGCGACTTCGCCGACGGCTCGACCCTGAACCTTCGGGCCATGCTCAGCCCCGAGCCGTTGATGGGCAAGGACGGCTTCCCGCTGCTGCTCGCGGCCGGCGAGACGGCGGACGGCGTCACCCCGCTGATCGACCGCCAGCACCCGCATGAGCTGGTGATGGAGCTGTCGGCCAGCTATGCGCGGCGGCTGGGCGACCACGACAGCGTCTTCGCCTACATCGGCCTGCCGGGAGAGCCTGCCTTCGGTCCCCCCGCCTTCATGCACCGCATGAGCGCCATGGACAGCCCGGAGGCGCCGATCACCCATCACTGGCTGGACTCGACGCACATCGTGTTCGGCGTCGCCACGCTTGGCTGGGTGCACGACGGCCTAAAGCTGGAGGCCTCGTCCTTCCGTGGCCGCGAGCCGGACGAGGACCGCTACGACATCGAGAGCCCCGAGCTGGACAGCTGGTCGGTGCGGGCGTCGTGGAACCCCGCGCCCGAATGGTCCCTGCAGGCCTCCTACGCCGACGTCACCGCGCCCGAGCAGCTGGAGCCGGACGAGAACGAGACCAAATGGTCCGCCAGCGCCATCCACGCCCGACGGTTCGGAACGGAAGGCTGGTGGTCGTCGACCCTGGCCTGGGGCCGCAAGACCAACGATCACGACGAGTCGAAGGACGCCTGGCTGCTGGAGACGGCGGTCAGCCCGAACGGCCGCTGGACGGTGTTCGCACGGGCCGAGCGGATCGAGACCGACGAACTGCTGCCGGGACCCGGCGGCGGACATGGCGAACTCTATACGGTGTCGAAGGCGTCGGTCGGTGCGGTGCACGACTGGCGCCTGGCCGCGAATGTCCGCTTCGGGGTCGGGGCGCTGTACAGCCTGAATCGCGTCCCCGACGCGCTGGAGCCGGCCTATGGCGGCGACCCGGACGGCGGCATGGTCTTCATGCGGCTGAAGATCGACTGAGGGCGGATCGCGCCGCGCCGACCCCGGTCAGTGCGGCGCGATGTCGTCCGGCGGCGTGGTCAGCCACGGCGCCAGCCGGAACCGGCGGGGCGGCTCGCCGACGGTGCGGTGATGGATGAACTGGCGCGCGAAATCGACGACAGCCCGGATGGTGCGCTCGTCGAAGGGCTTGGACACCGCTCCGAGGGCGCCGGCGAAGCCCTCGGGAATCTGCTCCGGATTGGCGGTGAGGAAAACGACCGCCGTTCCGTATTCGCCAACCAGCCGCTGGGCGATTCGGGGACCGGTCAGGCCGTCGAGAAGATTGACGTCGATCAGAGCCAGATCGGGGTGTTCGCGGGCCGCGACAGTGAAGGCGCTGACCTGATCCATGGCGCAGCCGACCACGTCGCAGCCGGATTCGCCAAGCACCAGCTCCAGCTCCATCGCGAGCAGGGCCTGGTCTTCGACGATCATGACCCGCAGGTCGGGTGACTCGGACACAACTGTTCCCCCGAACGCTAACCAGACGCGTTTACCACTACTGTGTCCGCTAGCGGACGGAGAAACGCCTCATTGGCTATTTGGTTCTGTCTGGAGTAAGAATTCGTGGGCTTTTCAGTGTTCGGGGGAATGATGGCCACGGTCGCCGGAGACGGCATCGTCGAACTTCAGCGCCGGCTGCTGGGGGGCTACCAGCTGCTGCAGACGCTCGTCGGCATCCGGTTGCGCAGCGTCACCGATCCGCAAAGCGTGCGGCATCTGACCTGGCTCAGCGACGTCACGGCCGCTGTGGAGCTGATCAGCCGCAGGATGACCGTCGAGGGGCCGCTGGACTTCGCCGGCTATCTCGGCGAGGTGGCCGCCTTCTGGACCCGCGCCTGCGAGGGCCGCCCCGTGAGGCTGGATGTGCGCGGACAGTCGGCCCTGCTGCCCGACAGCCATCTGTTGCCGCTGGCCATCATCACCCACGAGCTGATCTCCAACGCCTGCCGCCACGCCTTCCCCGACAACCGGCGGGGCTCGATCGCCGTGGCGTTTTCCCGCGCCGTCGGCGGCGTCAGCCTGGTGGTGCGGGATTCGGGGATCGGAGCCGCGACCCTGGAGCCGGGCGAGGGCCTGAGACTGGTGCGTGGCCTGGTCGAGCACCTGGGCGGCTCGATGACCATCGAGACGGCGCCCGAGGCCGGGGTCGGAGTGCGCATCCGCCTGCCGCTGGAATCCCTTCCGTCGCACTGAGCCCGCCATCGCCGTCGTCCGCTTCCGTTGCGCTGGCGGGCAGAGTCGCATGCGCCTGCGTCAGAAGCGGACGCAAGTCGTTCGACCGCAGGGCGTTCCGGAGAAGCGGATGGCTGGGGAACTAGGACTCGAACCTAGAATGACGGTACCAAAAACCGGAGTGTTACCATTACACCATTCCCCAGCAGGTCCGGCGTTTCCGGCGCCGTGGCGCCGGGAGGCGTGCGAGATACGACAAGGCCGCGGGGGATGCAAGACGCGGATTCCAGACTATTTCGCAGCGGTGCGTTTCCCCGCTTGCGGGGGGCAGACCCCCTCGTTATAAGCCCGCTCCTCAAGTCGGAGTGTGGCTCAGTCTGGTAGAGCACTGCGTTCGGGACGCAGGGGTCGCAGGTTCGAATCCTGCCACTCCGACCATCTATCCCGCGCCTTCCCGGGGCGCCTTTCGCTTCCCCCCTCGTCTATTCGGCGCGAACCATTTCGACGCCGGCGCCGATGAACCGGCCCTCGACGTAGCGAAGCCGCTTCAGCTCCTGACCGGCGCCGCTGTAGAAGACGAGCTGGCCGTCCTGGACGCGCCATTTGGCCAGTTGCCCCAGCCGGCGCGGACAGCCGGTCGCCACCGCATTGCGCACGCCGAGAAAGCCGGCCCGCTCGGCCATCTCGAAGCGGCACTCGCCCACGTCGCGGCCGCCGTCGGTGACGAGCCAGGCGCCGAAGGCGTCTTCGGTCCGGGCGGGCTCGGCCAGGCGGCGCAGGCGGCTCTCCTCCGGATCGAGACGGTCGACGAGAGCCCCGGCCAGCGCCTCGCCCAGCTGTTCCCCGTCGACCGAGACCGAACCGCCGACGGTGGTGCTGCGGGTCACGCTGCGGGTGGTGTCCCCCTCCCAGGTCGTGGTCGTCTCGGACCGGGTGGTCGAGCGCTCGATCGACTGGGCGAATCCGGGCGAGGCGGCCGCGAGAGCGACGGCGGCGACGAGAACGGCGACGGATCTGGACATGTTACCCCCCACTGAGAACCGGGCGCAGGCTAGGCAAACCCCGGCCGCGCTTCAACCTTCGGATGCACGGCGGGCGACGCCGGCGAGGTGCGCGCCGACCGCCTCGATGGGACGCCGGCCCAGCGCCTCGCGGCGGGCCAGGAGGTCGGGCGAGCCGGCGTCGTAGTCGGCCATGAGGGTGCGGACGAAGGCTCCGGAACGGACCTCGGCCAGGACGGCGTCCATGGCCGCCTTCGACTCCTCGCCGACGACCCGGGGGCCGGTCAGATAGGCGCCGTATTCGGCGGTGTTGGAGATCTTGGCGAAGGCTCCGGCTATGCCGCGCTCGAACATCAGGTCAGTGACCAGCTTGACCTCGTAGAAGCATTCGAACCAGGCCACCTCGGGCGGATAGCCCGCGGCGACCAGTTTGGTGAAGGCGGCGTCGATCAGCTGGCCCACGCCACCGCAGAGGACGACCTGCTCGCCGAACAGGTCGCTCTCGCATTCGGCGGCGAAGGTGGTCTCGAGGATGCCCTTGCGGCCGCAGCCCAGCGCCGCCGCGTAGGACAGGCCGAGGGCATGGGCGCCGCCCGTCGCGTCCTGATGCACGCCGAACAGGGCGAAGACCCCCTCCCCTTCGACGTAGAGGTCGCGGATGCGCGGCCCGATGCCCTTCGGCGAGGCGAGGATGACGTCGAGGTCGGGGCGTGGCTGGACGAGGCCGAAACGGACCGAGAGGCCGTGGGCGAAGACCAGGGCCGCGCCGGGCTTCATCGCCGGAGCCAGTTCGTCGCGCCACAGGTCGCGATGGGCTTCGTCGGAGACCATGACGGCGACGACGTCGGCGTCCGCCGCGGCCTCGCCGGCGGTCAGGACGGGGAAGCCGTCGGCGCCGGCCTTCCCGCGGGTGGCGGAGCCGGCCTTGAGGCCGACGACGATGTCGGCGACCCCGGAGTCGCGCAGGTTGAGGGCGTGGGTGCGGCCCTGGCTGCCGTAGCCGATCACGGCCACGCGCCTGTCGCGGATGATCGACAGATCGCAGTCGCGGTCATGGAAGACGGGGAGCGGGGCGCCTAGGTTATCGGTCATGAGCACAGACATAGCGCCTTCCGACGTGGTCGCCTTCTGGAAAGAGGCGGGGCCGAAGATGTGGTTCGCCAAGGACGAGGCGTTCGACGCCGAATTCCGCGAGCGGTTCGAGGCGGCCCATGTCGCCGCCGCCCGGCGCGAGCTGGATCACTGGGCCGAAACGCCGGAGGGCGCGCTGGCGCTGCTGATCCTGCTGGACCAGTTCCCGCGAAATTGCTTCCGCGGCACGGCGCACGCCTTCGCCACCGACCCGCTGGCGCGGATGTTCGCGCTCCAGGCGCTGGACGCCGGGTTCGACCGGGCCGTGGAGAACGACCTGCGGCGATTCTTCTACCTGCCGCTGCAACACGCCGAGGACATGGCCCTGCAGGACCGGCAGCTGGCCCTGTTCCAGACCATGGAGCGGCCGCCCGACGACCGCTGGGCGGAGCATCATCATGCGGTCATCGAACGGTTCGGCCGCTTTCCGCACCGCAACCGGGCGCTCGGCCGGGAGACGACGGCGGAGGAGCAGGCCTTCCTGGAGGCGGACGGGTTCCGGGGGTGAGATAGGGTGCATGCGTGGCTGATCGGCCTCCGCCGGAGGGCCGGCGCAAGGTGGGGAGGGTGCGGGACAGCCGGGCCTCGCCCGGATGTGTTTCTGGTTTACCGTTTCGACGAGGTGACTGCCCCGCGCGGTCGTTTTCCACACGCCCTCCGACTGGCGGCCCTGCATTCGGGCCTTTGACGGATCGCCCCGGACGCCTTGCGACGCACCGGAGCGGGACGGACATACCCCCGCCATCGCGAGGCCATCTGACCGCACCCAAGGCGCGCGGCGAGCAAGCGGGCAGGATCCATCCCTGCCCTCGAGGACCCCCGGACTCTCCATCGTCCGGGCTTCATCGCTCGACCACAGCCCGCCGTCGTCGAGGAGCGTGGATCCGACGCCCTCCCCATCGACGGGATGGG
>NZ_DASPLR010000040.1:0-110656 GCF_035627475.1 Brevundimonas sp. | reverse complement strand
GCGCGCGGCGAGCAAGCGGAGGCCATCCATCGACCTCCTCGAGGACCCCCGGACTCTCCATCGTCCGGGCTTCATCGCTCGACCACAGCCCGCCGTCGTCGAGGAGCGTGGATCCGACGCCCTCCCCATCGACGGGATGGGTAAAATATGCGCCCGGAATCCAGCGTGCGCAGAAGATCGGTTCGAGAAAAGGCGATGTGTCTGGAAAGGCGGGAGATCGTCCGCGCTATCCGACTATAGATTCGCGGATTGTCAGCACAGCGTCACGGCTTCCTTCTCCCCCAAGGGGAGAAGGGGACCTAGTTTGGCCGCCCCACGACCGCGTCGACCGAGTTGGTGGTGACCGGGTGATAACCCGGGCGGGCCCGGGCGTAGACGCGGGTGGCGATGGGGCGGCCCCAGTCGCCCTCGGCCCACAGGCTCTGGAACAGGGGCAGGACGAATTTGCGCCGGCCCTGGGTGGTGAGGAATTTCTCCAGCGTCGGCACGGCGGGCTGGTAGCGGTGCTGGACCGCGATCTGCAGCCACGAATACAGCACCTCGGCATTGCCCTCGTCGCGCAGGTTCAGGGTCGCCTCGAGGTCGGCGAGCTGGGCGGGGGTGAGCCAGTCGGCGCCCTCGCGCAGGTTCTCCGGCCGCCAGGCGAGGAAGCGCTGGCGCTCCTGGGTGGACCAGCCCGACCACGGGATGGCCGAGGCCGGACCCTTGTCGGCGAAGAAGGCGCGGGCGGCGGCGTCGACGGGGACGAAGGCGGTCGAGACCGGCGGAACCCAGTTCGACGGCATGCCCGGCTGGTAGATCCAGGCGTCCATCATCAGCTGCCGCTCCAGCTCCGGCGTGGTGACGAGGTGGGCGCGGATGTCCTCGAGGAATCGTTCGGTGGTCATCGGCCGGAAGGCGTTGCGTTCGAAATAGCCCTTGAGCCAGGCGTCGAAGCGTTCGCGGCCGACGATGCGCTCGATGGTGCGCAGGAAGGCGGCGCCCTTTTCATAGGCGACGTCGGTCATGCCCTCGTCCGGATCGCGGCCGGCGAGGTCGAGCTTGAGCCGGGTGTCGGCGGCGGGAAGGTCGGCCATGGTCGACTGCAGGTCGCCCCAGCCGAGCGACTGCAGCATCAGGGCGCGCTCGGGGCCGTAGAGGGCCTCCATGATCCGGTTCTCGAAATAGACGGTGAAGCCCTCGTTGAGCCAGAAGTCGGCCCAGGTGGCGTTGGTCACCAGATTGCCCGACCAGGAGTGGGCCAGCTCGTGCGCCACCAGCGACACCAGCGAACGGTCGCCGGCGATGATGGTCGGGGTGGCGAAGGTCAGGCGCGGATTCTCCATGCCGCCGAAGGGGAAGGAGGGCGGCAGGACCAGCAGGTCGTAGCGGCCCCAGCGGTAGGGGCCGTAGAGGCGCTCGGCGACGTCGACCATCCCGGCGGTGGGGACCAGTTCGTCGTGGGCCGCGTGCAGCATCGACGGCTCGGTCCAGACGCCGGTGCGCTCGTCGATGGCCTGGAAGGCGACGTCGCCGACGCCGATGGCGATCAGATACGGCGGCACCGGATTGGTCATGCGGAAGCGGGCGGCCGTGCGGCCGGGGCCGGCGGGCTCGGGCGCGCCGACGGCCTCGGCGCTCATCACCACCTTGAGGTCGGACGGAGCGACGATGCGGGCGTCCCAGGTCTGACGGATGCCCGGACTGTCTTGAGTAGGAACCCAGGTGCGGGTCAGGATCGCCTGACCCTGGCTGAACATATAGGGCTGGCGGCCGCCGGCGGTCTGGGCCGGGGTCAGCCACTGCAGGGCGGCGGCGTCGGGCCGGGTGGCGTAGCGGACGACGATGCGGCGGCGCTCGCCCGGGGCGAAGGCGGGGAAGCGGATGGTCAGGGGCTGGCCGAGGATCGGGTCGTTGGGCCCGGTCTCGAACTGCAGCGGGTTTCCGGCCGCGTCGCGGACGTCCTGGATGTCGAGGTTGCGGACGTCGAGGACGATCTCGTTGGCGCCCGGCTCGGCGGTGATGTCCAGCGCGGCCGTGCCCGACAGGGTCTTCGCGTCGAAGTCGGCGGCGAGGTCGAGGGCGACATGGGTGACGCGGGCGATCTCGGGCCGGGCGTACGAATGGATGTCGCGGACGTAGTCGACCGGCGCGGTGGCGGTCACGGGGGCGCGCGTCGCCTCCATGTTCAGGGAATCCATGGCGGCGCAGCCTCCGAGGGCGGTCATCAGGGCGAGGGCGGAAACGAGGCCGAGCTTGCGGATCATCGGGGCGTCCTTTGCGATTGTGCGCGGACAACGCCCCGATGGGCCGGAAAGATCAAGCCCCTCGGTTCAGCTCGCAGCCGCGGCCGGCGCCAGATGGTGCGCCTTGAACAGGCGTCCGCGCTCGGCGATCAGGACGAAGACGAGAGCGGTCAGGCCCATGACCATCATGCCGAGCGCCATGGGGGCGACCGAGCCGTTGAACTGCTGGCCGATC
Source organism: Brevundimonas sp. (assembly GCF_035627475.1). Taxonomy (GTDB): domain Bacteria; phylum Pseudomonadota; class Alphaproteobacteria; order Caulobacterales; family Caulobacteraceae; genus Brevundimonas. The sequence goes on along the minus strand of NZ_DASPLR010000040.1, from coordinate 108,196 downwards.
AGGAAGCCGAGGGTCGAGCCGGCGGTGGTGGAGATGAAGCCCTGGGCCGAGGAGGCGGTGCCGGCGATGTGACCCATGGGCTCCATGGCCATGGAGCCGAAATTGCCCGCGATCAGACCGAAGCAGAACATGGTCAGCCCCTGCAGGACGGCGAAGGTCCAGATCGTCTCGTGGCCGGTGAGGGTCACCGCCGAGTGGAGGGCCGCCATGGCGATGAAGCCGAGCAGGGCGGCGTGCGAGATCAGCCGCGAGCCGAGCCGCTCGACCAGCCGGGCGTTGAGCAGCGAGGCCACGGCGATGCCGCCGGCGACCACGGCGAAGACGGTGGTGAACAGCTGGGGGGCCTCGAACACGTCGAAGAAGATCTGCTGGCTGGAGTTGATGAAGCCGAACAGGGCCCCCGTGATGCAGGTCATCGCCAGGGTGTAGCCGATCGACTGGCGGTTGGTGACGGCCTGGCGGAAGGCGGAGGCGATGCGGCCGACCCGGATCGGCATGCGGTCTTCCGGATGCAGGGTCTCGGGCAGGCGGATGGCGGCCCACAGCATGAAGGAGCCGCCGGCCAGCGCCAGGACGCCGAAGATCCACGGCCAGGGGGCGACCGTCAGGACCAGCTGGCCGAGGGTCGGGGCGATGATCGGAATGCCGAGGAAGACGAGGAAGCTGAGCGACATGACCCGGGCCATGGTCCGGCCGCTGTAGCGGTCGCGCACGATGGAGACGGCGAGCACGCGCAGGGCCGCGGCGCCGAGGCCGGTCCCGACGCGGGCGGCGATGAGCAGCTCGAAGCTGGGGGAAAAGGCGGCGAGGACGCTGAACAGCACATAGAGCGACAGGCCGGCCATCAGCACCGGCTTGCGGCCGAAGCGATCGGCGAGCGGGCCGTAGACCAGCTGGGCGGCGCCGAAGCCGAGCAGATAGGCGGTGATGATCCACTGGCGGCTGTTCTCGGCCGCCACCTCCAGGGCGTCGCCGATGGCGGGCAGGGCCGGCAGCATGGCGTCGATGGCGAGGGCGTTGAGCGCCATCATCATGGCGATCAGGGCGACGAACTCGGGGAAGCCCGGCCCCTTGACGGCGGGCGGCGGCGTGTCGGCGGCGGGGGAGGTCATCCGGGGCCAGATGCGGACGACGGGCCCGGGACGCAACCGGCGGGGCTTGAAATAGCGGCGGCGAAACGTGAAGTGAGGGCCCCGCCCTCTTCCGCGAGCCACCCATGACCTACTTTCCCGTGACCGTGTTCCACAACCCGGCCTGCGGCACCTCGCGCAATGTGGTGGCCATGGTCGAGGCCGCCGGCTACCGGCCCGAGGTGGTGGAATATCTGAAGGCCGGATGGGACGCCGACCAGCTGCGCGCCCTGTTCGCCGAGGCGGGGCTGACCCCGCGGGAGGCGCTGAGGGAGAAGGGGTCGCCGGCCGCCGAGCTGGGGCTGCTGGAGGCCGGCGCCAGCGACGAGGCGATCCTGGCGGCCATGGTCGAGCACCCGATCCTGGTGAACCGCCCGATCGTGCGGACCCCGAAGGGCGCGGCGCTGTGCCGGCCGTCGGAGGCGGTCTACGACCTGCTGGAGCGGACGCCGGAGGGCTTCGTCAAGGAGGACGGGCAGGCGGTCTGAACCGCCGCGCCACGCCGAGGCTTCGCAGCGCATCCTGTTTGGCTTCAGCCGCCTGGATCGGTCCTGCGAAGCCCGGAGGGCCAAGCAGGATGGTGCGGGCGGTCGGGCTCGAACCGACACTCCTTTCGGAACCGGATTTTGAGTCCGGCGCGTCTACCAGTTCCACCACGCCCGCACAGGCCGTCTGGGTTATCCCGGCAGGCGGGACGTAGCGCGGGCGCGGCGGAGAGGCAATCGGCGCCGCGCCCGGATTCGGCGCCGGTCCGCGGCCGGCGCTAGCGCCGCGCCTCCCGCTCGCGCCGCTGCTGCTCGCGAATCCGCTGCTGGTCCTCGCGCGTCTCGTAGCCGCTGATGATGAAGTTGGTGCGGTAGAGGATCCGGCCGAGCGGCACCGCGGCGTCCGGGTCTTCGATGGTCGCCACGCGGGCGCGGCGGGTCGCCCGGAGCGCCGCCTCCCCGAAGCCGGCCTCGTGCGGGTGTTCGGACTCGATCGTGCAGTCGCGCAGCGAGCCGTCCGGATTGGTCAGACACATGACAGCCGCGAAGCCACGGGCGTAGCGCGTCCCGCCCGGGAACCGGGGGGTCGGCCGCCGCGCCCAGCGCAGGCCCAGCGGCAGGCCGCCCTCCGGCAGGGCCGCGAGTTCGGCGTCGCGCGGGTCGACGGAAGGCCGGCCGCATACCGTCAGGGTCTCGTCGATGGAGGCGGCGGACTCCGGCAAGGTCAGGTCGTACAGCAGGTTGCGCCCGCCCTCGGCCGCGCCCGGGATCATGATCCGCAGGCGCCCGCCTTCGCGCAGCTTGCGGGCGAACGGCGCCGGCAGCTCGCTGACCGCGACGGTGTCCTCGATGGCGACGTTCCAGCGCTGGCCATGCAGTTCGTCGTCGCCGAACGCGACGCGGAGCTCGCGCGTCTCGGCCTCTCCCGCGGGGGGCAGGCCGGTGATGAGGGCCTCGTAGCGGCCGTCGATGCAGCGGGCGGCGATGCCCGGCCCGGCGTCGAACTGGGTATAGGCCATGGTCAGTTTGAGGCGCGGGTCGCGCAGCATGTCCCAGTCGCGACCGGCGTCCTGGGCGAGGGCGGGGAGGGCGACGGCGCAGGCGAGGACGGCGACGAGGGGACGGGACATGGATCACGGCTCCGGAAGGGCGGGCGCAAGGTGAGGAAGGCCACGCAACCTAAAGGAATTCGCCGGCCGGTGAACCCGGGGAAGCTGTCGTCGTCGGGAATTGTCAGCCAGCCGCCTCGACGTGGCTGTCCGTTTCGCCGGCCAGGATGCGGCGGGCCCGGATATAGATCTCGACGCGCTGGGCGACGACGAGGCCGACGGCCAGCATCATGAAGGCGTCCTGCACCGCGAGGACATTGAGACCCCAACCGGCGGCATGGGGCTCGAGCAGGGCGCGCAGGCCCTGGCGGCCGACCAGCAGAACCACGATCAGGATCAGGCCGAGCGGCGAGGCCTGGGCCTTGAGCTCGCCCCCGGGCGTCTTCTGGATCATCACCATCTTGCCGCGCCACCAGCCGGCGGCGACGCCGAGCGCCAGGCCGGCGGCGAGCAGGGCCCAGTCGACGGGGCCGAACGGCACATGATCGGGATCGAAATAGATCGGCGCCCACAGGCCGAAGCCGATCAGCAGGACGATGATCAGCGGCACGACCCACATCCACCGCGGGCGCAGGGTGCGCGGACGGCGATTGCGCAGCAGCACCAGCGGCAGGACGATCGCGACCACGATCAGCGGGATCAGTTGCTCGGTCGGCATGGCGGTTCCCCCGGCGCCACGGGATGGGCGCGAACCTGTCGAAAGCTTAACCGGACCGGCGCATCCGTAAAGCGCCGTCGTCGCCTCCTGACCGGGCAAGGAGACGACGATGAAGCTCAGACATGTCATGACCGCGGCCCTCGGGGCCCTGGTGCTGTCCTGCCAGGGACCGGCGGCGGTGCTGGCGCAGGAGTCGGCGGCGAACGGGGCCGCAAGCCCGCATGCGGCGATCACGGAGGCGCACCGGGTGCGGGCGCTCGACACCCTGGACCGGCGGCTGGCCCACTATGTGATGCATGAGCGCACGCCGGCGATCCGGGCGCGGCTGGCGGAGCGGCGGGCGGACTACATCGCCCTGACCGACCCGGAGGCGTTCCGCCAGGCGGTCAACGCAGACCTGCTGGCGGTCTCGGGCGACAGGCATCTGCAGGTGTGGATCGAGCCGCGCAGCCGCGACGAGGTGATCGCGCAAGGCCCGCCACCGACCATGGAGCAGATGTCGGCCGAGGAGGCGCGCAACGGCTTCGGCGTGCGCGAGGCGAAGGTGCTGGACGGCGGCGTCGGCTATCTGGACCTGGCCTGGTTCAGCGGCCATCCGGACGCGGGCGCGGCCATCGACGCGGCCATGGCGAAGCTGGCGGGATCGCGGGCGTTGATCCTCGACCTGCGCAACAACGGCGGCGGCGGCGAGGCGGCGCTGAAGCGGCTGATGGGCCATCTGGCGCCGGCGCCGATGCGGCTGGAGGACATCCGGATGCGCCGCTGCGCGCCAGATCCGGCGGACCCGGAAGGCTGCATCCAGGACGGGTCGCGCGACGTGATGGAGCGCCATGCGGACGCGGTTGCGGCGCCGGCGTTTGCGACCCATCCGGTCTATGTGCTGACCTCGAGCGGCAGCTTCTCGGCGGCGGAGGCGGTCGCCTATGCGCTGCAGGCGAGCGGCCGGGCGACGGTGGTCGGCGAGGTCACCGGCGGCGGAGCCAATCCCTCGATCGCGATGGACCTGGGCCCGTGGTTCACCGTCATCATGCCCATCGGCGAGGCGCGGCATCCGGCGACGGGGTCCAACTGGGAGGGCGTCGGCGTGCGGCCCGACGTGGCCGTGCCGGCGGACGAGGCCCTGGACGAGGCGCTGAGGCGGATCGGTCAGGAGCCCCGGCGGAACCGCATTGTCGCCAGCAGAAGCGTTCCCGGCGGCGGTCCGCCCTCGTCCACTGTCGCCACCCGGGCATCACGAAGCGACCTCAGAGAGGCCTCTCCGAACCCATAGCGGGGGGCGTGACTCTCCCGCTCGGTCCGGCAGTCCGTCAGTCGGCCGTCCTCGGCGACGACGCAGCTGAAGGTGGCGAATCCCGAACCGAGATGAGCCGCCGCTTCCGGATAGTCGGGGACCGGCTGGCGGCGCCAGAGATCGGTCGTGCCGATCGGTAGATTCCAGCGGACCAGGTCGTCGCGCGGATCGGGCGCCCGGGCGCCGCAGGAGTCCAGCACACGATCCAGGTTGGCCGACCGCGTGGGCAGGTCGAGGGAATAGCGGCGAAGCGGGCTGGTCGTCGGAGATTCGAGGGCGACGGACAGCTGCAGCGGTCCACCCTGTCGCAGTCGGCGCGCATCGATGGCCGGGGCCGGACTGAAGATCAGCGAGCCGTCGTTGGCGGTGATCCAGGAACCGGCCTCCGTCCGCCCGTCCCGGTAGGTCGCCTCGATCCGACGGCTGGCTCCCTCCATCGGGGGCAGTCCGGAAACGAGGACGTCGAGTTCGCCGCCGCGACAACGGACCGCGACGGCCTGGCCGCTCGAATAGCCGACCGTGGCCAGGGTCACGCCCTGCGCCTCGTCGACGGTCAGGTCCCAGTCGTCGCCTCCCTCTTGCGCGAAGGCGGGGGTCGCAGCCATGGCCACGACGGCCGCCAGGACCGCGCTAGGCATCAGGCCGGCTCCACCGTCTGTTCGATGGCGCCGAAGATGGAGTGGTGCTGGTCGTCCAGCATCTCGATGCGGACGGTGTCGCCGTGGCGGAGGAAGGGGGTCTCGGGCTTGCCGCGCAGGATGGTCTCGACGGTGCGGACCTCGGCGATGCAGGAGTAGCCGAGGCCGCCCTCGCTGACCGGCTTGCCGGGGCCGCCGTCGGCGTCGCGGTTGGAGACCGTGCCCGAGCCGATGATGGTCCCGGCGCACAGGCTGCGCGTCTTCGCCAGATGGGCGATCAGGGTTCCGAAGTCGAAGGTCATGTCGACGCCGGCGTCGGCCTTGCCGAAGTCCTGGCCGTTCAGCTGGACGTTCAGCTGGCCCTTCAGCTTGCCGTCCTGCCAGCGGTCGCCGAGGGCGCGCGGGGTGACGAAGACCGGCGACAGGGCCGAGGCCGGCTTGGACTGGACGAAGCCGAAACCCTTGGCCAGTTCGGCCGGGATCAGGTTACGCAGCGACACGTCGTTGACGAGGCCGACGAGGCGGATGTGCGTCAGGGCCTCCTCGCGCGACACGCCTTGCGGCACGTCGCCGGTGACCACCACGACCTCGGCCTCGAGATCGCAGCCCCAGCTTTCGTCGGCGAGCGGGATGGGGTCGCGGGGAGCGAGGAAGCCGTCGGAGCCGCCCTGGTACATCAGCGGGTCGGTCCAGAAGCTGTCGGGCATTTCGGCGCCGCGCGCCTGACGGACGAGGGCGACGTGGTTCACATAGGCGGAGCCGTCGGCCCACTGATAGGCGCGGGGCAGGGGCGAAGCGGCCTCGCGCTCGTGGAAGCGGCCGCGCGGGACGCCGCCGTGTTCGAGGCTTTCGGCCAGGGCGCGCAGGTCGGGCTCGACCCGGTCCCAGTCGTCCAGCGCGGCCTGCAGGGTCGGGGCGATCAGGAAGGCGTCGGTGAACCAGGCGAGGTCGCTGGAGACGAGGACGAGGCGGCCGTCGCGGCCGTGCTTGAGCGAGGCGAGTTTCATGCCTCAGGCTTAGGGGGTTTCTGCGGCCGGGGAAACAGCCTGCGTCAGTGGTGATCGCCGCCGTGGCTGAGGCGCGGGCGGCGCGGCCCCGGGTTGCACAACTCGGCCACCACGGCGCGCATGTCGTTCTCGCGGGCGGAGCGGTGGCGCCAGTAGTCGTTGAAATCGGCCACCGCGAGGCGCAGGGCGTCGTTGCGCTCCTTCGTCGACATCGGCCGCCTGCCGTGTTCGGGCGGGTGGGGATGTGGGTGGACGGGCGCCGACGGGGCGTGGACCGAGACGATGGTGACGCTGGCTGCGGCGGAAGAGGCCGCGTGGCCGGCGTCTCCCACGCCGTGCCCGTCGTGACCGTGCCCGGCCTCAGAGGTGGGCGCCGGGGCGGGGTGATGGCCCTTGTCCTCACTCTCGCCCTTCAGGGCCGTGTCGAGCGCCTTGACGCGTTTGCCGAGGTCGCCGCCGAAGGCCAGGGTCTTGCCGAGCCGGGCGCCCAGGACGCGTTGAAGGTGAGAGGCGTGTGCGGGCAGGGACTCGGTGTCGGCCTTCATGGCGGCCTTGGCGGCCTCGTCAATCGCCTCCCAGATGTCGCCGGCCGCGTCGATCCGCTTCGATCGCGAGCCGCCGCCGATCAGCCAGCCGATCATGGCGGCCACCAGCAAGGCCAGCAGGACGGCGCCCCAGAAGACCGGGTCGGCCCCGATCATGATGGTCGGATCGAGCGGCGCGCCGGCCGTGTCGACGGTGGCGAAATCGTCGCCGTAGGACATGGAGCTCCCCGCTGGACCGACCGCCGTTCGCGGACGGCGCATCTTGCCCTGACCGCACCCGTTGGCAACGGTAAAGGTTAACGGCGGGGTGGATTCGCCGCCGAAGCGAGCGGCTCAGTCGGGGGTGATCAGGGCCTTGGCCTCGGCCCCGGTGCGGGCCCCGACATCGCGCACCTCGACCTCGACGGAGACGGCGCCCTCCGGCTCATGCGCCCAGAGGTAGCGGCGCTCGACCTCGACCTCGCGGCCGGAGGGGGCGAAGCCGGTGAAGCTGTCGCCCCAGGGCGTGATGGCCTTGATCTCGGGCCAGGCCAGGGCGCAGGCGGCGTCGAGCTCCTCGATCGCCATCAGGGACAGCTCGTCCTTCGGATCGGGGCGGGAGCCGGGGGCTACAGCCATCGCCGCACCCGGGCGCGGTACGCGTCGTGCTCCGCCCCGAATCTGGCCGACAGATAGCGCTCCTCGCGGGCGATGACGAAGCGGTCGACGACGAGCAGGCAGGGGATCAGCAGGAGCAGGACGAGGACGCTGTCCATGGCGATGGCCAGGCCGACGTAGGTGATGGCGAAGCCGAGATAGATGGGGTTGCGGCTGAGGCGGTAGAGGCCGCCGGTGGCGAGGGCGGTGCTGGGCTTCCAGGGCTCCACGGCGGTGCCGAGGCGGCGGAAATGGCCGGCGGCGGCGCCGTCCAGCAGCAGGCCGCCGATGACCAGGACCAGGGCCACGATGCGGCGCGACAGTGTCTCCATGCCGAAGCCGAGGCCCAGCCAAGCAGCGGCGACGGGGCCGACGAGTCCCGGCGTCGCTACGAAGCGAAAGATGACCCAGCCGAGCAGCAGGAAGCCGAGATAAATCAGCGGCGGCGGGGCGATGACGCCGGGGGTGTCGCGCCGGGCAGTCACGGGCGCAGGGCCTCGTCGCCGTAGATGGCGACGCGGGCGGGCTCGCTCGCCGAGACGGCGCCGCGGTACATTCCGGAGGTGTTCATGGCGAAGGCGGGGGTTCCGTCGAGCCCCATGACGATGACGCCGCCGTCGCCCCCGATGGAGCCGACGTCGGCGATTTCGGCTTCCGCGGCGGTCTGCACGCCGGCGCCGGCGGCGGTGCGGTGGCAGATGTCGCGCGCCACGGTCGCCCGGATGAAATACTCGCCCGAGCCGGTGGCGGACACCGCGCAGCCGTCGGCGTTGGAGGCGTAGGTGCCGGCGCCGATCACCGGCACGTCGCCGACGCGGCCCCAGCGTTTGGCGGTCATGCCGCCGGTCGAGGTGCCGGCGGCGAGGCGGCCCTGGCTGTCGAGGGCCACGGCGCCCACGGTGCCGAATTTGCGCTCGTTCAGCGGCGGGGCGGGAAGATCCGCGGCGGCCTGGGGCGAGGGGGCGCCGGCGGGGCGTTCCGGGATCGGCTGGTTCTGGCCCTCGAGCGCGCGCACCAGGCCCTGCCAGCGGCGCTCGGTGAAGAAGAAGGAGGGGTCGACCTGCTCCAGCCCGACCGAGGCGGCGAAGCTGTCGGCGCCCTGGCCGATCAGCATGACGTGGGGCGACCGCTCCATGACGGCGCGGGCGGCGGCGATCGGGTGGCGGGTGGTGGTCAGGCCGGCGACGGCGCCGGCGGTGCGGTCGGCGCCGTTCATGATGGCGGAGTCGAGCTCGTTGCGTCCGGCGGCGGTGAAGACGGCGCCACGGCCGGCGTTGAACAGCGGATCGTCCTCCATGATCTGGATCGCGGCCTGCACGGCGTCGAGGGCGGAGCCGCCGTTGGCCAGAACCGCGCCGCCCGCGTCGAGGGCGCGCTTGAGCGCGGCGCGATAGGCGGCGTCCTGCTCGGGGCTCAGGCTGTCGCGCTCGATCACCCCGGCGCCGCCGTGGATGGCGAAGGACCAGCGGGGAACCTCCACAGTGACGTTGTCGGGCACAGCCTGGGCGGCGACGGGCGCGGCGAGCAGGGCGAGCAGGGCGAGGGCGGCGGCGAGGGTCGCGCGCGAAAGGGCTTTCATGGCGTAATCCTTCATTTCGCGCTATCTATGCGCCATGTCGGAGATGACCGAAATCGTCGTTCCGGTGCTTCAGAAAATCCAGGCGCAGCTTGGACGCATCGAGACCGATATGGCCAACATCAAGGAAGACATGCACCACATCAAGGTGCGTCTGACCGGACTGGAGGCCAACGTGAACAGCCTCAACCGCCGCATGGATAATTTCGACCAGCGGATGGAGCGGGTCGAACGACGGCTGGAGTTGGTCGAGGTCTGACCTCCTGCCATCCTCAACTCAAGGCCTGACCGCAGCAGGGGCAGCCGGGCGTCTCGACGCCGAACAGGGCCCGGATGCGATCGGGGCCGAGGGCGTGCGCCGGGGCGGCGGCCTCGATCCAGTCCGGGCCGATGGCCAGCACGCGGTCGGCGCGGGCGGCGAACGGGAGGTGATGGGTCGAGGCGAGGACGATGCGGCCTTCGGCGGCGAGGGCGCGGATCGCCGCCTCGACGGCCTGCGCATGGGCGGGGTCGAGCAGGGCCAGCGGCTCGTCGAGCAGACAGACGGCGGCGTCCTGAACGAACAGGCGGGCGATCAGGACCAGCTGCTGCTGGCCGCTGGACAGGCGGTCGAAGGGTCGGTCGGCGAGGTCGGAGATGTCGAGCCGGGCCAGGGCGGCGCGGGCGGCGTCGACGTCGTCGGGGGTCAGGCCGGGAGACCAGCGCCGCCGGACGGCGCGGCCCAGGGCGGCCAGATGCAGGGCGGAGAAGCCGGCGGAGACGGCTCCGGGCGGCGGGAGCCAGGCCACGGGGCCGGGGCGGTCGATCTGGCCGGCGAGCGGCGGCAGCAGGCCGGCCACGGTCTTCAGCAGGGTGGTCTTGCCGGCGCCGTTGGGGCCGATCAGGGCCACGACCTCGCCGGGCCCGAAGCTCGCGCTCAGCGGGGGCAGGCGGAAACCGGCGCCCCGGCGCACGCGGCGGCCGGCGACGAGGTCGTGGAGGACGAGGGCCTTCACGCCCGCCTCGAGGTGGCGACGAACAGGGCGAGGAAGGCGGGGGCGCCGACAGCGGCGGAGAGCAGGCCGACGGGAAGCTCGGCCGGACCGAAGGCGGTGGACAGCCGGTCGATCAGCAGGGCGAACAGGGCGCCGACGGCCATGGCCGCGGGGATCAGCCGGCCGGCGCGCTCACCGACGATGCGGCGCGCGGCGTGGGGGGCGAGCAGGCCGATCCAGCCGACGATCCCCGCCACGGAAACCGCCGAGGAGGTCATCAGGGCGGCGGCGGCGAGAGCCAGAAGACGCAGGGGCGCGGCCCTCAGTCCGAGCGAGCGCGCCTGCTCGTCGCCGAGCGACAGGACGTCGAGCCGGAAGCCGAGCCAGAGCAGGATCGCCGCCCCGAGGCCGGCCGGAACGAGGGCCAGCGCGGCCTCGCCGGCCGTGGCGCGGGTGAAGGAGCCGAGCAGCCAGTAGGTGATCGACGGCAGCTGCGAATAGGGCTCGGCGGCGATGACCACGAGGCCGAGGCCGGCGGAGGCGAGGGCCCCGGCGACGATGCCGCACAGGATCAGGGCGAGGCGGCCGTCGCCGCTGCGGGTCAGGGCGGCGCAGGCGACGGCGACCGCGCCCGTGGCCAGGCCTCCCGCAAAGGCCGCGCCCTGGACCAGCACCGCGCCGGCGCCGAGCAGCAGGGCGAGGGCCGCCCCGAGGCCCGCGCCCGAGGTGACGCCCAGCAGGTCGGGCGAGGCGAGCGGATTGCGGAACAGGATCTGGAAGCCGGCGCCCGCCCCGGCGAGGGCCGCGCCGCAGCTCATCGCCGCCAGCAGGCGCGGGCCGCGCAGGGCCAGGGCCAGCTCGGCCTCAGGCGGACCTTGGCCGAAGAGGGCGGCGAGCAGGGCGCCCGGCGAGGCGGCGAGCGGGCCCGTGGCGAGCACGGCGGCGGCTCCGGCGAGGGCCAGCAGCACCAGGGCCAGGGGCGCGGCCGAGGCGCGCAGGGCGCTCAGGGGATCCACCGCGGGCGGGGAATTTCGGCCGGGGCCCAGCCGTAGAGCTGTCGGCTGAGCAGGGTCAGATCCATCCAGGCGCGATGCGGATCGGCCAGCCAGGCGCAGCCGAGCAGGCGGTTGATCGACGGCGGCCGGTCGATCCAGCCGAACGGCGTGGCCGGCAGCAGCAGGAGGCCGCGCCGGCCGCCGTCGCGCCGCCGTCGCCAGACCGGATCGCCGGCGGCCGCCCGGGCGAATTCGGCGCTAAGGGTGACGACGACCTCCGGATCCCAAGCCGCGACCTGCTCGCGGGTGACGCGGCCGATATCGCGCGAGCCCTCGGCCACATTGGTCCAGCCGGCGCCCTCCAGCACCTCGGTGGCGAGCGCGCCGCGAAAGCCGGTCTCGAGGCCGTCGACTCCCCGGGCGTAGTAGAAGGCCCGGCCGGCGGGGGCGCGGCGCCAGCCCGCGATGACGCCGGCGGCGGCGTCGGCGAGTTCGTCGCCCCGGCGGGCGGCGCCGAGCAGGCGACCGGTTTCGCGCAGCGCCTCGGGGATATGGGGCAGGGCGCCGTCGATCAGCCGCCAGTCGACCCCGAGACGAGCCTGCATGCGCGCAGCCAGCTCCTGGTGCTCGGGGTCGGCGTCGCCGTAGTCGATGACCAGCCGGGGGCGCAGCGCGGCGACGGCCTCGGGCGCGGCGGGTCGGCCGCCGCCGGCCAGGGCGCCGATCTCCGGCAGGTCGGCGGCGGGCGCGGGCAGGGCCGCCAGCGCGCCGGCGTCGGGCCTGCGCGGCCAGCCGGCGAGCCGCTCGCGCGCAACGGCCCAGACCAGAAGGGCGGCGGGCTGACCGGCCGCGACGACATCGCCGCCGACGGCGACGGGCGCCCGCGAACAGGCGGTCGCCAGCGCGGTTCCCGCCGCGGCGGAGAGCGTCAATGCGCGCCGTGTCAGCATGGCGGGCGGTCCTTCACAGCAGCGGGCGAGGCCTCTCACGATCGGTTACGGCTTGTAAAGGCTGCTGCACGGTGGTCCTATCGCCGCTTCGTCAGGGGAGGCGAGGTGCGCGGTTTCGCGCGCCTTCAATCGAGGGCAGTGCGTCCCCGCAGTCAAAGGTTTGGCATGAATTTAGTCATCTTGCTGGGGGTGGTCGTCACCCTCGTCACGGGCATTCCCGTACTTCTGCAGATCCTCAAGAACCATCCGAAGGGGCTGATCACCTGCTTCTTCGCGGAGATGTGGGAGCGCTTCTCGTTCTACGGAATGCGCGGGCTGCTGATCTTCTATCTGACCCAGCATTTCCTCTTCGATGACCGTTTCGCGTCCGGCCAGTACGGCACCTACGGCTCGCTGGTCTATCTGCTGCCGCTGATCGGCGGCATCGTGGCGGACCGCTACATCGGCACGCGCAAGGCGATCATGTTCGGCGCGGTGCTGCTGGTCATGGGCCACGGCCTGATGGCGTTCGAGGGCCGGGCGGCGACCCAGACGCTGGTCTATGGCGACCAGACGTACCAGGTCCAGATCGAAGGCCGCGGCGACAATCGCCAGACGCGCCTGCTGGTCGACGGCCAGCCCTACGCCTTCTCGCAGCGGGAAGCCTCGGGCCTGCAGATCGAGGGCGCTCCGGGCCTGCCGGCGACGCTGGCCGAGGACACCTACCAGATCACGGACCCGGTCGAGGTCGACAAGCCGGCCTGGGCGGTCCTGGGCGATCTGGTCGAGGTCGAGCGGACGGTGACGACGGAACAGACCCTGACCTACAACGGCCAGACCTATCCGGTCCGCAATGTGACCGAGGACGGCGAGACCCGCACCACCATCCAGGTGGCCGGCCGTGATTATCCGATGCCGACGACCGCCGGCCTGAACATCGAGGGACTTCCGGCGACGGCTTCGCTGCCGGCGTCGCTCGATCAGGAGGACTTCTCCTTCGAGGAGCAGCGCGATCCCCTGGGGCTGAACGTGTTCTGGCTCGCCCTGTCGCTGATCATCATGGGCGTGGGCTTCCTCAAGCCGAACATCTCGACCCTGGTCGGCCAGCTGTATCCGCAGGGCGATCCGCGCCGGGATTCCGGCTTCACCCTGTACTACTACGGCATCAACCTCGGTTCGTTCTGGGCCGCGGTGCTGTGCGGCTTCCTCGGCCAGACCTACGGCTGGGGATGGGGCTTCGGCCTCGCCGGCGTCGGCATGCTCGCCGGCCTGATCGTGTTCGTGCTCGGCAAGAAGCTGCTGCAGGGCAAGGGCGAGAGCCCCTATCCCGAACTGATCCGGAAGCCGGTCCTGGGACCGATCAACCGCGAATGGCTGATCTACATCCTCGCCTTCGTCGGCGTCGGGCTGCTGGCGACCTTCATCGTCTCCAACCACATGTTCGTCGGCATCGGCCTGGTCATCTCCACCCTGCTGTCGCTCGGCTTCATCACCTGGTTCATCATCACCAAATGCGACAAGGTCGCCCGCGAGCGGATGATGCTGGCGATGGTGCTGGTGTTCGGCTCGGCGGTGTTCTTCACCCTGTTCGAGCAGGCCGGTTCGTCGCTGAACCTGTTCGCCGACCGCAACGTCGATCTGGCGGTGACCAGCCAGGCCTACACCCTGTTCGGCATGCCGGTGGGTTCGCCGGACCAGCTGGCCGCGGCCGGGCTGGACACGTCGAACTGGTGGGGGTGGATCAACACCTCGCTGACGGCGTCGCAGACCCAGTCGTTCAACGCCGGCTTCATCCTGATCTTCGCGCCGGTCTTCGCCGCCCTCTGGGCCTTCCTCGCCTCGCGCAGGGTCGACCCGAACCCGGTGGTCAAGTTCGGCCTCGGCATCATCCAGGTCGGCCTCGGCTTCCTGGTGATCGTCTGGGGGGTCAAGTCCGGCATGGTCGACGAGGCCTTCCAGACGCCGCTGATGCTGCTGGCGCTGCTCTATCTGCTGCACACCACCGGGGAGCTGTTCCTGAGCCCCGTCGGTCTGTCGGAGATCACCAAGCTCTCGGTCCCGTCGATCGTCAGCTTCATGATGGCGGTGTGGTTCATGGCGTCGTCGATCGCCCACTTCCTCGGCGGCATCATCGCCGCGACGGCCGGGACGAACACGGTCGGCGGCGAGGTGACCGATCCGCAGGCGGCCCTGCAGAGCTCGCTGTCGACGTTCAACAGCATCGGCTGGGTCGGCGTGGGCATCGGGGTGGCCTTCATCCTGGCCAGCTTCTTCATCGCCAAATGGTCCAACGGCGTGAACGACCCGGACAACCATCCGGGACCGACGCTCACCGACCGTGGCGGGGAAGACGGCAACGTCGCCCGGCCAGGAACCTCGACCCTCGGCTAGGCCGGCGCCAAGCCGGACGGGAAAGGGCGGAGCCTCGCGGCTCCGCCCTTTTTTGTTGGCGCTACCGGCCTTCGGCCTGCTTGAGCGCGTGCTGTGTGCGCTATCGGCCTTTGGCCTGCTTGAGCGCTTTCTTGTTGCGCTATCGGCCTTCGACCTGCTTGAGCGCGTGCCGTGTGCGCTATCGGCCTTCGGCCTGCTTGAGCGCGGGGCGGGCGGTCAGAAGCTCCTGCGGATCTGCAGAAACAGCCAGGGACTCATCTTCGTGCGGCGCACCTCGCGGAAGGCGACCGGCGAGACGTCGCGCGGGCCCGTGTAGATGTCGCGGTCGTACCCCAGCTCACGGTCGCTGACGTTGGCGAGGTCGACCTTGATGGTCAGGTCCGACGACGGCTTCCACTGGCCGTAAAGGGTGATGAAGGGCTCGGCGTAGAGGGCGCGGACCTCGCGGACGCGGAACAGGCGACCCTTGTCCGTGTTGCAGCCGTGGTCGAAGCCCCAGGACCATTTCCCGCCCTGCAGGTCGTGGTTGAAGCTCACGCCGCAGCCGAAGGCCTGGTTGCCCTGGAAGCGGCGGGTCTCGCCCGTCAGCGGGTCGGTGACCTCGGTGTGGGCCCAACTGCCGCGCGCCTGCAGCCGGGCGTTGGGAATGCCCAGCCGGTCCATCGGCAGGGTCAGGCGGACCTGGTACTGATCGAACGAGCCGTCGCCGATGTTGCCGACGCCGTCGAAGCCGCCGGTCAGGGGGATGATGTCGACGACGTCCTCGACCTCGCCATGGGCCGCCGACAGCTCCAGCACGCCCTCGCCCCAGAAGCGGCGCTCGTAGACCACTTCGAAGATGGTCGTCTTGTCCGGTTCCAGGTCGGGATTGCCGCCCTCGACCTGGCCGATGTCGATGTCGGCCGAGGCGACGAAATCTCCGAAATTCAGCTGGCCCACCTGACGCTCGGCGCGGAAGCGGAACTGATGCCCCGCCCATGGCGTCCAGGTCAGCTGAACGCGGGGCTTGGGATAGACGAAGGACTTGCTCAGGTCGCTGTCGCCGGACTGGCTGATCTCGGACACCTCGACGCGCAGCCCGGCCTCGAGGGTCAGCTTCGGGTTCGGGCGCCAGGTGGCCTGACCGAAGACCTCGCCGCGCAGCTCCTCGACCTTGACCGCCGACGAGGGCAGCGGGACGGCCACGCCGTTCTCCTCGTAGGCCGTGGCGCTGTCGAGGAAGTTGTAGGCCACCTCGCCGCCGCCCTCGAAGGCCCAGCGGTCGTTCGGCCGGAAGCGCAGCACGGCGCGGGCGATGGATTCGCCCACGCTGGCGTCTTCCGAGAAGGTCGAGCTGTCGGCGCCGGTTTCCGAGATTCCGACGTAGTCGGAGGCCGAATAGCGCTGCAGTCCGACCAGTTCGAGACCCAGGCGGGGCGACAGGTCGCCGGTCCAGTTGAGCCCCAGCTCGCCGTTGACCGACTCCTGCTCCTCGTTGTTGAAGCTGTCGAGGCCGGGGCCCGAGCGGATCAGCAGGTCCTGCGACCAGGCATGGGTGTCCCAGCCGAGCAGGCCGTTCACCCGCAGGCGGCCGCCGGCGAACGGGCGCTGGATGGCGCCCGTGCCGCGCACGTTCTGGAACCTGTCCCACAGCACCAGGTCGGCGTCCTGGATCAGCGCCCCGGACGGGTCGTAGCGGCGGCGGAAGCCCTCGCCGGTGCCGTCGGTGCGGTCGGTGGTGGCGCTGAACGACCCCTCGATCGAATTGTCGCCCTCGCGGCGCGAAAACTGCCCGGCGATGATCGGCCCCATATAGCCGTCGGGATAGAAGTAGGTGTTGAGCTCGAGCACCCGCTCGACCGTGACGGTGCGGCGCAGGACGACGTTGGCGATGACGGGCTGGCCCTGCATGTCGATGCCGGGCGCGCCGCCGCGGATCAGCTCTATGCGTTCGACGCTGTCGGCTGAGATGCGGCGCAGCACCTGGTCGAGGCTGTCGCTCTTGGACGAGGGGCGGTCGCCGTCGATCAGGACGTTGCCGGCGGCGCCGGCGAAGCCGCGGGCGCCGGTGTCGCCGGTGTCGAGACCGAAGCCCGGCAGGCGGGCGATCATGTCGAGCGCGGTGTCGGGCCGGGAGTCGGCGAAGAAGGCCGGCTCGAAGACCAGCACGCCCCGCTGGGCGGCGTCGACTTCAGGGGCGGACCGGGCCGGGCCGGTCGGCACGGGAGCCTGGGCGGCGCTGTCGGGGGTGGGCGACGGGTCGGGCGCGGTCTGCGCCATCGCAGGGAGCGCCAGCACGGACAGGGCGGCGGTGGCCAGCCAGATGGTCTTCGTCATAGGTCCCTCTCCCGAAGTGAGCGGACCGTGCTCCCGCCCGTGCGGGAGCTTCCAGTTACAAGCTGGACAGGTGGATTAATTCGCAGACAGGCTTGCGGCGCGGGCGTGTTCCATCCTGACGGGCTGGCGGGAACAGGACATTGGTCGCCGCTAGGGCCGGCCCAGCTCCCTCGCCAGGGCGACCAGCACGGCGCGCTTCGCGGGCGGGAGGCGGCCTGTGATGCGGGCGATCTGGAGCACGACCCGCGTCTCCGGATCTTCGGCGGAGCCGCTGTCGAAGGCGTCGCCGATCAGGGCGCTCAGGGGCGTCTCGAGTGCCTGGGCGATCTGCACCAGACGGCCGAACGGCACCGCCATCTCGCCGGTCTCGTAGCGCTGGATGAGCTGGTGACCGCCGCCGACGGCGGCGGCGAGCTCGGCCAGCGTCAGTCCCCTGGCGGAGCGGGCGAGCGCGATGCGCTGGCCCAGCAGGCGGTTGTTCCGGGCCTCGGCCGCTCCGTCGGATTTGCGCTTGGTCGTCATCTTTCCCGGCGTCCCCGCTTCGGAACTAGCGCAGCGGCAACTCAGATTTGTGTCGTTTCGGGGAAGGTTTGCCGGCGCCCGCGCCGTTCAGCGAGGCAGGCCCAGCGGACCCAGAAGCCAGGTCAGCCACACGCCCAGCGCCAGGAAGACGCCGAACGGCAGGCGGTCCGAGCCCGAGATGCGGCCTCCGGTCAGGAGGCGCGCGGCGACCACGCTCAGTCCGCCCAGGGCGGCCCAGAGCAGGACGCTGGGCAAGCCGGTCCATCCGGTCCAGGCGCCGCCGGCGGCCAGCAGGAACGGGTCGCCGCCGCCCAGGCCCTCGCGGCCCCGGATGCGGCGGTAGGCGCGGCCGACAAGCCATAGGCCGGCAAGGCCGACCCCGGCCCCTGTCAGGGCGCCGGCGACGGAGAGCCGGTCGAGGACCGCGGCGGCGAGGATCCCGGTTCCGAGCAGGGGAAGGGTCAGCTGGTCCGGAAGCCAGAAATGCTCGCCGTCGACCACCGCGATCAGCAGCAGCTGCCATCCGAGCAGGGCCGTAAGCAGGGCCGCGAGGATCGATGGCTGGGTCAGGGCCGCACAGAGGCCGATGGCCGCGCCCGCCAGCTCCATCGCCGGATAGCGGATCGGAATGGCCGCCCCGCAGGCGGCGCACCGGCCCCTCGAAACCGCATAGCTCAGCACCGGGATCAGCCGCCATGGATCGAGCGGCCGGTCGCAGCCCCGGCAGCGGGACCGCCCGCCGACAAAACCCTCTCCCCGCGGAAGACGCAGGCTGACGAGGCCGAGGAAGCTTCCCGCCAGCAGCCCCAGGCCGCCGAGCGCGATGGCGAGAAGCGCGGGCCCTGTGTTGAAATCCATCGGCTTCCCGGAGTGTCACACATGTTTCGAGGCGGTTCAGACACGCCCCGGGCCGCCAGCTCTACCCTTCGATTGTGACGATCCCGCCGTACCGGGACGGTGTTTCACCGAACGGCCAAAACAACTTCACAGAGGTGCGCCGCAACCGTCACGGTTCGGCGGCCACGGTGTCACAACCGCCTTCTATCGAGAGCGCCGGGCAGGGGGGCGAGTTCGCCGCGACGGGACCGCGCGTCCGGTCGTCCTGCCGAATGATCCTTTGGACCAGACACGGTGGAAACGATGACCGGCCTTCGACTGACAACCCTGCTCGCGGTCTCCGCCAGCGCCCTGACCCTCGCCGCCTGCGGCTCCGCCGAGGTCGCCTCGCCCGGCGAGGGCGATTTCGGCGGCGGAACGGGTGGCGGCGGCGGACCGACCACGCCTCCTCCCGGCACCCCGGCCGCGGACTGCCCGAGCGGCTTCGCCAACGTCGGCCTGGTCGCCAACAACACCCTGCGGGTCTGCCAGCTGCCGCAGCAGATCCTCGGCGCCCTGACCGTGCCGCTGCGCGCCGGCACCATCTATTCCATCAGCGGCCGCACCGAAGTCGGCACCGACCGCGGCATCGACCCGGCCTCGCCCACCCCGGGCAGCACCCAGGGCATCCTGACCATCGAAGCGGGCGTGCGCATCTTCGCCTCGGGCGGTTCGGACTATCTGCTGGTCAACCGCGGCTCGCAGATCTTCGCCGAGGGCACCGCGACCCAGCCGATCATCTTCACCAGCCGCCAGAACGTGGAAGGCACGACCACCGAAACCTCGCAGGGGCAGTGGGGCGGCCTGGTCATCGCCGGGCGCGCGCCGCAGGCCAACTGCCAGCTGACCGCGCCGGTCACCTGCACCGGCACGGTGGAAGGCACCAGCGCCTTCTACGGCGGCAACACCCCGGCCGATAACTCGGGCCGGATCCGCTACGTCCAGATCAAGTATTCGGGCTTCGAAATCTCGGCCGGCAACGAGCTGCAGGGCCTGACCATGGCCGGCGTCGGCTCGGGCACCACGGTCGACCACGTCCAGATCCACAACAGCTCGGACGACGGCATCGAAATCTTCGGCGGCGCCGTCAACCTGCGCCACCTGGTCATCACCGGCGCCGACGACGACGGCCTGGACACCGACACCGGCTGGCGCGGCGGCGCCCAGTTCGGCATCGTGACGCAGCGTCCGCCGAACGCGACGAGCCGCAGCGCGGGCTTCGAGTTCTCGTCGGCCCCGGCCTCGACGCCGCTGGCCTCGCGCTTCGTGTCCCAGCCGAAGATCGCCAACTTCACCCTGGTCGGCCGCAACTCGCCGACCAATGCGCATACGGTGGCCCACTTCGACACGGGGACCGACCCGACGATCATCAACTCGGTGTTCACCAGCGTGGCCGGGTCGCAGGCCGGTTGCCTCGACATCGCCGACGCCGACACCGAGACCAGCATGCCGACCTTCAGCTCGGTCTATATGTCGTGCGGGATCTCGTATCGCCCGGCCAACGCCGCGCGGTCGCAGACGGTGTTCACCGCCGGGACCAACAACACGCCGGCCGGCGCCTCGACCCTGACCGCCCCCGCCTCGGGCACCAGCCTGAGCAACCAGGTGCTGACCTTCATCAACGGCGCCAACGAGACGGCGGTGACCCCGGCCAACGCCCCGGCGGTCCATTCGTTCTTCACCGCCACGACCTACATCGGCGCCGTCCAGAACGCCTCCGACACCTGGTGGCAGGGCTGGACCTGCGGCCTCACGTCCGGCGCGAACTGCTGACGACGGATGCGCGGCGGCGGCTCAAGCGAGCCGCCGCCGGCTTTCGCCCCGTCCGTTAAAACTCTCCAAGGCGCAGATCATGAAGACCGCTCCCCTGACCCTCACCGGGCTCCTGCTGGCGACCAGCGCGCTGATCGCGCCCGGAACCGCCCTTGCCCAGACCAGCCCCGCGCTTCCCGATCAGGACACGGCCACCGTGGTGGACGAGATCGTGGTCCTGGGCCGCAACATCCCCGAGCCCAATCGCGAGAGCTCGGAAGTGGCCGCCTTCCTGACGGCTGAAGACCTCGAGCGGACCGGCGATTCGACCGCGGCCGCCGCCCTGACGCGGGTCACCGGCCTGACCATCGTCGAGGGCCGGTTCATCTATGTGCGCGGTCTGGGCGAGCGCTATTCGTCGGCCCTGCTGAACGGTTCGCCCCTGCCCAGCCCGGAGCCGCTGCAGCGGGTGGTGCCGCTGGACCTGTTCCCGGCCAGCATCCTCGAGAGCGTCACGGTCCAGAAGAGCTATTCCGCGAACTTCCCGGGCGAGTTCGGCGGCGGCGTGATCGACCTTCGCACCGTGGATGCGCCGCGCGAGCCCTTCTTCAACATGTCCGCCTCGATCGGCGCCAACACCGAGACCACCAACGAAGAGAGCCTGATCTACTACGGCTCCCGCACCGACTTCACCGGCTTCGACGACGGCACGCGGGATATCCCGGGCCCGATCGCCCTGGCCTTCGGCTCCGGCCGCCAGATCAACCGGGCGAACTTCTCCACCGACGAGCTGCAGGTGATGGGCCAGTCCCTGGTCAACGCCCCGCTGCGCCTGCTGCAGCGCGAGACGACCCCGGTGAATTTCGGCTTCGACCTGGCCGGCGGCTTCTCCAGCGACAGCAGCATGGGGACGCTCGGCCTCATCGCGGTCGCGGGCTACAGCAACAACTGGAGCACGCGGCGGGGCTTCCAGGAGGAAGGCCAGTTCTCTGGCGACGTCCTCGTTCCGGTCACCAGCAAGGCCTTCGAGTCCAACCAGAACGACCTGCAGCTGAACCTGCTGGGCGGGCTGTCGCTCACCAACAACGACCACGAGCTGAAGTGGACCAATCTCTACGTCCGCAGCACCACCAAGGAAGCGCGGACCAGCGCCGGTCCGGACCTCAGCGTCGGCGGCGGCATCCTGCGGGACGACTATACCGAATGGTTCGTCCGTCAGCTGTTCTCCAGCCAGCTGGCCGGCGATCACTACTTCATGGACGGGGCGCTCGAGTTCGACTGGCGCGCGGCCTGGGCCCATACGTCCCGGGACGCGCCCTATGAATCGCGCTTCCAGTACGGCGTGAACGCAGCCGGGGACTACATCCACAATCCGTCGAACCTGATCTCGTTCAGCGAACTGGACGAGGACGTGCTCTCGGGCGGGGCCGACGTAAGCTACGCCCTGCCCCTGTCGGATGCGCGGGAGGCGGTATTCAGCCTTGGCGCGGCCTATATGGACAGCAGCCGGGAAGCGACCCGCTACGACCTGCAACTGGCGGCGGTGAGCGGGCTGACCGATGAGCAGCGCCGGTCGCGGATCGATTTCCTGTACTCCGACTTCAACATCAATCCGACGACGATCGAGCTGCGCCAGGTGGCGGGCACCAACGGAGCCGGCGCCTACGACGCCTCGCTCGAGGTCGCCGCCGTCTATGCCCAGGTCGACGCCGAGATCATCCCGCTGGTCCGCACCACGCTCGGCGTCCGCTTCGAGGACAGCCAGCAGTCGGTCACGCCGCGCGACCTGTTCGGGGGATCCACCACGTTTCCCGCGACGGAGATCGAGGAGCAGTACTACCTGCCCTCCTTCACCACGACCTGGAATTTCGCCGAGGACCAGCAACTCCGGCTCGGCGTGTCGCAGACCATCGGCCGGCCGCAGTTCCGGGAACTGGCGCCGCAGTCCTACATCGATCCGGACAGCGACCGCGAGTTCACCGGCAACCCCTTCCTGGTCGACACCGAAATCCTCAACGCCGACGTCCGGTACGAGTGGTATTTCGCCCCCCAGCAGTATGTGACGGCGGGAGTCTTCTACAAGGATCTGGACAAGCCGGTGGAGTCGGTCGTGGTGCTGACGGGCGACCAGCGCCAGCAGTCGTTCCTGAACGCGCCGAAGGCGACGGTCTATGGCGCCGAGGTCGAGGCCAAGAAGTATTTCGAGTTCCCGGACGCGGGCTGGTCCTTCATCGCCAACAAGCGCTGGCTCGTCCAGGCCAACTACACCTGGTCGACTTCGGAGGTGCAGGTGGGGCCGGACGACGTGGTCTTCACCCAGGGCGGCGGCGGCGCCCCCGAGCAGGCGTCCTTCTTCATCGAGGACGGCAGCCGCCTGCAGGGCCAGTCCGATCACGTGGCCAATCTGCAGATGGGTTGGGAGGATGACGCCGCCCGCTCGCAGGCGACCCTGATCGTCAACTACGTCAGCGAGCGGATCACCGCCCGTGGCGCCGGCGCCGCCGGCGCGCGCGAGCCGGACTACATCCAGGACCCGGGCGTGTTCCTCGACTTCGTGTACCGCAAGGACTTCGAGTATGCGGGCCGCGATCTCGGCTTCGCCCTCGAACTGCGCAATCTCCTGAACACCGATTACGACGAGTTCCAGGAGCTCGGGAACAAGATCCGGATCAACAGCTACGACCTCGGATCCTCGGCCACGGTCAGCCTGAGCGCCCGCTTCTGAGGCCCGGCGAGGCCGCCGCTCCCGGGCGGCGGCCTCGTCATTCCTGATTGCCGAAATGCGGCAGTTGCTCCGCATCCGCCCTAACCGTCACGGCAAGTTCTCCGCACCGTCATGGGCCCGTGAAGCCCGGACACGGACGATTGGTCTACGACGCTTCCGGGCCGTCGGGGCCCATCGGGGCCTGCGATCGTGATCGGCGCAATTCGCAACTGGAGCACGGGAGCGCGCGAGGCCCTCGCGGCCCGCCCGGACCGCGTCAGGACCGCAGCGGAGGCGACGCTGGCCCTGTTGCTGATCGTGCAACTGGGGCGGCTGGTCTGGATCGCCGTCGAGCCCGTCGACGTCCCGGCAGCCCCGGTGACGCGGCCCGAGGTGAAGCCCGTCGACTACGCCGTCTTCCAGCGCTTCGACGCCTTCTTCCGCACCGGCGGCCAGAGCAGTCTCGCCGAGGACACCGCCGCGGGCAGCGGCCAGATGCGGCTGTTCGGCGTCCGTGCGGACGGCTCGGGCGGCGGCTCGGCGATCATCGGCCTGGCTGACGGCCGGCAGGTGTCGGTCGCGGTCGGCGAGGCCATCGAGCCCGGGCTCCTTCTACGGTCCGTCGGCTCCGATCACGTGGTGCTGGCGCGTGGCGATTCTCTCAGCCGGCTGATCTTCAGCGATCTGCCCACAGGCGCGCCGCCGCCGCCGCCGCCGCCCGCCGGCGAGCAGACCGTCACCCCCGCGCCGCCTCCCGCAAGCGCCGCCACGGTCGACCCCGCCAGTCTGGTGGCGGAGGCCTCGCTGCGTCCCCGCATGCAGGGCCTCAGGATCAACGGCTTCACCGTGACCTCGGGCGGCGACGCCCCGGCGTTGGCCGCCGCCGGACTGAAATCCGGCGACGTCATCCTGGCGGTCAACGGCCAGCCCCTCGACGGACCCGCCCGGATCGCCGCCCTGCGCGGCCAGCTGGCCGACGCCGGCAGCGCCGAAATCCGCTTCGAGCGGAACGGCGCGGTTCAGACAACCACCATAAGGACAGGCCGTTGAAGCGATCGAACCGCAGCGTCCCCGGCCTCGCCCTGGCGGCCCTGCTCGCCCTCCAGCCCCTGGCGGCGCCCGTGGCGCTGGCCCAGACGGGCGGGCAGACCCTGAACGTTCAGGGCGCCGACATCCGGGCCTTCATTCAGGACGTGGCCCGGTCGACCGGCCGGACCTTCATCGTCGATCCGGCGGTGACCGGGACGGTGACGGTGACCAGCGACCGGCCCCTGTCGCGCGCCCAGCTGTTCGAGGTCTTCCTGTCGACCCTGCGCGCCAATGGTCTGGTCGTGACGCCGACCAGTTCGGGCGCCTACCGGATCAGCCCGGCCCAGGGCGCGGCCCAGGGACCGGCGACGGTGGGGGCGGAGCGGTTCGCCACCGAGGTCTTCCAGCTGCGCAACATCGACGCCGCCTCGGCCGCCGAAACCATCCGGCCGCTGGTCGGGCCGCAGGGGCAGGTGCTGCCCAATGCGGGCGCCAACAGCGTCGTCGTCGCCGACTTCGCCGACAACCTGGCCCGCATTCGCGCCCTGATCGGCCGCATCGACGTCGACCGGACCGGCTTCGAGGTGGTGACTCTGGAGAATTCCTCGGCGCGCGAGATCGCCGGGGTCCTGCAATCCGTGCTCGCCCCTCCGGGCGGACAGCCGGGGCAGGGCATGGTTTCGGTGACGCCGGTCGAGAGCTCGAACTCCGTCGTGCTGCGCGGCGATCCGTCGGCCGTGGCGCGGGTGCGTCCGCTGATCGAGGATCTCGACCGCCGCGCCCGGTCAGCCGACGACGTCAAGGTGATCTTCCTGCAGCACGCCAACGCCGAGGCCCTGCTGCCGGTGCTGCAGCAGATCGTCGGCCAGCCGGTGACGGCGGCCAGCGCCAATGCGGAGCCGGCCGGGGGGCGGGGCGGGGTCGGAAGCGCCGCCGAGGCCGATGCGGCGCCCGCGCCCGCCGCCGCCGTCGCGCCGGTTCCCGGCCAGCGCGCCACCATCGCCCGCTTCCCCGGCGCCAACGCCCTGGTCATCTCGGCCTCGGGCGACACCCAGCGGATGCTGGCCGAGGTCATCCGCCAGCTGGACCAGCGCCGCCAGCAGGTGCTGATCGAGGCCATCGTGGTGGAGCTGTCCGACAACGCCGTGCGCGAGCTCGGGGTGCAATGGCTGCTCGCCGGCGAGGACGGCAACCCCATCGGCCTTACCAACTATTCCGACAGCGCCACGCCGCTGGTTCCGATCGCCGGCGGCGCCGCGGCCGGCCAGCTCGACGAGGACGATCCGCTGCGCGAGCAGCTGCAGAACCTCGCGCTGAACACCCTGCTGGGCGCCAACGGCTTCGTCGGCGGCGGCGGCGGGCGGATCGGCGACGGCCTGTTCGGCTTCATCATCAACGCCGCCAAGACCGACGACGGCTCCAACCTGCTGCAGACCCCGTCGCTGATGACGCTGGACAACGAGGAGGCGACCATCCTCGTCGGCCAGGAGGTGCCGATCACCACCGGCGAGACCCTGCTGGACGGCAACTCCAATCCGTTCCGCACGACCCAGCGCCAGGACATCGGCGTCAAGCTGATCGTCCGTCCCCAGATCAACGCTGGCGGCTCGATCACCCTGTTCCTGCGCCAGGAGGTGTCGAGCATCAACGGCGTGCTCTCCAACTCGGCCAGCGACCTGGTGCTGAACAAGCGCGAGCTGGAGACGACCCTGGTGGTCGACGACGGCGACATCGCCGTGGCCGGCGGCCTGCTGGACCAGAACGACCGGCTGTCGGTCGACAAGGTGCCGGGGCTTGGCGACATCCCCGGCATCGGGGCCCTGTTCCGCTCGACCAGCCGGCAGCGGGGGCGGACCAATCTGATGGTCTTCATCCGCCCGACCATCATCCGCACTCCCGCCGACGCCCAGGCCCTGAGCGCCGACCGCTGGGGCTATATGCGCCAGCAACAGCTGACCAACGCCCCGGGCGTCGAGCCGAGTCTCGACGAGATGCTGCGCGACTACATGCGCACCCAGGCGCCGGCCGCACCGGTCGCCACGGAGTGAGGGCGGCATGATCACCCTCGTCAATCCGACCCTGCCCTACGGCTTCGCCAAGCGGCACGGCGTCATCCTGCTCGACGCCGGAGACATCGCCCTGGTCGGCCTGCGCGAGGGGGCCGATCCGGCGGCCCTGGTCGAGACCCGCCGGGCGCTGGGCCGGCCGCTGCGCCTCGAACGGCTGAGCCAGGCCGAGTTCGACCGGCGGCTGTCGCAGGTCTATGCGGGCGATCCGCTGAACGCCGCCGATGGCGATGATCTCGACATGCCCTCGGGCCTCGGCAGCCTGATCGACGACATCCCGGCCGCCGCCGATCTGCTCGACACCGCCGACGACGCCCCGGTGATCCGCCTGATCAACGGGATAATCGCCGAGGCGGTGCGGGCGGGAGCCTCCGATATCCATCTGGAGCCGTTCGAGAGCGCCCTGACGGTGCGCATGCGCGTCGATGGCGTGCTGCGCGAGGCGCTGTCGCTGAACCCCCGGATCACGCCGCTGCTGGTGTCGCGGATCAAGGTCATGGCGCGGCTCGACATCGCCGAGAAGCGGGTGCCGCAGGACGGGCGCATCCCGCTGGCGCTGGGCGGCAAGACGCTGGACGTGCGGGTCTCGACCCTGCCGTCGCGGGCGGGCGAGCGGGTCGTGCTGCGCATCCTCGACAAGGACCAGGCCGAGCTGAGGCTGGACGAGCTGGGCATGACCGGCGAGACGCTGGACGCCTTCCGCGCCGCCCTGCGCGAGCCCAACGGCATCATCCTCGTCACCGGCCCGACCGGCTCGGGCAAGACCACCTCGCTCTACGCCGGCCTGTCGCTGCTCAACGACTCGACCCGCAACATCCTGACGGTGGAGGACCCCGTCGAATACGCCATCGACGGCGTCGGCCAGACCCAGGTCAACACCAAGGTCGGCATGACCTTCGCCGCCGGCCTGCGCGCCATCCTGCGTCAGGACCCGGACGTGGTCATGGTCGGCGAGATCCGCGACGTCGAGACCGCCCAGATCGCCGTTCAGGCCTCGCTGACGGGCCATCTGGTGCTGTCGACGGTGCACACCAACGATGCGGCGGGCGCCATCACCCGGCTGCGCGACATGGGCGTCGAACCCTTCCTGCTGGCCTCGACCCTGCGGCTGATCGTGGCCCAGCGGCTGGTGCGGCGGCTGTGCCCGGCCTGCCGCCGCTCCGAGCCGGCGGACGGCGCCACGGCGCGGCTGATCGGCGTCCGGACCGGCCAGCCGGTGTGGCGCGCCCAGGGCTGCGAGCGCTGCCGCCAGACCGGCTATGTCGGCCGGGTCGGCCTCTATGAGGTGATCGCCGTCGACGACCGCATCCGCCGCCTGATCGCCGCCGAGGCCGACGAGGAAGCCGTCAACGCCGTCGCCTTCGAGCGCATGGACACCTTGGCGCGGCGCGCGCGGGCCTTTGTCCTGGGCGGCCTGACCTCGGTCGAGGAGGCGGTGCGGGTGACGCGGCAGGACGTCGGCGCCCTTCAGGACGACGCGTCCGCGGCCGGGGCGGCGGCCTGATGGCGGCCTTCGACTATGTGGCGGTGGACGCCGGCGGCCGCACCCTCACCGGCGCCCTGACCGCCGCCGACGAGGCCGCCGCGCGCGCGCTGCTCGAGCGCCGCAAGCTCCTGCCGCTGGAGGTCACGGGCGGGCGCGGCGCCCTGCAAAAGGCCGATCGCCTCACGCCGGCGAAGGGCGCCGTGCTGAACGCCAGGACCCTGGCCCTGACCACCCGTCAGCTAGCCACCCTGGTGTCCGTCGCGCCGATCGAGGAGGCGCTGCGCACCATCGCCCTGCAGGCCGACCGGCCGGCTGTGCGGCGGGTGCTGGAAGGCGTCCACGGCGGCGTCATGGAAGGCCGGCGGTTGTCGGACGCCATGGCGTTGCAGGGACAGGCCTTCCCGCCGCTGTATCGCGCCATGGTCTCGGCGGGCGAGACC
Organism: Brevundimonas sp.; assembly: GCF_035627475.1. Taxonomy (GTDB): domain Bacteria; phylum Pseudomonadota; class Alphaproteobacteria; order Caulobacterales; family Caulobacteraceae; genus Brevundimonas. Next base: position 80,641 of record NZ_DASPLR010000040.1, on the reverse strand, counting down.
TCGGGCGCGCTGGAGCCGATCCTCGAGCGGCTGGCCGACGGGCTGGAGCGGGACCAGACGGTGCGCGGCAAGGTGATCACGGCCCTGGTCTATCCGGCCGTGCTGGCGGTGGTGGCGCTGGGCGTCATCGGGGCGCTGATGACCTTCGTGGTGCCCAAGGTGGTCGACCAGTTCGACAGCATGAACCAGACCCTGCCGCTGCTGACCCGGCTGGTGATCGGCGTCTCCGACCTGATGCGCGACTGGGGCTGGCTGGCCGGCCTGGTGCTGGTGCTGGCGATCTTCGGCGGCGGCCTTGCCCTGCGCAATCCCGCCGTCCGTCTCAGGGCCGATGCCGCCCTGCTGCGCCTGCCGCTGGCCGGCCGGCTGATCCGCGACCTGCACGGGGCGAAGATGGCGCGAACCCTTTCGACCATGATCGCCGCCGGCCTGCCGGTGCTGGAGGGGCTGACCATCACCGGCCGCACCGTCGCCAACCGCCGCCTGCGGATCGCCACCGAAGCCATGGCCGACGCGGTGCGTGAGGGCGGCGGCCTGTCGGCGGCCATGCGCCGGGCCGACGTCTTCCCGCCGATCCTCGTCCACATGACCGCCTCGGGCGAAAGCAGCGGCCGGCTGGAGCCGATGCTGGAGCGCGCCGCCGACTATCTGGAGCGCGAATTCTCCACCTTCACCGCCGTGATGCTGAGCCTGCTCGAGCCGGCCATCATCGTCGTCATGGGCGGGGTGGTGGCCCTGATCGTCCTGTCGATCCTCCTGCCTATCCTTCAGATCAACACCCTGGCCATGGGGTGATGGAGTAACTGCCATGACCGAGACCGAACGCAAGATCGCGGAGGCCCGCCGCAAGCGCGCGGGCTTCACCCTGGTGGAGCTGATGGTGGTGATCGTCATCATCGGCCTGCTGGCCACGGTGGTGGCGATCAATGTCCTGCCCAGCCAGGACAGGGCCATGGTCGGCAAGGCGCGGGCCGACATCTCGGTGCTGGAACAGGCGATCGAGACCTATCGCCTCGACAATCTGACCTTCCCCGACGACCTGCAGGCCCTGGTCGCCGCCCCCGCCGGCCTCGCCCGGCCTGAGCGCTACCGCCAGGGCGGCTACGTCCGCCGCCTGCCCGAGGATCCGTGGGGCAATCCCTACCAGTACCGCCGCCCCGGCACGCACGGCGGCCAGTTCGACGTCTTCTCCCTCGGGGCGGACGGCCGGGAAGGGGGCGAGGGCAATGACGCCGACCTCGGCAACTGGCAGGTTTAGGGGCGCTAACGCTTGCGACGCGGTCGCTCGCTGTCTGAGCGCGCGCCGCGCCTGCCGCGCCGGTTTCACCCTGGTCGAGCTGCTGATGACGGTGGCCATCATCGGTCTGGCGGCCGGCGCGGTGGTGCTGTCCGTGCCCGATCCCCGGCCGTCCGTCGAGCAGGACGCCGAGCGCTTCGCCGCGCGCCTGTCGCGGGCGCGGGAAGAGGCCGTGCTGACCAACCGGTCGGTGGCGGTGGAGGCGACGGCCGCGGGCTACGGCTTCTCCGCCTTCGACGGGGCGGAATGGTCGCCGCTGTCGGACGGGCCATTCGGGCCCGAAGCATGGAGTGCGGGCGTGTCGGTGTCGCCGGCCGGGCCGGTCCGGGTCGTGTTCGATCCCACCGGCGTGGCCGAGCCCGCGACCATCACCCTCAGCCGCGACGGCCACGCCTCACGCATCACCGTCGACGGGGCCGGGGAGGTCGCCATCGATGGCTGATCGAGGCGGCTTCACCCTGATCGAACTGTTGGTCGCCCTGGCCGTGTTCAGCCTCGCGGCCATGGCCCTGCTGAACCTGTCCGGCGAGAACACCCGTTCCGCCGCCCGCGTCGAGACGCGCACGCTCGGCGGCGTCGTGGCCGAGAACCTGGCCGTCGAGGCCATGATCGACCCGCGCCTCGCCGAAGGGGAGACGGACGGCGCACTTCCGCTGGCGGGCCGCCATTGGCGCTGGAGCCGCTCGGTCAGGAGCGTCGAGGCCGGCATGCTGCGCGTCGACATCCGAGTCGCGACGGACGAGGGACAGGCCGCCGACCGCGTCGTGTTCCGGGCGCGGCCATGACCGGTCCGCGATCCGGCTTCACCCTCGTGGAGGTGCTCGTCTCCCTGCTGATCTTCGCCCTGATCGCAGCGGCGGGGGCGGCGGTGCTCAGCCTGTCGATAGACAACCGCTTCGCCATCAAGGCCGCGACGGACAGGACCGCTGACCTGCAGCGGATGCGCAGCCTGCTGAAGGCCGATCTGGGGCAGGCGAGCGGCCGCCGCTCGCGCGGCCCGACCGGGCGGCCCATGCCCCAGCCGATGAGCGGCCAGACCACGCCCGGCGAGCCGGTGCTCGTGCTGACGCGGGCAGGCTGGAGCAATCCGGGCGACCAGCCGCGGCCGTCGCTGCAGCGGGTCGAGTACCGGCTGGTCGAGGGGCGGCTGGAGCGGCGTGTCGCCAGCCATCTGGACGGGGCGCGGCCGGGACCGCCCCAGGTGCTGTATCGCGGCGTCCGGGACCTGACACTGGCCTTCATCAAGGACGGGCAGGAGGCGCCGGCCTATATCGTCACGGCCGAGCGGCCGCTGCCAGACGCGGTGCGCATGCGGATGGCGCTGGACGGCTACGGCCCGGTCGAACAGCTGTTCCTGGTGGGCGGCGGCTGATGCGGCGAGAATCCGACAACCGCGAGGGCATGGCCCTGCTGACCGTGCTGCTGCTGGTGGCCGTGATGTCGGTCGTCGCCGTGGCGGTGCTGGACGACGTGCGCTTCTCCGTGCGCCGGGCGACCAATGCGGAGACCCAGGCCCAAGCCCAGTGGTACGCTTCGGGGGCCGAGGTTCTCGCCCGGCGGCAGGTGGCGCGTCTGCTGGCGGCGGGACCGGCCCGCACCCCGCTGGAGCCGGAGTGGAATGGTCGCCGTCTCGGCTTCCCGATCGACGACGGTTCGATCAGCGCCGTGGTCACCGACGGGCAGGCCTGTTTCAATCTGAACAGCCTGGTCGAGGGCGTCGGCGAGGATCTGATGGCCCGGCCGCTGGGGAGGGCGCAGTTCCTCGCCCTGGGGCGGGCCGTGGGCGCGCCCGCGAGTCGCATGCGCGCCGTGGCCGACGCCCTGACCGACTGGCTGGACGCCGATGGCGAGGCGCGGCCGCTGGGAGCCGAGGACGGCGCCTACGCTGGCCTGGCCCGGCCCTATCGCACCGGTGGGGTGATGCTGGCCGAGGTCAGCGAACTGCGGGCGGTCAAGGGCGTCGACGCCGACCTCTATCGCCGCCTTCGACCGTGGGTCTGCGCCCTGCCGACCAGCCGGCTGTCGCCGCTGAACGTCAACACCCTGACGCCGGAGCAGGCGCCGCTGCTGGTGATGCTGACCGACAACGCCCTGGATCTGCAAGGCGCCCGCGCCGTCATCGCCCGACGGCCGCGCGCGGGATGGCCGGACGTCGCGGCCTTCTGGAACCAGCCCTCCATGGCGGCGGTGGAGGTTCCGGGAGAGGTCCGCGATCAGGTCACCGTCCTGACCCGCTACTTCAATCTCCGTGTGGACGTCGCCTACGGCGGCGGCCGCGCCGTCCGCACCGCCCTTATCCACGCACAGCCCGACGGCGCCGTGCGGACCGTCCTTCAGCGCTGGACTCCCGAAGAATGAAACCGATCCGCCTGATCCTCATCCCGACGCTCACCGGGCAGCCGGCGCCCTTTTTGATCGTCGCGCCGGACGGCGGCGTCCTCCAGCGCGGCGTGCTGACCCTGGACGCGGTCGAGCGGCCGGAGCCGATGCGCACCGTCGCCATCTGTCCCGGCGCCGACGTCTCGGTCCGCTGGCTCGACCTGCCGGCGGGGGGCGCCGCCCAACTCCGGGCCGCGGCCGCCTGGCGGCTGCGCGACGAACTGGTCGCGACGCCGGACCGGGTGGCGACCGTGGTCGGGCCCCCGGCCGGACCGGGACAGCCACGTCCGGTCGCCGTGGCCAGCCTCGCGCTGCTGCAGGCGTGGTCGGACTATCTGGAGGCCCTGGGCCTTCGCGCCGACGTGCTCACGCCTGACATGCTGACCCTCGCCGAGCCCGAAGCTGACGATGTCGTTCTGGCGGTGACATTCGGCGAGAACGTCGCCCTGAGAGGCCGGCGCTTCGCCGTCACGGTGCAGGCCGATCTGGTCGATCTGGTCGCCGGCGGCCGTCAGGTGGTCGCGGTCGAGGATGCAGCGGCGGTGGAGCGGGCGCTGGCGGCGGCCGCGCTTTCGCCGCTCGTCAACCTGCTCGACGCCGGCGTCCGGGAGGGGGCGGACGTGCGCCGTAGCTGGCGGCGGGCGGCCGGGCTGGCCACCGCGGTGCTGGTCTCTCCGCTCCTGCTGACCGCCGCCTCGGCCGCCCGCGACGACATGGCCGCCCGCCGGCTCGACGCCGAGGCGGTCGCCGCCATCGCCGCCGCCGCCCCGGATCTGGCGCGGGAGGCCGACCCGGTAGCCGCCCTTCGCCGGCGGGCCGATGCGGCGCCGCCGCCCGGCGGCGTGACGGCCGCCGCCGCCGCCCTGTTCCTCGCGATCGAGGCGGTCGAGGGGGCCGAGCTGGACATGCTCGCCGCTGCACCGGAGGCCGGGGTCAAGGCCACGGTCAGCCACCCCGGATATTCGGACATGGAAGCGATCACCCGCCGGATGGCCGAGGCAGGCATGGCGGTGACCGAGACAGCCACCCTCGACGACGCCGGCCGCGTGGTCAGCGACATCAGCATCGGAGCCCGTCCATGAACCGCCTGTTCGCCGAACTGCATCAGGCGTGGGACGGCCGCACCCGACGCGAGCAGCGGATGCTCGCCGCGATGGCGCTGCTCGTGGCGGCGGTGGTCCTGTGGCTGGGCGTCGTCCGCCCGGTGAGCGGCTGGCGGAACGAGGCCGCCCGGGACCGGGCGCGCGCCGAAGGCGAACTGGTCGAGGTGCGCTCCGCCCTGGCGAGGCTGGCGCAGGAGGCCGGTCCAGGCGTTCGCCGGGCGGACGCCCGCGGTCTGGAGCCGGTGGTCCGGCAGACAGCGGAAGCGGCCGGGCTCGAGCTGGTCACCGGCATGGACGCCTCGGGCCGGCTGGGGTTCCGCGTGGCGAACGCGCCGGCCGCCGCCGTCTTCGGCTGGCTGGCCGCCCTCGAGACGACACACGGGCTGCAGCCCGCCAGTCTCAGCGTGGTCGAGAACGCCGACGCCTCGCTGCAGGTCGAGGGGGCGTTCTGAGCCGCCCCCTCGCCCTTCAGTCGAGCGGCCGGATCAGAAGGCCGCGCGCACGGTGAGCTGATACAGCACGCCCGAGCGCTCGCTCTCCAGCTCGTATTCGTCGAGATCGCCGTTGGCGCGGTTGTCGAGAATCTCCTCAATCGAGTCGCCGTCGTACTTCAGGAAGGTCTCGCGCTTCTCCTTGTCGAGGAGGTTCTGCGCCGACAGGCGGACCACGAACCGCTCGCCGATCCGCTTCTCGACGAAGGCCTCCAGATCCTGGTCGTATTCGACCTTGACCAGTTCATCGAGACCCGACTCATAGCCTTCGTCGCGGCCGTAGAGGCTGGCCCCGAAGCTGGCGCCCCAGGTCGGCAGGTTCTGGATGAAGCCGACGTTCCAGACGTTCTGCGGCTGGTTGCGGAACTGGCGCTCGACGCCGGTCCAGGGATCGAGAACCTCGCTTTCCAGCCAGGTGTAGTTGAAGAAGACCCCGGTCTCCGGCATGCCGAACACGTCGAGCGGCGCCGACAGGTCGATCTCGACGCCCCAGGTCGTGCCGTCGCCGATGTTGCGCGGCTCGACGAGGTTGTAGGCGTCGTCGCCCGGGTCGACCGGACCGCCGTCCTCGTCGACCTCGGTCCCGGTGTCCGTCAGCTCGATCAGGTTCTCGATCTCGCGGTAGAAGACGTTGACGCCGAAGACGCCGCGCGAGCCGAGGCGGCGCTCGTAGCCGAGGTCGAAGCCGGTCGCGAACTCGCTCTCCAGCAGGGGGTTGCCCTGGAGGGCGTCCTCGTCGGCCGGCTCCTCGCTGGCGAGATAGGGGGCCAGGAAGCTGTAGTCCGGGCGCCGCTGGGTGCGGGCCCAGGAGGCGCGGAACTGGTCCCTCGCCGTCGGCGACCAGGTCAGGTGGAGCGACGGGAAGAACTCCTCGGCGTCGGACGAGACGACGCCCAGATCGCTGGTTACGTCCCGCTCCATCGATTCGAAGCGCAGGCCGGCGTCTATGGTCAGGGCGTCGGTCGGCTCCCAGGTCAGGCGCGCGAACGGCTCCAGCCGGGTCTCCTCGATGGTGTAGATCGCGCCGGGCTCCGGATCCGGGTCGTCGATCGCGCCGTTGTCGATGTCGAACTCGACCACGGCGGCGTCGCGCTCCTTGGTCAGCCAGTCGGCGCCGAGCTTGAGGCGCAGCGAGTCGGGGCCGAAGGTCCAGGCGGCGCCGAACTCGTATTCGTCGTCGGTGATGTCGGTCTCGACGTACTCGTCCAGCTCAAGCGGATCGCCCGGGTCGGCGACGTCGACGCGGCTGGTGGAGTCGTCGCGGAAGCCGGACCAGCCGGCCTTGAAGTCCAGCTCGCCGCCACCAACCTCGAACTCCCCGTCGACGCCCAGGGCGTAGCTCTGCTGGCTGATGCGCTCGGCCTGGACCTCGGTCTCGTCCAGCTCGTCGAACACGCCGGAGCCGTTGTCGACGAAGGTCAGGGAGGTCTCGTCCTCGTCACGGCTGGTGTCCACCGCCAGGCCGTTGAAGCGGAGCCGGCCGCGGTCGAATCGCACGGTGTATTCCGCGTTGGCGGACAGGTCCTCGCCGTCCCGGGTGTCGTCCTGCAGCTCGATGTTGTCGAGCACCCCGCCGGCCGCGGGGGCGTCGTCGTAGCGTTCCGAACGCTTCTCCTTCGGATTGCGCCGGCCCTGGTAGTTGAGCCCGAGCCACAGCGAGGTGTTGTCGGTGGCGCCGGCCCAGGAGATCGAGCCGGAGCCACGGATCTCGCCGTCGGCGTTGACGAGGGCCCCGGCGCGGATGGCGCCGCCGTCCAGCTGGGCGCCTTCCTTGAGGACGATGTTGATCGCACCCGCGACGCCATCGGACGGCTGGTCCGCACGCGGACTGCGGATGATCTCGATTCGCTCGACCAGTTCGGCCGGAATGCGATCGACCAGGAAGGCTCCGTCGTCCTCCCCGCCGGGGGCGCGGCGGCCGTTGATCAGGATGTTGGTGTAGCCGGGCGGCAGGCCGCGCATCGAGACGCCGTCGAACTCAAGCACATCGGAGGTGAAGGTCACCCCCGGGACGCGCTTCAGCATCTCCCCCACCGAGACCGGCTCGAAGCGCTGGAAGTATTCGAGGTCGTAGGACAGGATCGGGTTCTCGTCCGTGGTCCGGTTGCGGAACACGATCTCCCCGTTGACGATGACGTCCTCGACGGCCGTGGCCTCGACCCGGCCGGCCTCCTGGGCGCAGACGGTTCCGGCGAGAACGAGAGGCGCCACAGCGGCGCCGAGCAGAAGCTTGAGTTTCATGGCGAGCATCCCCGTGACCGGTTCGACCCCGCGGCCGCCGGTTCCGTGGCCCAGCTAGGCCGTTGCGGCGACGCCCCCGCGATGGTTTGGCGAAGGCCCGTTGGCGCTTTTCCGATGGTCCGGTGACGAATGATCCTGGTGCGGACCGGTGTTCATCAAACCGCAGACGGATCGTCACGGAGCTTGCGTTGACGCTCCGGCCAACGCGTGGTCTGGCCGGGCTCACACCCTGTCCTGAGGAGCGCCATGATCATCCGGACCGTGACGGCCCTTGTGGCGTCAACCACCCTCCTGGCCGCGTGCGCGACGCACGACGGCGACGCCCAGGGCGAAGGCGCGGCCGTGACGGCGCGGCTCGAGACCCCGTCGGTCGGCACGGCCGGCCAGGACGCCGCCGACGACCCCGCCATCTGGGCCTCCTCCGCGCCCGTGCGGATCGGCGGCGTGTCGACCATGGGCTTCGTCGCCGGAACCGACAAGAAGGCCGGCCTGTACATCTACGGCCTCGACGGGGCCGTGCTGCAGTTCCTGCCCGAAGGCCTGCTGAACAATGTCGACCTGACCGGGGGCCTGTCCGTCGAGGGCCGTCCGCAGGTGGTGCTGGGCGCCAGCGACCGCACCCCGGGCAAGACCGGCGTCGCCCTGTATCTGTTCGATCCCGCGGGCGAGGCCGGAGTCCGTCCCTGGGGCGCCATCCGCTCCGACGTGGTGGAGCCATACGGATTCTGCTTCGCCCGGCGCGGCGCCGAGGTGCACGCCATCCTTGTCGGCCACGAGGGCGAGGTCCGCCAGTTCGTGCTCGCCGCGGACGCCGCCGGCCGTCCGGATGCGCGCGAGGTCCGCCGCTTCAAGATCGGCACGATCTCGGAAGGCTGCGCCGCCGACGAGGCGACCGACGCCCTCTACATCGCCGAGGAGAATGTCGGGCTGTGGCGCTACCGCCTCGACCCGTCAGGGGGCGACGGCCGCGCCCTGGTGCAGCCGGTCACGCCGGGCGTTCTGGTCGCCGACGCCGAGGGGCTCGCGGTCATCGAGGACGGCGCGGCGCGCTATCTGATCGGCTCGAGCCAGGGCGATTCGACCTTCCCGGTCTGGCGGATCGACGGCCCGCAGCCGGTCTTCGCCGGCCGCTTCGTGGTCGGGACCGGCGAGGTCGACCGCGTCACCGGGACCGACGGCGTCGACGCCCTCGGCGGCTCCGTCGGCGCCGCCTTCCCGGAAGGCCTGGTGGTGGTCCAGGACGACGTGAACGACGCCGGGACCCAGAATTTCAAATACATCGACTGGCGCGACATCCGCGCAGCGTTGGGCTTGAACTGATCAGGTCCGATTTTCCGGATTGCCAGACTGCGCCGCGAGACCGCCGGGGCGGGCGGCGCCCGCCCGGGAACTGGAGCGGCCGGCGGGAATCGAACCCGCGACATTCAGCTTGGGAAGCTGACGTTCTACCTCTGAACTACGGCCGCGACCGGGTTGCCGATCGGAGGCGGACCATAGCTTCGCGCGGGCAAAAGAAAAGGCCCGGCGCGGCGGCCGGGCCCCTCCTGCGGCATGGTCGGCGGGATCAGTTGATCCGTTCGACCTCGACGCCGCGCCGGTCGAGGATGGACTGGACGCTGTCGCCGCCCGCCAGGTGGGCGGCGCCGACGGCGATGAACACCGTGCCCGAGCCATCCAGCATGGTCTGGATCTGGTCGGCCCAGTTGGCGTTGCGCTTGACCAGCAGGGCCTCGTAGACGGAGCGGTCGGAGCGGCGCATCGGCTGCACGCCGAGCCGGTCGATGGCCCGGACATCGCCGGTCGACCAGGCCTCGACCAGGCGGTCCAGGTCGGTGGTGGCGGTTTCGAAGTCCTCCAGGGTGCTGCGCAGGAAGGACAGCTGGTCGTCCTCGCTGAAGCCGGCGAGGATGCGGATCTGCTCGTCGATCGTCTCGAAGCCGCCGACCTCCTTGCCGGCCGCGGCGGCGCGGGCCTTGAGCGCTATCTCGACGCCGGACTGCGGATCGTAGCCGGCCTTGACCAGCGGGGCGACCGACAGGGTCAGGGCCGCGAGCCACGGACGCATCGGATCCAGGGCCGCGCCGCTGGCCCCCATGGTCTGGGCGGCGGCGTCGAGCCGGCTGCGCTCCTCGGCGTTCAGGAGGCTGGAGAGCGGGCGGTCGGGCGACAGGCCGTGCTGCTGGATCAGCGGCATCATGGCGGCCTGGTCGTCGGGATTGGAGATCTCGAGCACGAGGCGGTCGGCGCTGTCGAAGGCGCTCTCGACGGGGGCCCAGCGCCACAGGGTGGCGGGCCGCAGCACATGGACGGTGCCGAAGAGATAGAGGGTCGAGTCCTCGTCGCGGATCACCCACAGGGCCGGGCCCCCGGCGCCGGACGCCTGGACCGGCGCGGACGCCAGGGCGGCCGAGGGGGCGGCCGGGAGGGCGAACGCCTCGGCCGGCTGGAAGACGAGGGCGGCCGCCATGCCGAGGCCGAGCGTCGCGCCGAGGGCCGAGCGGAAGGCGCCGGCGAGGCGGCGGGGGGCGGGAAGGGCGTTCATCAGGCGGCGGGTCCTTGTTCGGGGTCGATGAAGATGGCTTCGATGGGTTGGGCGAAGACGCGGGCGATGCGGAAGGCCAGGGGCAGGGACGGGTCGTAGCGGCCGGTTTCCAGCGCGTTGACGGTCTGGCGCGAGACGCCGAGCCGCTCGGCCAGGTCGGCCTGGCTCCAGTCGCGTTCGGCGCGGAGCACCTTGAGGCGGTTGTTCATCGGCGGCTCCTAGCGGTGCTTGAGCCACCATACGGCCCAGGCCACCGCATAGCCGGCGAGCTGGAACAGCATGATGGTCCACATGCCCCCGGCGATAAGGTCCGGCGCGCTGAGGCCCACATCGGCGGTGGTCGAGCCGTCGTCGCCGAGGGTCAGGGTGATCAGCAGGACGGCGCCGACGGCCATGCCGCCCGAGCCGCCCCACCACCAGGCCCATTTGTGGGCCTCGCGCGCCGCCTCGTCGATGCCGCGCCACCACCAGATGCAGGCGGCGAAGGCGATGGCCATGGCGCAGGCGATGATGGCGGCGGTGACGGCCAGGCCGAGCATTCCCGGCAGCTCGCCGAGCAGGGCCCGGGCGGCGCCGGCCAAGCCCCCGACGAGGCCGACCCCGAGGATCATCAGAACATAGGTTCCGAGGCCGAACGGGCGTCTGGGCTTCTGGCCTGGGTTCATCGGGAGGCTCCGTGTCGTGGTGACAAGGGTGTTTTACATCGCGGCGGAGCAGTGTCAAGCAGGCTTGTCAAAAAGTCGGTCAGCCTTGTCGTGCCTATTCGGCGGCCACGTCAGTGGCCGGGGCGGCCAGCTCCGGGCGCGAGAGAGACCGGGGCGACTGCTCCACCGGGGGCAGGCCGGGCAGGTCCTTGCCCTCGTGGTCGACGTGCAGGTCCTCGAAGCGGCGGGCCGAGACCATGACCTGGCTCTCCAGCGAGCCGACGAACTGGTTGTATTTGCCGACCGCCGTGTCGAGGGCGCGGCCGACGGCGGCGGCGTGGCCGCCCATCACCGACAGGCGTTTGTACAGCTCCTTGCCCAGTTTCGCGACGTCCTCGGCGTTCTTCGCCTGCTCCTCGGCGCGCCAGCCGTAGGCGACCGCCTTGCACAGGGCGAACAGGGTCGTGGGGGTGACGATGACCACGCGCGAGGCCATGGCCTGGGTCATCAGCTCGGGCTCATGATCGAGGGCGGCGGCGAGGAAGGCGTCGCCGGGCACGAACATGGCGACGAAGTCGGGGCTGGGCTTGAACTGGTCCTGATAGGCCTTGGAGGCCAGCTGGCGGACGTGGGTCTTCATGCTGGCGGCGGTGCGCAGCGAGGCGGCGAGGCGCTGGGCCTCCTCGTCGCCGTCGGACTCGTCGCCGAAGGCCAGCGACACCTTGGCGTCGATCACGAACATGCCGCCGCCGGGCAGGCGGACGACGAAGTCGGGCCGCGACTGGCGGCCCTCCTCATTGGCGGCGGAGGTCTGTTCCTCGAAGTCGAAGCGGCCGGCCATGCCGGCGGCCTCGAGCACATTGCGGCAGGTCTGCTCGCCCCAGCGGCCGCGGCGGCCGGTGTTGCCCTTCAGCGCCTCGGTCAGGCGGCGGGCCTCGTCGCGGGTGGCGGTGGAGGCGGTCATCAGCAGCTGGAGCTGCTCCTTGAGGCCGCCGGTCTCCTCTGCGCGGACCTTCTCGAGCGCGGCGACGTGTTCCTGAAACGACTTGAGGGTCTCGGCCACCGGCTTGAGCTGGGCCTCCATGCGCTGCCGGGCCATCTCCTCGCGGTTGCGGAAGGTCTCGTCGGTGCGCTTGAGCAGCTCCTCGGCGACGGTGGAGGCGGACTCGCGCGCTTGGGCGCGGAGTAGTTCGGTCGAGGTCGCGGCCTGATCCTCGAACAGCTTCATCCGCGCCTCGGTCTCGGCGTGACGCGTGTGCAGGTCCCAGGCGCGGGCCTCGGCGGCGGCGGCGCGGCGGCGCTCCATCAGGGCCCAGACGAGGGCGACGACGGCGAGCAGGGCGGCGGCGAAAAAGGCGATGAGGGAGGCGTTCATGCTCCGTTCCTTACCGGGAGTCGGTAGTGGGTCACTTTGAATTCTGCGTGACCACCGGCTGGGATATCCAGTGACATCATGTCAGGGGATATCCTTGACTGGTGCGCCACCACCGCACGACCAAGGGCATTATGTCGCGTATCAGGGACAAGACTCTTGAAGGGCGGTTTGAATCACCCAATCTTGAGCGGAATCGAGTCGGGAATCGGCAGGCGCGATTTGGCTCGGGAGTCAAATTTTAATTGAAACTTAGGCCGCGATGTCCTAGTTATAGGTCGTCTAAAGGGAAGACGGCTCTCCGCGAGCGTCTGGACGCCTTGCTAGCTTAGGAGCCTCACGGCTTGGGCAAGGTTAACGTTTCGAAGCGGAGACGTGCTGCTAGCGTTGACGGGGTTCGCTCTCGTCGGGCCGCTCTTTCTGAAATTCCAGCGGCTCCTTCGGTCGCCGGAAAGGCAATGCGGTAACAATCGACCAAAACTGTCCTTGCCAGTGCAGGACAAGCGCGTTCATGCCGCCCGGGCACTCGACGGCGATCGTAATCCGTCCGTTTACTCCCAGGTGCAGATGGGTCCAGCCGGCTGCCACAGCAAATGCGTAGTCTTTTGGCGTCTGAAAGCCCCGCCCCTCGATAGCCTTTGGGCGATCCGCTTCATACATGTGCGCAAGTCCGAAGCCCCCTCTTCCTTGTCGGCCCTGAAGAAGACGGATAGGCCCCGCATTCACGCCAGCGGCAGCGGCACCGGCCGGACAAATTTCTCCGCAGTGGAGATCATCCCGATTAGGCATGATGACCACATTGGCGTCCGCTTCGGGGAAGGGCTGCTCAGTCAACGGCTCTCTTCTTGTAAGGGCCGCGCTTGGCGGGGGCCTTCTCTGCCGCCTCCACGATAGCGACGAGATCGGACATATTCCACAACTTGTCCGATACCCCCGCAGCCATAGCAGGGGTCACACGCAGGGTCTTATGGACCCGGACGAAGTTGTAATAGGCGAAGTGCAGGCTGATCGCGTTGACGTGGTTCTCGACCTTCTTTGAGAAGGCGTTGGTCAACCGGGTGAAGCGGCGCATGTGCATCCGCATGGTCAGGTTCTGGCGTTCCACAAACGACGTGGAGATATGCATGGGGTCCGGGTTCCCCATGACGGGCTTGTATTCCACCTTGGTCAGCCCGGCGGGGCTGTAGCGACCGCCGCCGCTGGCGGACCCGCTGGACCCGCCGCCATAGATCTTCACCACCTGCCCGTAATCGACGTTCTCGCCGAAGGCCCGCTTCACCGCGCGGCGGTAGATCGCATAGCCGTCTGACGTGATCTGGACCCGCTCGCCGTCCAGACGGTCGTGAATGTCGCGCAGGAAATCCTCCGCAATCTCTTCGTTGCGGTCCCCGACGAAGAAGGAAAAGACCAGCTTCGTATCGGCGTCGATGGCGGTCCAAGTCCACACGTCGCCAGCGCCCTCCGGGGCGGCTTTGGCCTTGGCGACGTTCTTCTCCTTGGCGTAGCAGAAGCTCCAGATTTCATCGACCTGCACATGTTCACAGGACAGGTGGCGGAAGGCCCGATCCTGATAGGCGCCAAGCGCCGCGCCAGCGTCGTTCAGCAGCTTCGTGACGGTGTTTTTCGACGCCCCGGTAAGCCGCGTCACGGCGCGGATCGACATGCCCTCACACAGCAGGTGAAGGATTTTGGCGCGCTCGTCGGAGGACAGCCGGTTCATGAAGCAAGCATGCATGCGTTTGTGCTTGCATGCAAGCATATTATCGTTCATGCTTACATCAATCCGGACATACCGGGATGGAGGCACACATGAACGACGACACGCCTACCGGGCGGGCCAAGGGCGGCGCGGCCCGGGCCAGCGCCCTTTCCCCTGAACGCCGCCGAGAGATTGCCAAGGCCGCTGCCGCGAGCCGCTGGCAGGTCGCCAACCTGCCGACCGCCACCCACGGCTCGCCAGAGCAACCGCTCCGCATTGGGGGCGCTGAAATCGACTGCTATGTCCTTGAGGGGGACATGCGGGTGGTCACTCAGCGCAGCATGATCCGCGCTATCGGATTGACTCGGGGCGGCGTCCGGAGCGACCTGGAGGCGGAAAAAGGGGCTGGCGCCGAACTGCCCCGATTTGCGGCCCAGAACTGGATAAAACCCTTTCTCGGCAATGACTTGGAATTGGCGCTGAGATCGCCGATTGTCTTCAAGCTTCCGGTGACGGGGGCGGTTGCCTATGGCTACCCGGCGACGATCTTGGCCGATGTCTGCGATGCGATCCTGCGAGCCCGTGACGCCGGTAAGGCGGGTCCGCGACAAGCGGATATCGTCAAACAGGCCGACATTCTGGTCCGTGGTTTCGCGCGGGTCGGCATTGTTGCGCTCGTCGATGAAGCGACCGGGTATCAGCGCGACCGGGCCAAGGACGCACTTGCCAAGATACTGGAGGCGTTCGTGGCCAAGGAGCTGGCCGCGTGGGTCCAGACGTTCCCGGCGGACTACTATGAGCAGATGTTCCGGCTTCGCGGTCTGGAGTTTCCGAAGGCCACGGTTCAGCGCCCGCCTTACTTCGGCACACTGACGAACGACATCGTCTATAAGCGGCTGGCGCCGGGCGTTCTGGCGGAGCTTAAGCGGGTCACGCCGCGCAATGACCACGGGCGGCCCAAAGCGAAGTATTTCCAGAGCCTGACGTCCAATGTCGGCTACCCCAAGCTGAAAGAGCATCTAGGGGCGGTGGTGGCCCTCATGCGGATCAGCAAGACGTGGGATGGGTTCATGGCGCTTCTGAACCAGCACTACCCTCGCTACGGCGACACCATGATGCTACCGCTCGACTACGACCCCGGGGAAGACAGCGGGCGCGGCCTCTAGTCGTCGCGCGTGAGTGAATCCACGACGCTCTTCGCCCGCTGGCTGGCGTCAAGAGAGCCGCCCCGAACATAGATTGTGTCCATGGCGGCTTCCTCCGCCTTGGCTCGGCAGTCTGCAATTGTGTCGTCTAGGAAGCGGGGATTGACGCGCAACGTCACCCCGTTGTCATCCTGAATAGCCTGTTCTCCGCGCAGTCCACGCACCGCCTCAATCAGCAGGCGCTTCTTGCCAACGGGCGGCTTCTCGCCCTTCGCCAGATAAACAATCTCGACCATTCCGACAGGATAGCGGTGGTCCCGCCGAATGCGAAGTCACGCAGAATTCAAAGTGACCCACTACCCGGGAGTCGGAGGCGGCCGCCATGGCGGGGCGGGGCGGAATAAAACCCGGGTGAAACCCGAAAAGCGGTGTGTGCAGAGTCTGCAGGGTGTACTCGGGCAATGGCCGCGGGCCGCCTTGAAGGGCGTTCCGGATTATACCCGGGTGAAACCGGGAAACGCGGTGTGCAGAGTCTGCACAGTCTGCTTCGTCCCAAGTCTGCATGTCGGTCCCGACTCCTCCGGACGGGCCGGATGGCCGTCCACGCCGCAGTCTAAACCGTGCCTGCGTCAAAATCGGACGTAGGCGACGGCCCCTTGCTCCATCGCCGTCATCCTCCGGCTTGACCGGAGGATCAGATGTCGGGCGAGGCTGTGCATTTGGGAGGCCCTGGGACGGTCCCGCGTCGTTTTCGACGCAGCACCGGACGGTCTGGCCCCCGGGTCAAGCCCGAGGGTGACGGCGGCGAGGGAGGGTTCGGCTAGGCCGGCCGGCGCTGGCGCAGGGCCTGGATGATGGTGCCGTCGTCCAGCCAGTCGAGCTCGCCGCCGACGGGGACGCCGCGGGCGAGGGAGGTGATCTCGACGCCGGAGCCGGCGAGCCGCTCGGCGAGGTAGTGGGCGGTGGTCTGGCCGTCGACGGTGGCGGGGAGGGCGAGGACGACTTCCTTCGCTTCGCCGCCGCGCACCCGGCCGACCAGTTCGGCGACGCGCAGGGCGTCGGGGCCGACGCCGTCGAGGGCCGAGAGCAGGCCGCCGAGGACGTGGTATTTGCCGCGGAAGGCGCCCGAGCGCTCCATGGCCCACAGGGCGCCGGCCTCCTCGACGACGCAGATCAGGCCGTTGTCGCGCGATGCGTCCGAGCAGATCGAGCAGGGGTCGCGGGTGTCGGGCGCGCCGCACACCGAGCAGGAGGTCACCTTGTCGGCGGTCTCCTGCAGGGAGGCGGCGAGAGGAACCAGCAGCTGGTCACGCTTCTTGAGCAGGGCCAGGGCCGCGCGTCGGGCCGAGCGCGGCCCCATGCCGGGCAGTTTGGCGAGCAGGCTGATGAGCCGCTCGATCTCGGGCCCGGCGGACGCGGCCACCTAGAACAGCTTGGGCATGCCGGGGATGTTCATCCCGGCCATGGGGCCGGCGGCCTCTCGCATCAGGGCGCCATTGACCTCGTCCAGCTTGCGCTTGGCGTCGGCGTGGGCGGCCACGATCAGGTCGGCGAGGATCTCGGTCTCGCCCGGGACCATCAGACTGTCGTCGATGCTCACGCGGGTGACCTCGCCGGGGCCCTTCAGGTCGATGGTGACGAGGCCGCCGCCGGAGCTGCCGGAGGCGGTGGTTTCGGCCATTTTCGCCTGGGCGTCCTGCAGCTTCTGCTGCATCGCCTGGGCCTGCTGCATCAGGGCGTTGAGGTCTTTCATGGGGCCTAGATAGGCCTCGCGGCCCGGGCCCCGCAAGGGCGGGGCGCAAGCGTGGCCATATCCGCAACAGAATTTGTGGCCGATCCCCTTGGCGAGGCCGTGAGGCGTTCCTAATTAGCATCCGCCACCGTTGCTAATACCGATCAGGAGGATCTCCGTCATGGCTTTCGACACCACAACCGCCCGCGACCGCCCGCTGTCCGACAGCGTCCTGGCCCAGCTGTTCACCGAGGCGCGGACGCGCAACGCCTGGTCGGACCGGCCGGTGCCGGAAGAGCTGCTGCGCAAGCTGTACGATCTGACCAAGTTCGGGCCGACGGCGGTGAACGCCACGCCGGCGCGGTTCGTGTTCGTGACCTCGCCGGAGGCCAAGGCGCGGCTGGCGCCGCTGATGTCGGACGGCAACCGCGAGAAGACGCTGCAGGCGCCGGTCAATGTCATCATCGGTCAGGACATCGATTTCCACGAGCAACTGCCCAGGCTGTTCCCGCATGCGCCGGGGGCGAAGGACTGGTTCGCGGACGTGGCCGGGCGGCGCGAGGCGGCCTTCCGCAACGCCTCGCTGCAGGGCGGCTATTTCCTGCTGGCGGCGCGGGCGCTGGGGCTGGATGTCGGGCCGATGTCGGGCTTCGACCCCGAGGGCGTGAAGGCCGAGTTCTTCGCCGGCACGACGGTGGAGCCGAACTTCATCGTCAATCTCGGCTACGGCACGGACGAGAACCTGTTCCCGCGCTCGCCGCGGCTGGCGTTCGAGGAGGCGGCGTCCATCTTGTAGTGAGTGGCGCTTGTCATCCCGGCCGACGCGAAGCGGAGAGCCGGGACGGGACGGCGCCAACATCACCGACTCTCCCGGAAGCCGCGCAGCGGTTATCCGGGAGACGGGTGGCCGCAGCTCCGATCCTGACCTGTCCCCGGCTCGCTGCTGACGCAGCGTCCGGGAGGATGGATTGTGGGGTGACGCGTCCCGGATCGCCGCTTCGCGGCGTCCGGGATGACAAGGCAGAAGAATGACCGACCGCAAGCGGACTTCGCCAAGGGCCGCGATGGGTGGTTAGCCGACGTCTCCAGAGACGAACTCAATCTTGTCGCCAATACTGAAATCAGAAGCCGTGAAACCTCTAACCAATAGTGCAGCCTGGACGTGGTCGCCGATTGGGCGGTCTACGACGGCGGTAGTTTCAATCGCACCGCGCTTGCCGGGATTGAGCCGCACGCGGCAAGCATTGCCCGGAACCCACGCCTTCACCTGGAGGACCGCTCCGTGATCCGGCAGATCAAAGGCATCTTCGATACGCACGGTCTTTCCCCAAGGTGGGGCGCGATCAGCGGGATCGTGTCGATTCAAGCTCATGTGCGTAGTCTGCCAGCCGGAGCTGAAGTCCGCTATGGGTCGGAAGCGGTCCTTGGTGGCGGTCAGGGTCAGTCCCCCTCCAGATCCGTCTGGATCCATTCCGGCGAGTGGTGGATGTCGATGGTCTGGAGCCGGCCGGGGCCGAGGTTCTCGAAGCGGTGGGGGACGCCCGCGGGGCCGAAGACGACCTCGCCTGCCTCGGCGTCGAGGATGGTGTCGCCGACGTAGAAGCGGGCGCGGCCCTCGATGAGGATGAAGGTCTCGTCATAGGGGTGGACGTGGAGCCGGGGGCCGGCGCCGACCGTGTCCGTGCCGTAGGCCAGCACGGTGTTCTGACCGCCCAGCGTCAGGCCGGGGACCGAACCCCGCCAAGGGCCCTCCGTTGCGGGGTCGAAGAGCCGGCCTTTGGTCGCCGCGCGGCCATCGGGCTTGACCGTCGCCGGGTCGAAGTCTCTGCGCGCCATGGCTTTTCTCCTCCGCGAGCGGCCGTCAGTCCTCGTCCCCCGCCTCGTCCGGGATCGCCGGCAGCTCCACCGCCGGGGCCAGGGTCTTGATCTCGCCGATCCTGGCGCCGGGGAAGGCCTCCATGACGGCGACGATGAAGGGGTCGGCCTCGATGGCGGCGCGTTCCTCGGCCCGCTTGCGGCGGTCGATCTCGATCATGGTCTCGCCGCCGCCCTGGCCGTTGGCGGCGATCAGCCAGGTGCGGCCGGTCCATTCCTTGAGGCGCGAGGACAGGCGGCGGGCGAGGTCGATCGGGGCGCCCTGGATGCTCTCGTAGGTGATGGCGCCGGGCTTGAAGGCGACGGGGCGGACGTAGCGCTGGACGTCCATCTGCAGGCCGACCTCGCGCTTTTCGCCGATCAGGGCGACGACCTGTTCGAACGACTGCGGATCGGGCAGGGCCGGGGCCTGCACAGGGCGGGCCGCGAGCTGGGCGGAGGCGCCGCCGCCGCCGCTGCCGCCGGACGGGCCGCGCGGGGCCGCGCCGCCGCCGAGGGGCTCGCCGTCGCGCAGGGCCTTCAGCGCCTCTTCCGGTCCCGGCAGGTCGGCGGCGTAGGCGAGGCGGACGATGGCCATCTCGACGGCGTCGGCGGGATTGGGGGCGCGGCGGACCTCATCGAGCGCCTTGAGCAGCATCTGCCAGACGCGGGCCAGGGTGCCGGCGGAGATGACGGCGCCGAGGGCGGTCAGCTTCTGGGCCTGGTCATTGGGCAGGCGGGTCGCCTGGGGCCCCAGCATCTTGGCGACCGAGGCGGCGTGGCAGTGTTCCAGCAGGTCGTTGGTGACCTGCACCGGATCGGCGCCGTAGCCGTAGAGGGTACGGAACAGCTCCAGCGCCTCGGGCGTGCGGCCGGCCATGATCGATTCGAACAGGGCGATGGTCTGGCTGCGGTCGGCGAGGCCGAGCATGTCGCGGACGACCTCGGTCTTCACCGTCTCGGTCTTGTCGCCCTGGACGAGGGCCTGATCCAGCAATGAGAGGCCGTCGCGGACCGAGCCCTCGGCGGCGCGGGCGATCAGGGCGAGGGCGTCCTGTTCGATCTTCATGCCCTCGCGGTCGGCGATGCGGGCGAGGTGTTCGACGAGGATCTCCGGCTCGACGCGCCGCAGGTCGAAGCGCTGGCAGCGCGACAGGATGGTCACCGGCACCTTGCGGATCTCGGTGGTGGCGAAGATGAATTTGGCGTGCGGCGGCGGCTCTTCCAGCGTCTTCAGCAGGGCGTTGAAGGCCTGGTTCGACAGCATGTGGACTTCGTCGAGGACATAGACCTTGTAGCGCGCCTCGACCGGGGCGTAGCGGACGCTCTCGATGATGTCGCGGATGCCGTCGATGCCGGTGTGGGAGGCGGCGTCCATCTCGACCACGTCCATGTGCTGGCCGGCCATGATGGCGGCGTCGTGCCGGCCGTGGGCGGTCAGCTCCAGCGACGGACGATCGATGACCTCGGTCTCGTTGTTGAGGGCGCGGGCCAGCAGGCGGGCGGTGGTGGTCTTGCCGACCCCCCGGACGCCGGTGAGCATGAAGGCGTGGGCGATGCGGCCGGTGGCGAAGGCGTTGGTCAGGGTGCGGACCATGGCCTCCTGGCCGATCAGGTCCCCGAAGGTGCGCGGCCGGTATTTGCGGGCGAGGACGGTGTAGGCCTCGCCGTCGTCCGCATGGGCGGCGGGACCGTCGTCGGCGGGCGCGGGCGGCGCCTTCTTCGCCGCGGCCTTGGGAGCGGGCTCGGGCTCGGGCGCGGCGGCGGCCTCGGCCTCGCGCATGCCGGCGGGCTCGGGCGCGCCGAACATGTCGTCGGTGTTGGGATCGCGCTCCTCGGCTTCGGGCGCGTCCTCCTCCCACGGAGGCCCTTCGAGATTCGGTCCGACGTCGCTCATGCGATGGTCATAGCGCGGCGGGGGCCGGGGGCGAAGGGGATGTGGGAAGGGAGTTGTGGGCGGGCCGGTCGCCGGCCCCTGCGCGGTCGTTTCGCCCCTCCACCGCTTCGCGGTCCCCCTCCCCACTGAGTGGGGAGGAGACACGGGCGCGCGCGCTCAAGCAGCGAGGCTCCGCGAGCCGAGCGATAGCGCACTAAAGAAGGGAAGGTGGAGACCGCGACCCGAAGGGGAATTCGTTGTGGCTGCTGCCTTCCGGCCCTGACCAGGTTGGCGAAGCCTTCGCCCGCGATCTCCGGGAGGGGATATGAAGGGTCGCGCTGTGGGAATCAAGACTCCAGCCGGCCATCCGACCACCGAAACCCCACTCCCTCCCACGCAACTTTCGTTGCGCGGGCCCCTCCCTCTCCCTGTGGGAGAGGGTAAAGGGAGGCCATGCCTCTCCCCGCCCTGAACACCTTCGCCGGCAATCCGCTCGATCGGGCGGGAGACCTGAGGAACGACCCGGAGTGGCTGGCGGAGCAGGGGGCGAACCCGGAGGCGCTGGCGCTGGTGCTGTGGGAGGGGCGGCCGCTGCTGGAGGCCGGCGACGAGCCGCGGCTGGCCTGGCTGCCGATGGCGCAGGCGCGGGCGGTGGTCCCGGACCGGGAGCTGTTCCTCGGCCTGTGGAAGGGCGCGCCGGTGTTCGCGGTGGAGGTCGAGGGGTCGGTCGATCCGACGGCGGGGCCGCTGCGGGGCGTGGGCGTATTCCACGAGATGCGCGAGGCGGCGGCGCTGCTGCCGGGACCGGACGCGGCCATGGCGGGGACGGCCAAGTCGCTGTTTGACTGGCGGCGGCGGCACGGATTCTGCGCCGCCTGCGGGGTGCAGACGGTCGATGGCTGCGGCGGCTGGAAACGGGTCTGCCCCGCCTGTTCGACCGAGCATTTTCCGCGGGTGGACCCGGTCACCATCATGCTGGCGGTGTATCGCGGCGGGGACGAGCCGCGCTGCCTGCTGGGGCGGCAGGCGAGCTGGCCCGAGGGGCGGATGTCGGCGCTGGCGGGGTTCCTCGAGCCGGGCGAGACGATCGAGGAGGCCTGCGCCCGCGAGGTGGCGGAGGAGGCGGGGCTGACGGTGACGGCGGTGCGCTACCACTCCAGCCAGCCGTGGCCGTTCCCGTCGCAGCTGATGATCGGCCTCGTCTGCGAGGTCGATTCGGAAGACGCCGCGCCGGACCAGACCGAGCTGGAGGCGGTGGCCTGGCTGACCCGGGACGAGGCGCGGGCCTGTCTGGCGGGGACGCACCCGGCCATCAAGGCGCCGCCGCGGATCGCCATCGCGCGGACGCTGCTGCAGGCGTGGGTGGACGGGTTCGAGGTCTGACGCCCTCTCCCGCAAGGGGAGAAGGGCGCTAATCAGCGAACCGTCGCGCCGCTTCCAGGTCCGCGGGGCTGTCGACCGAGAGGGGCGCCTCGTCGATGACGGCGGCCCAGATCTGCAGGCCCATTTCGAGGGCGCGGAGCTGCTCCAGCTTCTCGCGGCGCTCGAGCGGCGAGGGCGGGGCGGCGCAGAAGCGTTCGAGGGCCGCGCGGCGGTAGCCGTAGAGGCCCACATGGCGCCAGACGGGGCCGTCGCCGTAGAGGGTGGAGCGGGTGAAATAGAGGGCGCGGCCGTGCCGCTCCCCCTCGGGAAGGGCGAGGATGGCCTTGACCACATCGGGATTGGTCCGGTCCGACGGGTCCGCCTCGGGCGCGACCAGTGTGGCGATGTCACAGGCCGGCTCGCCGTGAAGCAGGGCGGCGCAGGCTGTGGCCAGGCCCGGATCGGCGAAAGGCATGTCGCCTTGCAGATTGATGACGGCGTCGTGGGCGCCATCCGGATCGATCGCGTCGAGGGCGGCGCGGATGCGGTCCGAGCCGGAGGGCAGGTCGGGATCGGTCAGGACGGCGACGCCGCCGGCCGCCTCGATGGCGGCGACGATCTCGGGGTCGCCCGCAGCCACGGCGACCGGGAGGCCGGATTCGGTCGCGCGGCGCCAGGCGCGCACGATCATCGGCTGGCCGCCGATGTCCGCCAGCGGCTTGCCGGGAAGGCGGGTCGCGGCCATTCGCGCCGGGATCAGAACGAGGGGGTTCATCGTTGCCTTCCTGCCTGCGACGCCCGGACGCCAACGGAGACGCCCGGGGCCGGTTGCGAAGGCCGCGCTAGCGTGTAAGAGACGCGCACGCAAGAATTCGCCCGACCGCCCCCGCGGCCGGGCCACAGAACGGGATGCGACGACGCGGATGAGCGGCGATCTGAACGGGAACAAGATTTTGGGCGCCGTGCTGGCGACCGCCTTCGTCATCATCAGCGTTCAGCAGGTGACGGGCGCGATCTACCACACCGAGGCCCCTGAAAAGATGGGCTATTTCGTCGATGCGCCGGAAGAGGCCGCTGGCGGAGCCGCTGAAGCCGAGCTGCCGCCGGATTGGGGCACGGTGCTGCCGACCGCCGACCTGGGCGCCGGCGAGGCCGCCTTCGCCCGCTGCCAGGCCTGCCATACCGCCACCGCCGGCGGGCCCAACGGCACCGGACCCAATCTGTACGGCGTGCTGGGCCGCCCCGTCGCCAGCCACGCGGGCTTCGCCTATTCCGAAGCCATGGTCGCCCACAAGGCCGAGGCGCCGACCTGGACCTATGACGAGCTGGACCAGTTCCTGACCGCGCCGGGGCGCCATGTCCCGGGCACCAAGATGTCCTTCGCCGGCATCCGCGACACCCAGACGCGCATCAATCTGATCGCCTGGCTGCGTTCGCAGGGTTCGGGCGGCGTGGCCGTGCCAGCGCCCGATCCGGCCCGCCAGCCGGGCGCGGCTCCGGCCGAGGACGCCGCCGGGACGCCCGAAGGCGCGGGGACGGAGGCCGGCGGTCCGGTCGACGACATGGGCCAGCAGGTTCCGGCCACCGGCGCGGCCGGTCAGCCCACGACCCAGGCGACCATGCCGGGACAGCCCGACTCGGACACTACCCAGACGAACAACACCGCCCGCTGATCGCCCGCGGTCGAGTACAGGACGGGCGCCCGCCGGTGCGGGCGCCCGTTTTCTATTGGTGGATGGTCTCGCCGTGCTGGGTGTAGTCCAGCCCCTCGATCTCTTCTTCCTTCGCGACGCGCAGGCCGGTGGTGAACCGGCAGGCCATCAGGCACAGGAAGGTCCCCGCGCCGCTCCAGGCGATGACGGCGACGAGGCCGATGGCCTGGTTGAGGAGGCTGGCGTTCGCGCCGGCCGGGTTGATGGCGGCGGTGGCGAAGACGCCGGTCAGCAGGGCGCCGACGATTCCCCCGACGCCGTGCAGTCCGAAGGCGTCGAGGCTGTCGTCGTATTTCAGGGCGCGCTTGAGCCAGACCGCGCCGGCGTAGCAGGCCGGGCCTGACAGCAGGCCGATGACGAAGGCGCCCTTCGGATCGACCAGGCCGGCGGCGGGAGTGACGCCCACCAAGCCGGCGACGAGGCCGGACAGCAGGCCGAGCAGGGTCGGCCGCCTGTGATCGATCCACTCGACGGCGGTCCAGCCGATCGCCGCCGCCGCGGCGGCGAGCAGGGTGTTGAAGGCGGCGACGGCGGCGATCCCGTCGGCGGCCCAGGCCGACCCGGCGTTGAAGCCGAGCCAGCCGACCAGCAGCAGGCCGGCGCCGATGGCGGTGAGGGCGAGGTTGTGCGGCGCCATGTTGTCGCGGCCGAAGCCGTGGCGGGGCCCGAGCACCAGCGCCGCTACCAGGCCCGCGACGCCCGCGCTGACGTGCACGACGGCCCCGCCGGCGAAGTCGAGCACCCCGAGCGACCCCAGCCAGCCGCCGCCCCAGACCTGATGGCAGATCGGCACATAGACCAGCAGGTGCCACAGGACGAAGAACAGGATCGAGGCCGGGAATTTGATCCGCTCGGCGAAGGCGCCGGCGATCAGGGCGGGCGTGATGACGGCGAAGGTCAGCTGGTAGGCGATCCACAGGAACTCGGGCAGGCCGGGCGCCAGTGCATGGGCGGTCGAGGGGGTGACGCCGTTGAGGAAGGCCGCCTCCAGCCCGCCGATGAAGCCGCTGGCGGCGCCGCCGTCGCCGAAGGACAGGCTGTAGCCGACCGCGAACCAGAGCACGGTGACGATGGCGAAGGCGGCCGTGGCGTGGGCGATGGTGGCGATGACGTTCTTGCGCCGGACCATGCCGCCGTAGAACAGGGCCAGCCCGGGCAGGGTCATCAGCAGGACCAGCGCCGTCGAGGCCAGGATCCAGGCCGTCGAGGCCTCGTTCAGTTCGAGCGGAGCCTGGTGGGACAGAAGGGCGGCGGGCAGTCGGGTCATGGGCGGCGTCCGGGTTCCGGGATCAGAAGGCTCGGCCCGAACCCGCGTTCGATGCCGCGGATACAGAGAGGACCCTATCGCAGCGCAGCAGGCAATTCATTTCGTGTGCGGCGCAATAACTTGCTGTGACGCTGCGTCATCAGGCCCTCGCCGCACTCCAGCCGCACGATTTCCCCTGAAGATTTTTGCATGCGCGAGACGCTACGGTTCGAGGATTACAGAACAGCAATGATTCGCCGCCTTGCCAGCGGGGGTTGAGTGCGTACCACTGTCGGCCGGCGCGGGAGCGCGCCATGTCCTCAGGGGGTTATTCCATGCGCACAGCCCGTTTCGCCTTGCTCGGAGGAGTGGCCTCGGCCGTCCTTCTGGCCACCGCCGCCTATGCCCAGGTCCCCGCGGCCGATATCGCCGCGGCGCCCGCCGCCGCCGCCGCGCAGTCGCGCGAACAGCTGGCCCCGCTGCCGGACGTGGACATCCCCTTCACCAAATTCACGCTGAACAACGGCCTGACCGTCATCGTCCACGAGGACCACAAGGCGCCGATCGTGGCGGTGAACATCTGGTACCACGTCGGCTCCAAGAACGAGCCGCAGGGCCGTTCGGGCTTCGCCCACCTGTTCGAGCACCTGATGTTCAACGGGTCGGAGAACTACAACACCGACTTCTTCAAGGGCACCGAGCTTCTGGGCGCCACCGACCAGAACGGCACCACCAACACCGACCGCACCAACTATTTCCAGAACGTCCCAACCTCGGCCCTGGATTCGATCCTGTGGCTGGAGAGCGACCGCATGGGCCACCTGCTCGGCGCGATCGACCAGGCCCGCCTCGACGAGCAGCGCGGCGTCGTCCAGAACGAGAAGCGGCAGGGCGAGAACCAGCCCTATGGCCGGGTGTGGAACGCGATCACGGCCGCGACCTATCCCGACGATCACCCGTACGGGCATACGGTGATCGGCTCGATGGACGACCTGAACGCCGCCGACCTGCCGACCGTGCAGCAGTGGTTCCGCGACTATTACGGCCCGGCCAACGCCACCATCGTGCTGGCCGGCGACATCACGCCCGAACAGGCGCGCGAGAAGGTCGAGCGCTATTTCGGCGATATTCCGCCCGGACCTCCGGTGACCCAGCCGGTGCAGATGATCGCCCGCATGACCGGCGAGCAGCGCGAGGTCATGTACGACCGGGTCGGACAGCCCCGGCTTTACAAGGTGTGGAACACTCCGCCGGCCGGCTCGGCCGACTCCGACTACCTCGGCATGCTGGCCCAGGTTCTGAGCTCGGGGCGCAATTCGCGCCTCTACAAACGGCTGGTGTTCGACGACCAGATCGCCACCCAGGTGGCGGCGTTCAACTCCGAGAGCGAGATCGGCAGCCAGTTCCTGGTCATGGTCACCGCCAAGCCGGGCCAGGATCTGGAGCGGATCGAGGAGATCGTCGACGAGGAGATGGCGCGCCTGCTGCGCGACGGGCCGACGGCGGGCGAACTGGAGCGGGCGCGCACCAGCGTCGGCGCCGGCTTCATCCGGGGCACGGAGCGGATCGGCGGGTTCGGCGGCAAGTCCGACATCCTCGCCGAAAGCCAGGTCTTCCACGGCGATCCCGGCGCCTGGCGTGAATCCTACCAGCGCATCGTCGCGGCGCGTCCGGCGGACCTGACCAAGGTCGGCCGCGACTGGCTGACCGACGGCAGCTATTCCCTCGAGGTCCTGCCCTTCCCCGATTATGCGGCCCAGGCCACCGGCGTCGACCGCAGCGCGGGTGTGCCGACGCCCGGCCAGGCCCCGCAGGCGGTCTTCCCGACCATCGAGCGGGCGCAGCTGTCGAACGGGCTGAAGATCATGTTCGTGCGGCGCGAGAGCGTGCCGACGGTGAGCATGAACCTGATTCTCGACGCCGGGGCGGTGGTCGATCCGGACGCCAAGGCGGGGCTCGCCCAGCTGACGCCGCAGGTGATGACCAACGGCACAGACGACCTGGACGCGCTCGAGATCAGCGACCGGCTGCAACTGCTCGGCGCCACCCTGGGCGCGGGTTCGGGTTCGAACTCGACCAATGTCTCGATGACCGCCCTGACCTCGCGTCTGGATCCGTCCCTCGATCTCTACGCCGACGTGATCCTCAACCCCGCCTTCCGGGCCGAGGATTTCGAACGCGCGCGCACCCAGCAGCTGGCGGGCATCCAGCAGGCCGACCGCAATCCGGGCGCCATCGCCCGGCGCGTGCTGAACCGCGAGATGTACGGCCCGGCCAACCCTTACGGCCGCCCGACTTCGGGGACGGCGGAGACGGTCGGCTCGCTGACGCCGGCCGACGCCGAGGCCTGGCACGACGCCTGGTTCCGGCCCGACAACGCCACCCTGGTGGTGGTCGGCGACACGACCCTGGCCGAGCTGACGCCGAAGCTGGAGCGGGCCTTCGCCGAATGGCGGGCGCCGGCGGATCCGATGCCGGCCAAGCCGGGACCCGCCGACGCCCAGGAGCCGACCGCCCGGCCGCGCATCCTGATCGTTGACCGCGCCGGACCGCAGTCGACCATCCTGGCCGGCCGGGCCGTGCCTGCCTTCGATCCGACCACGGAGGCGGCGATCGACACGATGAACACCGCGCTGGGCGGCGCCTTCACCAGCCGGATCAACATGAACCTGCGCGAGGACAAGGGCTGGTCCTACGGGGCCGGCGGCGGCGTGCCGTACGGCCGGGGCGAGCGGATCTATTCCGTCAGCGCCGGCGTCCAGTCGGACAAGACGGCCGAGAGCCTGGCCGAGCTGCGGCGTGAGCTGACCGAGGTGGTCGGGTCGCGTCCGCTGACCGACGTCGAGATCCAGGCGGCTCGCGCCAACATGGTCCAGGGCATGGCCGGCAACTGGGAAACCAACGCCTCGATCGCCGGCGAGCTTCAGAACATGGTCGTCTGGGGCGTGCCGGAAAACTATTACGACACCTACGCCGAGCGGGTTTCGGCCATGGACGCGGCGCGGGCGACGGAGGCCGCCCGGGCGATCGTGGGCGAGGGGCCGACCACCTGGGTCGTGGTCGGCGACCGGGCGACGATCGAGCCGAAGATCCGGGCGCTGGGCTACGGCGACGTACAGGTCGTCGACATCCACGGCCGCCCGGTCGAGTAGGCCGTCCGGTCCGGGACGAAGAGGGGCGGGGCCGGCGACGGCGCCGCCCTTTTTCGTGGCTCAGACCCGGTAGAAGTCGCGGTACCAGTCGACGAAGCGGCGCACGCCGACGTCGATCGGGGTCGACTGGCTGTAGCCCAGGGCGGCCTGGGTCTCGGTGATGTCGGCCTCGGTGCGGGCCACGTCGCCGTCCTGGACCGGCATCAGGTTGAGCTCGGCCTTGCGGCCCAGCGCCTCCTCCAGCACCCGGATGTAGCGCATCAGCGGCTCGCGGCGGCCCGCCCCGAGGTTGAGGATGCGCCAGGGGGCGACGCCGGAGGTCGACGGATCGGGATGCCGTGCGTCCCAGGCCGGGTCGACCCTTGCGGGCGTGTCGAGGGCGGCGAGAACGCCGCCGACGATGTCGTCGATGTAGGTGAAGTCGCGCTCCATCTCGCCGTGTCCGTAGACGTCGATCGGGCGGCCCTCGAGGATGGCTTTCGTGAACTTGAACAGCGCCATGTCCGGGCGGCCCCACGGTCCGTAGACGGTGAAGAAGCGCAGGCCGGTCGAGGGGAAGCCGAACAGGTGGGAATAGGAGTGCGCCATCGCCTCGTTGGCGATCTTGGTGGCGGCGTAGACGGTCAGCGGATGGGCGACGCCCTGTTTGACCGAGAAGGGCAGGGCGCCGTTGGCCCCGAAGGCCGAGCTGGTCGAGGCGAAGACCAGATGTTCGGCCTGCACCGCCCGGGCGCCCTCGAGGATGGTCAGGAAGCCCACGACGTTGGAGTCGATGTAGCTCTCGGGGTGTTCGAGGCTGTAGCGCACGCCGGCCTGGGCCCCGAGGTGGACGATGCGGCGCGGCGCGTGCTGGGCGAACAGGGCGGCCATGCCGGGGCGGTCGGCGAGGTCGAGGGTGTGGTGGACGTAGTTCGGTTCGGCCTGCAGCCGCTCCAGCCGGGCCTGTTTGAGGGCCGGGTCGTAGTAGCTGTTCAGGTTGTCGACGCCGATCACCGTCTCGCCGCGCGCCAGCAGGCGTTGCGCGGTGTGGAAGCCGATGAAGCCGGCCGAGCCGGTGACGAGGACGGGGCCGTGGGTCATCCGTCCTCGTTACCGCCGGTGACGCCGAACCGCCAGCGTCAGCGCGCGTACCGCGCCTCGACGGGGGCGTAGCGGTCCCAGATGGCGCGGTCGGCGAGGGAGCGGAGCAGCTTGATGTATTCGGCGTGGGTCCAGGCCAGGGGGGTGGCGGAGTTGGTGCCC
This sequence comes from Brevundimonas sp., assembly GCF_035627475.1. Taxonomy (GTDB): domain Bacteria; phylum Pseudomonadota; class Alphaproteobacteria; order Caulobacterales; family Caulobacteraceae; genus Brevundimonas. The sequence continues at coordinate 51,552 of NZ_DASPLR010000040.1, read as the reverse complement.
TCGCCGGGCCGGTAGTCGTGGGCGGTCGGGTGGCCGACGCCGTCCCAGGCCTGTTCCGGCAGCAGCAGGCCGCCGTTGGCGAAGGACTCCATGCCGCGGACATACGTCTGGCGGATGCCGTTCAGCTGGGCCTGCGTCCAGCCGGCGTCGGCGGAGGGGTGCTGCAGGGCGGCGGCCAGTTCGTAGTGGCCGCGCTCGCCGGTGAAGAAGGGCCACAGCCGCCCGCGTTGCCCGGGGTGCATCTCGCCGCCGACGCCGTAGTTGCCGCCCGTGTCGGTCTGTTCGCCGTAGCCGTCGTTGCCGTAGCGGCGGAAGGCGGGGACGCCGTCGATGTCGTAGCGGACCCGGAACCGGTCCTCGCGGGTCTGGTCGTCGTATTCGGGCAGGCTGGCGAGGATGGAGGGGGCGTCGGGGGCGCGGACGCCGTAGCGGACCAGTTCGAGGAAGCCGCCGTCGACGATCCTGTCTTCCGCATGGGCGGGCTGGCCGTTGTTCTCGCCGATCGGGGCCTTGTCGTTGGGGTTCTCGTTGCGGGTGATGCGGATGAAATAGTCGCCGTCGCCCCATTCGCCGCTGGTCGTGAACATCCGCGTCTCGACCCTGGAGGCGTAGTCGTCGGCGGCGGCCTGGTAGCGGGCGGCGGAGGGCGCGTCGCCCGAGGTGCGGGCGATGTCGGCGGCGACGGTCAGGCCGGTGATGACGGCGGCGGTGGTCGAGGGGGAATAGCCCTCCTGCTCCTCCCAGCGCTCCTGCTGGGTCCAGGGCGGGGTGATCCGGCGATCGTTCCAGAGCAGGCCGATGGTCCCGCCGTCGACGAGGAAGTCGGCGGCCGGCTTGATCATCTCGCCGTACATGCGGCTCATCTCGGCGTCGGGGACGAGTCCGGCCTTCCACAGCTTCCAGCCCAGCATGATAGGCATGGCGGTCTGGTCGAGCTGGACTCCGACCCATTCGATCTCGCCGTCGACGTGGGTCTTCTGCAGGAACCAGCCGGTGGCCCCGGTATTGCCCGGGGTGTCGGCGTCGACCTGGACCTGCGGCAGGTAGCGGAAGGCGGCCAAGGGGGTCTCCTCGTCGCCGAGGGCCAGCAGGGCCATGGCCACCTGGTAGAAGTCGCGCGGCCAGACGGCCTTGTAGCCGGTCGAGGGATTGGTCGCGTCGACGGTGTCGCCCCACGGGTTCGACAGGGAGGCGATCAGGGCGCCGGCGTGGGTGCGGTCCTCCTGCACCTTGAGCATCAGGGCGGAGGCGTAGGCCAGCTTGCCGCCGTCAGTGGACTGTTCGGCGAGGCGGGGGAGCTGGTCGAGGGAGGCGATGTAGTCCTCCCAGCCAATCCGGTCGCCCTCGCCGTTGAAGCGGGCGAGGACTTCGTCGAGGCCGGTCACGAAGGGCCGGGTCGCCTCGCGCACCGCGCCGGGTTCGCTGTCCCCGAAGCCGATGACGAAATCGCGCGACAGGGCCTGCCCGGCGCGGATCGTTGGCAGCGCTCCGGTCAGCATGATGTTGCCGCCCTCGGGGCCGGTGGAGTCATAGACGTGGTCCAGACGGCCATCGGCGAGGTCGGTCAGGCCATCGGAGACGCCGACGAAGCCGACGCTCTGGGCCTCGAAGGCGGCGCTGGCCCAGAGGGCGAGATGGACGTCGCCTTCCGCCGCGTGCAGCACGCTGTAGCTCGTTGAACCGTCCGGCGTCGGTTGGGTCAGAGGCGCGGTCGAATGCCAGCCCCGGTCGCCAACGCCTGTGTTGGCCATGTGCGGTTCGAGCAGCAGGTAGGGCGTGACGTCGCCGCGCAAGGCCCGGATGGTGGCGCGCACCACAAGCGCCTGATCGTCGGGACTGACGTAGATTCGCTTCTCGATCTCGTAACGACCGGCCTTGTCGGTCGTGATCACCCGGTATGCGGGCGACAGCGGGCGGCCGGCGGCGTCGACATGCAGGTATTCGGTGCGGCTGGTAGTGTCGGCCCCTTCGACCGACAGGCCGCCATCGGTGACGACGGCGAAGCGCAGCTGCTTGATCTGGGCCTCGTGGATCAGGCCGTACATGGTCTCGGTCAGGACGCCGTCGGCGATCGAGAACCAGACACGGGAGACGTCGCCGGTCTGGCCGCCGTCGCGGTACTGGCCATCGACATAGGCTTCATAGGACGCGCCCGCGCCGGTCTTGGCGGCGTTGACCCAGGTCGGTTTGTCGCCGGGGGCGCCGGGGGCGACCTGGGCCGCGGCAGGCAGGGCGAGGGCGGCGAGGGCCGCGCCGATCAGCAGGCGGGGGAGGATGCGCATCGGAGACTCTCGTCAGACTGAAGGGCGGAGGAGGAAGGTGAGAGGCACGTCCAGGCGGGCGTTCCAGCTCTTCTCGTTGTGGTCGGCCCCGGGGAAGACCAGCGAGCGGAAGCGGTCGGGGCCCCAGCCGGCGGCGCGGATCGTCTCGTCGATGCGGGTCTGGAACTCGGCGTAGAAGGCGTCGAGCGTCTCGTCGCCGCGGTCGAAATAGAGACGGTGGCCGCCGGCCCGCGGCAGGCCCTCGCGGATGACGCCCGCCCAGGCCGCGACCAGCCTCTCGCGCCATGGGACCAGCAGGGCCGGATCATCGAGTCCCTCGATCTTCAGGGGCCAATGAGTGGAGACGCAGCCCGCCGCGCCGAAGACGAGCGGATACCGCATCAGGGCGTAGAGCGAGATCAGGCCGCCCATGCTGCTGCCCATGATGGCCGTGTCGTCGCGGCCCGGGCGGGTGCGGTAGGTGCGGTCGATGAAGGGTTTCAGCTCCTCGACGAGGAAGCGGAGGTAGCCGCCGGACAGGGGTTCGCCGCCGTAGATGGACTGGACGTCGGCGCGCATGTCGTCGGGAAGGGCGCGGATCAGGTCGGCGGGCACGTATTCGCGCAGGCGCAGCGGGGTGTTGTGGACGCCGACGACGATGGGGGTGCGGATCTGGCCGCTGGCGGAAAGGCGGGCGATGTGTTCGTCGACGCCCCACTCCGAGCCATAGGCGGCGCGTGATCCGTCGAACAGGTTCTGGCCGTCGTGCATGTAGAGGACAGGCCAGCGGTGCGTCGGGTTTTCGTCGTAGCCGGGCGGCAGCCAGACGGTGACGTCGCGCGGCTGGACGTGCGCCGAGGGCATGGCCGGATGCTCGACGAGACGGCCGTGGGTCGGGGCTTGGGCGCGGGCCGCGGAGGCCAGCGGCAGGGCGGCGAACCCGGCCAGCACCGCGCGGCGGTGGAACCCCTCCACCGCTTCGCGGTCCCCCTCCCCACTGGCGTGGGGAGGAGACATCACGTCCCCTCCTTCGGCACCAGCAGGCTGGCGCCGGCGGCGATCAGGAAGCTGACGGCGCCGAGCACCAGCGCCCAGATCGCGTCGCCGCCGAACACGCCCTTGAGGATGGCCCCGAGGATGGTGGCGGCGACCAGCTGGGGCACGACGATGAAGATGTTGAAGATGCCCATGTAGACGCCCATTTTCCGGCCCGGCACGGCGTTGGCGAGGATGGCGTAGGGCATCGACACGATGCTGGCCCAGGCGAAGCCGACGCCGATCATCGGCAGCCATAGCAGGGCCGGATCGCGGATCAGGAAGACGCCGAGGAAGCCCGCCGCGCCGAGCGTCAGGTTGACGGCATGGGCCCCTCGCAGACCGGTCCTCCGCGCCAGCACCGGAATCAGGAAGGCGGCGAGGGCGGCGACGCCGTTGTAGACGCCCATCAGCACCCCGACCCAGTTGGCGCCCTCGCCATAGCCGGCGGAGGTGGGGTCCGGCGAAGCGTAATGCACGGCCGTCACCGCCGGGGTCAGGTAGATCCACATGGCGAAGAGGGCGAACCAGCTGAAGAACTGGACCACGGCCAGACCCTGCATCGTCTTCGGCATGGCGAAGATGTCGCCCAGTATCTCGGTCAGGGTGTTGGAGCGTCCGGCCGCCGCCAGGGCGCCGGCGGCCATCTGCATCAGGCCGAAGGCGACGATGAAGCCGGCGAGGACATAGAGCTCCTTCTGCAGGCCGAGCAGGTTGACCGCGCTTACGCCGAGCACGCCCGCCAGAGCCCAGATCAGCCCGCCCGTGTACCAGGCCCGCTGCGAACGGGCGGGGGCGGGGGCGTGGCCCACGTCGCGCGCGGCCTCGAACGCCTCGATCTGTTCGGGACTGTATTCGCGGGTGGTGAAGACGGTCCAGAGGACGGCGGCCAGCAGGGCGGCGGCGCCGACGTAGAAGGAGATGCGCACCGCCATCGGCACCACCCCCTCGGCCGCGGTGGCGGCGACATCGAACCACTCGGTCAGGATCCATGGCAGGCACGAGGCGAACACCGCCCCGGCGCCGATGAAGAAGCTCTGCATCGCATAGCCGGTGGTGCGCTGCTCCTCGGGCAGGTTGTCGCCGACGAAGGCGCGGAACGGCTCCATGGTGATGTTGATCGAGGCGTCCATGATCCAGAGCATCGACGCCGCCATCCACAGATACGGACTGTGCGGCATGACCAGCAGGGCGAGGGTGGTCAGGATGGCGCCGACGAGGAAATACGGCCGGCGGCGCCCCAGCGGTCCCCATGTCCGATCGCTGAAGTGGCCGACGATGGGCTGGACCAGCAGGCCGGTCAGGGGCGCCGCGATCCACAGGATGGCGAGGCTGTCGACCTCGGCACCGAGGGTCTGGAAGATGCGGCTGGTGTTGGCGTTCTGCAGCCCGAAGCCGATCTGGATGCCGAAGAAGCCGACGCACATGTTCCAGATCGCCCAGCCGCTGAGGCGTGGACGGGCGGAGGCGACGGCGTTCACCGCGTCGGGCGTGACGGTGGTCAACGGCGGCTCCTTCCGAGAGGCACGAAGCGGATGGCCTGGCCGCCGCCGGGGGCGAGGCGCAGGTCCAGCACGTCGGCGGCGGTGACCTCGCGCTGCTCGATGACGATGGCCTCGCGGTTGGTCTTCCAGTGGGCGTCCGGGGCGTCGCGGTAGATCTCGGCGCGGTAGCGGCGGCCGGCCTCGAGGAAGGTCAGCGGCTCGGAGAAGGAGCGCGGCGACTCGTCGGTGATGGAGCCGAGGAACCATTCGTCGGAGTTGCGGTCCTTGCGCACGATGGTGACGTAGTCGCCGACCTCGCCGTTCAGCACGCGGGTCTCGGCCCAGTCGACGGCGACGTCCTTGATGAACTGGAACGGGCCGGGGTTGCGCTCATAGTTTTCGAGCAGGTCGGCGGCCATCTGGATCGGACTGTAGATCGTCACATAGAGGGCCAGCTGCTTGGCCCAGGTGGTGGCGATGCCGTCGGGGCTGCGCGTGGTCATGCCGAAGATGCCGGGCGTGTAGTCCATCGGCCCGGCCAGCAGCCGGGTGAAGACCAGATTGACCTCGTGCTCCGGCGGGTTGCCGGGCTGGCCCCAGGCGCTGAACTCGGTGCCCCGCGCGCCCTCGCGGCTGATCATGTTCGGATAGGTCCGGCGCAGGCCGGTGTCCTTGAACGGTTCGTGGGCGTTGATCGCGACCTGGTATTTCGCCGCCGTCTCGATCACCCGCATGTGGTGGCGGGCCATCTCCTGGCTCTCGTGCCAGGCCAGGTGCGCCTGGCCGTCGGGGCCGGTGACGCGGGCGCCGCCGGCGTCGGCGACATAGCCGGTCTTCACCGAATGCCAGCCGAACCGCTGCATCTGGGCGAAGGCGGCGTCGAGCTGCTTCTCATAGTGGAAGCCGTTGCCGCCGGTTTCGTGGTGGCCGATGATCTCCACGCCCTTCTGGCGGGCGTAGGCGGCGATCCGCTCGATGTCGTAGTCGGGATAGGGCTGGGTGAAGCTGTAGTTCCAGCCGGTCCCGAACCATTCGCCGTCCCAGCCGACGTTCCAGCCCTCGACCAGCACGCCGCCGAAACCGTGCTCGGCCGCGAAGTCGATGTGCTTGAGGGTGTTCTCGGTGGTCGCGCCGTGCTTCGGACCCGAGTTCCAGGTCTTCAGGTCGAGGTGCATCTCCCACCAGATGCCGACGTATTTCATCGGCTTGAACCAGCTGACGTCACCCAGCCTGTTGGGCTCGTTGAGGTTCAGGATGAGACTGGATTCGACCAGGTCGCCCGCCCTGTCGGCGATCTGGATGGTGCGCCACGGGGTGGCGAACGGGGCCTCGCGGACAACGGCGGCGTTGGTCAGGCCGGGGGTCAGCATGGCGGTGAAGCGGCCGCCCTCGGCGCGGCGCAGGTTCATGCCGGCGTAGTCGATCGTCGCCGCCTCGTGGATCGACAGGTGCAGGCCGTCGTCCAGCTTCATGGTCAGCGGCGTCTGTGCCACGCCGACGGCGGAGATCGGCGTGCGGTTGTAGAGATATTCCTCGCGGTTCCACTCGAAGGCCGGGATCCACCAGGCCGTGCCCGGCGAGGCGACGGTGAACTCGGTCAGTTCGGCGCCGATGTTGAGCGTCTTCAGATTGGGCTGGTCGGGGAATTCGTAGCGGAAGCCGAGGCCGTCGTCGTACAGGCGGAAGACCACGTCCATGCGGCGCTCGAGGCCCCACTTCTCGGCCAGGTGGACGCGGAACTCGGTGTAGTGGTTGCGGATGAAACGGCGCTCGCCCCACGGCTGCTCCCAGGTGTCGTCATGCTCGGTCGGGGCGTCGGCGGCGACAGCGAAATTGCGCTCCAGCTTGGCCGCGTCGGTGAGCAGGAAGCCGAGCCGCGAGGGGACGATGACCTGCCGGCCGAGCCGGGAGACGCTGTATTCCGGGCGGCCCTCGCCGGTGACGCCGACCTCGACCGTGATCACCCGGCCGGGCGAGGAGGCGCTGACCCGGCCGTTCGATCCGGCGGGCGCCTGGGCCACCTCCTGCGCCTTCGCCGCGACCGGCACGGCCGCGAGAACGGTGGTGGAGGACAGGAGGGATCGGCGGGTCAGCATCGGGGTACGCTCCGGATAACAGGGCTTGCCAAGCAGGCTTGGCGTGGCGCAGATAACGCAAGGTTTGCAGCAAAATTTGCAGCAGGGCCATCAGCAGGAAACCAGACGTGAGCCGCCGCAATACCCGCCTCGAGGATCTCGCCACTCTGGCGGGGGTCTCGATCTCGACCGCCTCGCGGGCGCTGAACGACAGCCCGGCGGTGAACGCCCGGACCAAGCAGCTGATCTGGAAGCTGGCGCGCGAGCACGACTATCCGTTCCGGCGCTACATGCCGGCCGGTCCGATCGGCGCCGACGGCGTGATCGCCCTGGTGACGCCGCGGCCGCAGGGGCGCGAGGGGCGGCTGAGCGACCCGTTCTTTCTCGAACTGCTGGCCGGGGTCGGGGAGGCGGCGCGCGAGCGCGGCTGCGACGTGATCATGAGCCATTTCTCGCCGACCAGTTACGACGACCTGTCGGCGGCGATGAACACGAGCCGCGCCGATGGCGTCATCTTCCTGGGCCAGAGCACCCTGCACCAGAGCCTGAACCGGCTGGCCGAGACGGAGGGACGGTTCGTGGTCTGGGGCGCGCAGATGCCCGACCAGGCCTATTGCTCGGTGGGATCGGACAATCTGGCCGGCGGCCGGCGCGCCACCCTGCATCTGGCGCGGCTGGGGCGGAAGCGGATCGTCTTCCTCGGGGACCTGGATCCGCCAGAGGCCATGCAGCGCCATCGCGGCTATCTGGAAGCCCTGTCGAAGTCCGGCATCGAGGTCGACCCCGACCTGATCATGGAGGCGCATTTCGAGGTCGAGTCCGCCGAGGCCTCGGTCGACAGCCTGATCCGCCGCGGCGTGGCCTTCGACGGCGTGGTCTGCGCCTCGGACCAGATCGCCCTGGGCGCGGTGCGGGCCCTGCTGCACGCCGGGCTGCGGGTGCCGGAGGACGTCTCGGTGATCGGCTTCGACAATGTGCCGTTCAGCCGCTATGCGCGCCCGGCCCTGAGCACCATCGCCCAGGACACGATGAAGGCCGGCCGGCTGCTGGTCTCCAAGCTGCTCGACAACCCCGGCGACTCCGTTGGCCGGTCGGAGCGGATCCCGACCGACCTGATCGTGCGCGAGAGCTGCGGGGGCTGAGGTCATCCGGTCGCTTCGGCCAGAACCAGGCCGGCCATCGGCGGCAGGACGCCACCCGAGCCTGCCGCGAGGTTGACCGTCTCGACGACGCGCCAGCCGGCCGGCGCCGTCCAGTCCACCGCCTGCTCCGCCAGATTGAACACGCACAGCAGGCGCTCCCCGGCCAGGACGCGCTCGAAGCAGAGCAGTCCCGGGGCGCTGTCCACCAGCCGCATGTCGCCGCGGGTCAGGGCCGGGTGCGCCTTGCGCACGGCGACGAGGCGGCGGGTGAGGTTGAGCATGGAGGCGGGGTCCGCCTCCTGACGATCGACGGCGAGCGCGACGTGCCGCGGATCGACGGGCAGCCACGGTTCGGCGGTCGAGAAGCCCGCGTGGGGCCGGTCCGCCGACCACGGCACCGGCGTGCGGGCGCCGTCCCGACCCAGCGTCTGGGGCCAGTTGGCGATGGCTTCGGGATCGACGAGCCGGTCAAACGGGACATCGGCCTGGGGCAGGGCCAACTCCTCGCCCTGGTAGATGAAGACATTGCCGCGCAGGCACATCAGCAACAGCATGGCCATGCCGGCGAAGGCGGTGAGGTCGCGGCCGCCCGCCCAGCGCGAAATGGCCCGCGGCGCGTCGTGGTTGGAGAAGGTCCATGACGGCCAGCCCTGGCCGTCGCGCCCGTGCCAGGCCTCGGCTCCTTCGCGGACCAGCTGGTCGTTCAGGGCCGGGGCGTAGAGGTAGAGGAAGCCGTAGGCGCTGTTCAGATGGTCGTCGCCGGCGGTGAAGGCCTGCATCTCCCGCTCGGCGTGATCGCCGCCGACCTCGGCCACGGTGAAGCGGCCGCCGTAGCTGTCGGTGAGGGCGCGAACGCGTTTGAGGAAGTCGGCGATCTGCGGTTGGGACTGGTTGAACACCTTGTCCTGGAAGTCGAACGGCCGGGTCCGCTTGCCGCCGGGGGGCAGGGGCGGATTGTCCCGCAGCAGCGGGTCGTGCATCGAGAAATTGATGGCGTCGAAGCGGAAGCCGTCCACGCCCCGGTCGAGCCAGAACCTGGCCACGTCCAGCAGGGCGTCCTGCACCGCCGGCAGATGCAGGTTCAGCTGGGGCTGCTCGGGCAGGAAGTTGTGCATGTAGTACTGGGCGCGCCGGGCGTCCCAGGTCCAGGCCGGGCCGCCGAACACCGACTGCCAGTTCGACGGCGGCGTGCCGTCCGGCTTGGCGTCGGCCCAGACATACCAGTCGGCCTTGGGGTTGGTGCGCGACTGGCGGCTCTCGCGGAACCAGGCGTGCTGGTCCGAGGTGTGGGCGAAGACCAGGTCGGTGATGATGCGCAGGCCCAGCCGGTGCGCCTTGGCGATCAGGGCGTCGAAATCGGCCAGGTCGCCGAAGATCGGATCCACGTCGCAATAGTCGGCGACGTCATAGCCGAAATCCTTCATCGGCGAGGTGAAGAAGGGCGACAGCCAGACCGCGTCGACGCCCAGCGAGGCGATGTGGTCGAGGTGATCGGTGATCCCTTTCAGGTCGCCGACGCCGTCGCCGTTCGAGTCGGCGAAGCTGCGCGGATAGACCTGATAGACCACGGCGCCGCGCCACCATTCGGCGGCGTCGGCGCGGGCCTGCGGGGACTCGAGACTCTGAACGGACAAGCTCAACCTTCGGATACGCAGACGATATAGCCCAGGGCGGGCAGGGAGACGGAGACGGCGCCGGGCGCGGCGGCTCGGGAAGGGCACCGGCCGAGCAGGGCGCGCCAGCCGGAGGACCCGGTTTCGACCGGGACGTTGACGTCGCGCGCTTCGGTTGAGGTGTTGAACACCACCAGCGTCTCGCCGTCATCATCAAGTCTGGAGATGGCCAGGATGCCTGGAGTCTGGTCGGCGATGCGGACCGCGACCCGGCCGCGCCGTAGCCGGACGTCGGCGGCGCGGACCCGGGTCATCTCCGCGATGCGGCGGTACATGTCGGCATTGGTGTCGAACGGGCCGGCGGCCCGGCCGATGCGCCGGTCGTCGGCGTAGGAGGGGGTCCGGGTCTCGAACATGTCCTGGCGCGAGCGTCGGTCGTCGCCATCGCCCGTGAAGCCCTGCTCGTCGCCATAGTAGATGACCGGCACGCCACGGCCGAGCACGACCATGGCATGGGCAAGGGCCGAGCGGTCGAGCAATTCGGCGTCGGAGATGTCGGGCAAGGCGTTGAGGATCAGGTGGCCGATCCGGCCCATGTCGTGGTTGCCGGTGAAGGTCGGGAGGCGGCGGGCGGTCTCCACGCCCCCGGCGTAGATGGCGTCCTCCATCAGCAGATAGCCCATGGCGTCGGGGCGCCGAACGCCGGTGACCATGTCCTGCACCGTGCGCTGGTAGGCGAAGTCCAGCACCGTGGGCAGGCCGTCGACGACCGTGTGCATGGCGGCGGCCCCGCTCTGGAAGTCATAGGTCTCGCCGAAGATGTGGAAGTTCGGGATGCCTCTGGCCCGGGCGCGCTCGAGGATGGCGGGGACGAAGACCTGCCAGAACTCCGGATTGACGTGGCGGGCCGTGTCGATGCGGAAGCCGTCGACGCCGTAATCGTCGATCCAGCTGCCGTAGATGTCGATGAACCCCTGGATGACGCGGGGGTGTTCGGTGAACAGGTCGTCGAGGCCCGAGAAGTCGCCGTCCATCCGGGCTTCGCTGTACCAGGCGCTGTTGCCCCGGTTGTGGTAAAGGCCGACGTCGTTGAGCCAGGCCGGAACCTTGAGCGTCTCTTCGCCGGCCGGGGTGTAGGGGGTGTAGGCGTAGTCCGGTCGGGTCAGGGTCGAGAAGTCGGACCCGGGTTCGCCGCTGAAGCCGGGATTGATCGGCTCGCCCTCGAGCCCGCCGCGGCGCTGGTATGGATAGTCGCCCTTCCAACGGTAGCCGCAGTCGTTGGCCGGGCACTCCCGGTATCTGATGACGTCGGCGGTGTGGTTGATGACGATGTCCAGATACACCTTCATCCCGCGCGCGTGGGCCGCGTCGACCAGTGCGCGGAACTCGTCGTTGGTCCCGAAATGCGGATCGATGCGGGTGAAGTCCGTGATCCAGTAGCCATGGTAGGCGGCGCTCTCGTGTCCCGGCGGCCCCTGCACGGCCTTGTTCACGAACGGGGGCGCGATCCACAGGGCGGTGACGCCGAGGCCCTGCAGATAGTCGAGCCGCTCCGTCAGGCCGCGAAGGTCGCCGCCGTGGTAGAAGCCGGGGTCGGCCGGATCATAGCCGGTCCGGAGCCGGTCGCCCGCGAGGCCGCCCCGGTCGTTGGCGGGGTCGCCGTTGGCGAAGCGGTCGGGCAGCAGGAAATAGATCACCTCATCTTCAGCGGGACGGTCGCGCACGGCGGCGGCGGGGTCCTGGCGGGCCTGGCCTGCGAGGACGGGCGCGGCCGTGACGGCGGATGCGACGCCGGCGCACAGGGCGGCCGCGCAAACCCAATTCGGCCGCTTCCAGCGTCCCGCCATCGTCTCCGTCCCTCCTGGTCGTCCGTGGACAGCATGGCCCGCCGGATCGGTTTGCAAGATTTTGCAGCGGAGATGGCTCATGTCAACTGGCTCACGCAAGCGGTCAAAATTGCGGCGCTGCAAGGATAAAGCCCTTGTGCAGTGCGAAATGGTCAAGCCCGGCCGTCACTTTTCGGACACAGACGAGCGCGGTCTGGAGAGAGGGTGCTTGCATCCTTTCCATAAGTTTGCATAACTTTGCGATGACACCGGACGCTTCGACAGAAAAGCGACGGCCTTAGGGAGAATGACATGCGAACCCAAGTGACTCGCCGTGCCCGTCTGCTCGGAGGCGCCGGCCTCGGCGCCGTCGCCGCCCTGGCCTTCGCCGGAGCCGCCTCGGCGCAGGACGCGTCGCAGCAGGATCCCACCCAGGTCGACGAGATCGTCGTCACCGGCATCCGCGGCTCAATCGAGAGCTCGATCGCCAGCAAGCGCGAGAACTCGTCGATCGTCGAGGTCGTGACCGCCGAGGACATCGGCAAGCTGCCGGATGTCTCCATCGCCGAATCGCTGGCCCGCCTGCCCGGCCTGACCGCCCAGCGCCTCGACGGCCGTGGCCAGGTCATCTCGATCCGCGGCCTCGCGCCGGACTTCACCACCGCCCTGCTGAACGGCCGCGAGCAGGTCTCCGCCGGCGACAACCGCGGCGTCGAGTTCGACCAGTATCCGTCCGAACTGCTGGGCAGCGTGCTGGTCTACAAGACCCCCGACGCGGCCCTGATCGGCCAGGGCATGGCGGGCACCGCCGACCTGCGCACCATCCGGCCGCTGGAATACGGTCGCCAGGCCATCGCGCTGAACGCCCGCTACGAGTGGAACGACTACGGTGCGCTGAACTCGGGCACCGAGGACACCGGCCAGCGCTACAGCGTCAGCTACATCGACCAGTTCATGGACGGAAAGCTGGGCCTGGTGCTGGGCTACGCCCACCTGTCGACGCCGTACCAGGCCGAGCGGTTCAACGCCTGGGGGTATCCGAGCGTCGACCTCGGCGACGACCGGTATGGCGTCGGCGTCGGTCCGGCCCGTGCGCCGCGGCCCGGCTACGCCGAGGAGATCGGCCAGCTCGTGATCGGCGGAGCCAAGCCCTACGTCCAGTCGAGCGAACTGGTCCGCGACGGCTACATGGCCACGATCGAGTTCCGGCCGAACGACCGCTGGCACTCGACCTTCGACGCCTTCTATTCCGAGTTCGACAACACCCAGATCCTGCGGGGCATCGAGTTCCCTCTGCAGTGGGGCGGCAGCGCCGGCGTCTGCGGCACCTCGACCTTCACCTCCGTTGCGACGCCGACGTGCCGTCCCCAGCCGGCGCTCGGGCCCGACACCACGATCGAGGACGGGATCGTCGTCGCCGGCACGTTCGCAAACGTGAAGGGCGTCGTCCGCAACGACGGCAACCGCCGCACCGCCGAACTGACCTCGCTGGGATGGAACAACGAGTTCCAGCTCGACGACAACTGGGCCGCCTCCCTCGACATCAGCTATTCGAAGGCGGACCGGACCGACACCGTGCTGGAGACCTATTCGGGCACCGGCCGCAACGTCGCCGGCGCGGTGGACACCCTCGACTTCGTGACCACGCCCGAGGGCACCACCTTCACCAGCACGCTCGACTATTCCGATCCGAGCCTGATCCTGCTGACCAGCCCGCAGGGCTGGGGCGGGATCCCGGGCGGCCAGGACGGCTTCATCAACAGCCCGTCCATCGTCGACGAACTGCAGTCGATCCGCGGCGAAGTCGGCCGCGACTATGAGGAAGGCCCGTTCAGCCGCTTCTCGTTCGGCGTCAATGTGACCAGCCGCGACAAGGAGCTGACGCTCGAGCGCTACTATTTGTCCCTGGCCGCCAACGTCGCCGATCCGACCCATTCGACCAGCGTGCCGGTGCCGACCCAATTCCTGCTGGAGCCCACCCAGCTGGACTATCTCGGCCTCGGACCGATGATCAGCTACGACCCGTTCGCGCTGGTCGACAGCGGCATCTACGACCTGATCGCCCCGCAGGACGACAACCTGCTGGCGTTCGGCTGGGCGGTGTCCGAGACGGTGGTGACCAGCTACTGGAAGGCCGACATCGACAGCCAGATGTTCGGCATGCCGGTGACCGGCAACATGGGCTTCCAGGTCGTCTACACCGACCAGAGCTCCGACGGCACCGTCGCCTCGGGCGATCCGGCCACGCCGGCGCCGGTCACCGGCGGCGACGACTACACCTACATCCTGCCCAGCGCCAACCTGGCCTTCGAGGTCCGCGACGACCTGTATGTGCGCGTCGGCGTGGCCCGGGAACTGGCCCGGCCGCGGATGGACCAGATGCGGGCGTCGATCAACATCGACTACAACGCGGGCCGCGCCACCAGCACGGACGTCAACCAGTCGCCCTGGGGCGGCAGCGGCGGCAACCCGGAACTGCGTCCGTGGATCGCCAACGCCCTCGACCTGTCGATCGAGAAGTATTTCGGTCGCCGCGGTTACGTCTCTCTCGCCGGCTTCTACAAGGACCTGCAGAGCTACATCTACGACCAGCAGACGCTGACGGACTTCACCGGCTACCCGGTGTCGAGCGGCCCGGAGCCGGCGATCCGACAAGGCTTCATCTCGGCGCCGCAGAACGGCGAGGGCGGGGTCATCCAGGGCGTGGAGTTCGCCGTCTCGGTGCCGTTCGACCTGTTCTGGGAGCCGCTGGAAGGCTTTGGCGTCAACTTCAGCGCCTCGTGGACCGACAGCGACATTATCCCGAACCCCGGCAGCCCCTCGACGCCCCTGCCCGGCCTGTCGGAGCAGGTCAGCAACCTGACCGTCTACTACGAGCGGAACGGCTTCCAGGCCCGGGTCAGCAACCGCTATCGCTCCGAGTTCCTGGGCGAGCTGTCCGGCGTCGGCACCGACCGCATCCAGCGGATGGTCGACGCGGAATCCGTGGTCGACGCCCAGATCGGCTACGAGTTCCAGTCGGGTCCGCTGGAAGGCCTCTCGGCGCTGTTCCAGGTCAACAACCTGACCGACGAGCAGTTCAAGACCTTCGAGAACAACGATGCGCGCCGCGTCATCGACTACCAGCAGTATGGCCGGACCTATCTGGTCGGGATCAACTACCGCTACTGATCGTCCCAACCGATCAGCAAGACTGGACCGCTTCCGGGAGACCGGAGCGGTCCTTTTTGCATCCGGGGCCCGGGCGGAGCCACTTTTGGTTACGGCTTCGGTAAAACGGCTGGACGCGGCCGCGCGACGATGAAACCGTTTGCAACAGCGCCGCGCTCGCAGAGGCGCGGCTACCCCCGGGGAGAGAAATGACCGATACCAATGCGCCGGCGCGGCAGGGCACGACCCTCGCCTTCGCCTATGTGACCACCCTGTTCTTCGCCTGGGGTTTCGCCACCTCGCTGATCGACCCGCTGATCGCGGCCGTTCGCCGGGTGTTCGATCTCAGCACGGCGGAGGCCATGCTGACCGCCTCGGCGTGGTTCATCGCCTACGCGGTCGTTTCGGTGCCGGCGGCGGCGGTGCTGAGCAAACTCGGCTACAGCCGCTCGATCATCTCCGCCCTGGCGGTGATGGTGCTGGGCTGCCTGATCGTGCCCGTGGCCACGATCCTGGACTGGTACCCCGGCGTCCTGATCGCCCTCTTCGTTATCGCCTCGGGCGTGACCCTGCTGCAGGTGGCCGCCAACCCGCTGGTCGCGGCGCTTGGCTCCAAGAAGAGCTCGCACGCCCGGCTGAATTTCTCGCAGTTCTTCAACTCGCTTGGTACGACGGTCGGACCGTATCTCGGCTCGACCGTGCTGCTCACCGGAGGCGTGTTCGCGGCCGGCGCCGTAGTCACCGCCGCGACGCGGGACGAGTCGCTTCGCAGCATCGACTTCGCCTTCCTGGCGCTCGGCGGCTTCTTCGCGGTGGTCGCCTTCTTCATCTTCACGGCCCGCAAGAAGATCAACGCCGCCGCCGCAGGAGCCGAGGAGGCGGGCGGCGTGTCCTCGCCGTTCAAGGCATTCGGTTCACCCTGGGCGCTGTTCGGGGCGCTCGCCATCTTCATCTATGTCGGTTCGGAAGTGGCCATCGGCGGCATTCTGACCAACTTCCTCTCCAGTCCGACCATACTGAACATTCCCGAGGCCGACGCCGGTCGGATGGTCAGCCTGTACTGGGGCGGCGCCATGGTGGGCCGCTTCATAGGGGCGCTGCTGCTGACGAGGGTGCGGGCCGGCGTGCTGTTGACCGTGAATACGGCGGTGGCCGCCCTGCTGTGCCTCGTCGTGACGCAAACGTCGGGAGAGACCGCCGCCTATGCGGCGATCGCCATCGGCTTCTTCAACTCCATCATGTTCCCGACCATCTTCACCCTGACGCTGGAGCGTTCGAGCGCGCCGGCGTCGGCCACGTCGGGCCTGCTGTGCACGGCCATCGTCGGCGGGGCGGTTCTGCCCTACATCGGCGGCCAGATCGCCGACGCCTCGGCGACCTTCAATCCGGTCTTCTACGTCCCGCTGGTCGGCTATGTGCTGTTGACCGTCTTCGCCCTGGCCGCGGCCCGGGCGCGGGTGAAGGACGGTGATGTCGTGGCGGCTCCCGCCTCGCACTGACCGCACCACACTCGCAAACGTGAGGGCCGCCGGGGCATCCCCCGGCGGCCCTTGTGCGTTCCGGGGCTTCGCCCAGGAGGGCGGAGCGGCAGTGAGCGTAGATGGTGCGCGTGTGGATTCTCGGCGTCGCCCTGGCCTTGATCGCAGGCCAGGCCTGGGCGGAGGTGACGGTGACCTTCTACGCCCACCCCGGCGCGCGGGTACGCGGCGGCTACCTGCTCTTCCCCCATGCCTATGTGCATGCCGAAGGCACGGTCGACGCCACCGGCGAGCCGGTCGACTGGTCGGCGGGGTTCACCGCCAGAAGCCCTGGCCCGCAACTGCTGTTCGCCCGCGGCGGGGGCGTGGTGACGGCGCCCGACGCCCGCTATGTCGGGGAGGGGCGGCCGTTTCTGAGGCTGACGGTCGACGACGCCACCTGGCATGCGCTGAAGGCCCGGGCCGAGTGGTGGAACAGTCCGGAAGGCTCGGTCTACGACCTCAGGCGGCGCAACTGCATCACCTTCGTCGCCGACCTGGCGAGGGTGGCCGGGCTACGCACCGCTCGGGAGCCGTCGATGAAGCCGGGAACCTTCCTGGAGGCGACGGCGGCGCTGAATCCGCACGCCGCCTGGCGGGACGAAGTCGAAACGCCATCGGTCGCCGCGACGCCCCTCGTGGTGGTCGCCCGGCCCGCCGAAGGGCCGGCTCCGGGGCCGGTCCGCTAGGCGTCGCCAGACCACATGTTGTTGGCCTTCAGGAAGGCTTCGTGGTCGGGCAGGGCCTCGACCGTGCGCGCGAACACCTCGGAGACGTTGCGCAGGCCGGCGGCGGCGCGCTCCTGATCCTGCCAGGCGTACAGCGGATTGAACATCCGGGGCTCGATCCCCTGGCCGTACATCACCGCCAGCCACGACGCCTGGCTGAAATATTCATCGGCGCCGACCTGGTAGAGCAGCGCCCGGTCGCGGAAGGCCTCGACCCGTTCGGCCAGGCTGTCGGGGATCGGCATCGCCGCCACCTGCCGCCAGAATGGCGTGTCGTCCCTTTGGGACGCATGATAGTGCAGGATCACGAAGTCGCGGATCAGCTCGACCTCGCGGCCCAGCCGGCGATTGTAGGCGGCGATGTTGACCGGGCTGAACGACCGGTCCGGAAAGTGTTGCAGCAGCCGCACCAGACCCGCCTGGACCAGGTGGATGCTGGTCGACTCCAGCGGCTCGATGAAGCCGCTGGACAGACCCAGGCTGACCACGTTGCGGTCCCAGTAGGTCTTGCGGCGGCCGGTCACGAAGCGGAGCAGGCGCGGCTCGGCCAAGGGCTCGCCGTCCAGATTGGCCAGCAGAGTCTCGCGCGCCGCGTCGTCGCTGACGTGGTCGGAGCAGTAGACATAGCCGTTGCCGGTCCGGTGCTGCAGGGTGATGCGCCATTGCCAGCCGGCGTCGCGGGCGGTCGACAGGGTGTAGGCTGCGGCGGGGGCGACCTTGGCGCAGGGGACCGCGACGGCGCGGTCGACGGGCAGCCAGTGCGACCAGTCCTCATAGCCGGCCTTCAGCGCCCCCTCGATCAGCAGGCCGCGAAAACCGGTGCAGTCGATGAACAGGTCCGCGGTCAGGCTCCGGCCATCCTCGAGCGTGATGCTGTCGACGAAGCCGTCCTCCGGGCGCTGCACGACCTCGACCACCTTGCCCTCGACGCGCTCGACGCCGCGGCCCTCGCAGACCCTGCGCAGATATCTGGCGTAGAGGGTCGCGTCGAAATGATAGGCGGTGAACAGGCCGTGGCGGGGCGAGCGGGGGTCAGGATCCCGCGTGCCGACCTTGCCGGCGTCCGCGGCCCGCCAGCAGATCGAATAGTCGCCGAGCGGACCCACCCGGCCCTTCGACTGCAGCGCGAAGAAGGTCTGCTGAAAGTCGGCCAGCGTGAGGCCAGGACCGAAGCTGCCAAACGGATGGGTGTAGCGGTTGCCGATATGGCCCCAGTCCTGGAAGACGATGGCCGTCTTCAGTGTGGCCCTGGTCTCGCGCATGAACTCGGCCTCGTCGAGCCCGATCATGACGTTGAAGTCGCGGATCGGCGGCACCGTTGCCTCGCCGACGCCGACGATGCCGATCTCTTCGGATTCGACCAGGGTGACCTTCGCGTGGGGGCCGAGCGTACGCTGCAACGCCGCCGCGGCCATCCATCCCGCCGTTCCGCCCCCCACGATCAGGATGGTGCGGATCGGCCCGGTCATTCTGTCATCCCCCTCCAAGGCGCCGCAGGCGGGCATCAGCGCGGATGACCAGTCTGTGGGCAATCTTCAGCATATCGGCCAAATGGTGATTTCCCAAACGGCCGCCCCGCGTGCAACGCCGCTGATGTGTCCTTGACGCACCTCCTGTTAGGATCGCCGTGGCACGATGGGCGGCCGAGTCCCGAGACGGCGCCGGGACCGAAATGCGACAGGGGGCGCGGCCATGGCGATCTATCCGGTGATCCTGTCCGGCGGCGCGGGCACGAGGCTCTGGCCGGCCTCGCGGGACCAAAGGCCGAAGCAGTTCCTCAGTCTGGCGGGGGATACGTCACTGTTCCAGGACACCGTCGCCCGGGTCGCCCCGCTGACCGGAGAGGACGGCCGGATCGTGGTGGTCGCTGGCCGCGACCACGCCGCCTCTATCGGCGAGCAGCTGGGCGACGCCGCGGCGGTCCTGCTGATCGAACCCACGGGCCGGGACTCGGCGCCAGCCATGGCGGCGGCGGCCGAATGGATCGCCCGTCGGGATCCGGCCGGGGTGGCCCTGTTCGTCGCGTCCGACCACCATATTCCCGACGCCGCGGGTTTCAGGGCCTCCGTCCTCGAGGGGGCGCGGGCGGCGGAAGCGGGCCGGCTCGTCACCTTCGGAGTGCGACCCACTGAACCTTCATCCGCCTACGGATATATCCAGCCGGAAGGGCCGGGCCTGACGCCAGTCCGCCGGTTCGTCGAAAAGCCAGACCGCCAGAGCGCGGAGGCCTATGTGGCCGAGGGCTACTACTGGAACAGCGGCAATTTCGTCGTCCGAGCGGACGTTCTCTTGGCGGAACTGGACCGGTTCAGGCCGGATGTCCTTCGGGCCGTCCGGGCAGCCATGCCGGATGAAGAGGGGCCGGTGGTGACCCTGAAGGACGCATTCAGCGACGCGCCCCGAATCTCGATCGACTACGCGGTGATGGAGAAGAGCGCCCGGGTCTCGGTTCTGCCGGTCGAGTTCGGCTGGTCGGATCTGGGGGCCTGGGACGCCGTCGCGGCGACCGGCGGCGCGGCCCGTGGCCTGTGGATTGGCGGCCAGGGCGACGGGGCTAATCTGGTGCGAGCGGCGGAAGGCATGGTCATCGCGACCGCGGGCGTCAGCGATCTGGCGATCATCGCCGAGCCGGACGCCGTGCTGGTCTGCCATCTCAGCCGATCCCAGGAGGTGAAGGGCCTTGTGGAGCGTCTGCGCACGCTCTCGCCGACGCATGTTCGTGGCGGCCCGTCACGAGATGCGCTGGGCGATCGCGCCCGCGCCTTCGACGGCTGGATGCGCTTCAACGCCCTGCCGCTGTGGGCGACCATCGGCGTGGCGGAGGACGGCGGGTTTCACGAAGCCATCGCCCGAGACGGCGAGCCCGTCGGCGATTTCCGCCGCGCCCGCGTCCAGACCCGCCAGGCCTGGGTCTACAGCATGGCGGGTTCCGCGGGCTGGACGGGGCCTTGGCGGCGGCTGGTGAGAGACAGCCTTGAACGATTCGAGGCGACCAACAGGCGGGCGGACGGGCTCTATCGAACCCGGGTCTCGGCTACGGGAGAGGTGATCGACGACACCGCCTCGCTGTACGATCAGGCCTTCGCGCTTCTCGCCTTCGCGGCGGCGGCGGAGGCGGACGTCGAGGCGGAGGCCATGAGAGCCCGCGCCGGATGGCTCCGTGAGGCGCTGGCGGGCCTCTCCCATGGGGCCGGCGGCTGGCGCGAGGATGCGGGTCATCCGTATCAGGCCAACGCCCATATGCACTTGCTCGAGGCCTGTCTGGCCTGGGAGGCGGTCGAGCCTCGGGGTCCATGGACGGCGATGGCGGACGGCATCGTGGACCTGGCCCGCCGCGCCTTCATCGACGCCGAGGGTGGCTTCCTGCGCGAATTCTTCGACGCCGACTGGCGGCCAGCGGCCGGCGAGGCCGGGACCCTGGTCGAGCCGGGGCATCAGTTCGAATGGGCGTGGCTGCTGACGCGATGGGGGCGGGCGAGGGCGGACGACTGGTCGGCCGGGGCGGCGAGGCGGCTCTACGAGGCCGGCCGGCGCGGCATCGACGTCGCCCGCGGGGTGGCGATCGATGAACTGGATGACCGGCTGGCGGTCCGTTCGAGCCGAGCCCGCCTGTGGCCGCAGACGGAATGGCTGAAGGCCGCCCTGATCCTGGAGACGGACCTTCCGGCCGGCGAGGCCGCCCGTGCGCTCAAGGCGCTGCGGACCTATCTGCAGCCGACGGGTTTGTGGGGAGACAAGCTGGAGGCGGACGGAGGCTTCGTGGACGAGCCGGCGCCGGCCAGCTCGCTCTATCACATCGCCGCCGCTTGGGCTCAGTTGCGGGAGAGCGGATTCTGCACCGCCGACGCGTAGTCAGAGAAAGGATTTCGGCTCGTGATAGGGTGCCGGGGGTCCGCGGTGGAGCGGAAGCACGGCGACCTCTCCATAGAGTCCGGCGGACTGCAATTTGAGTGGCCGGGGCGCCGGAGTGTGCTGGGCCGGCTGTTCGCTGGGCTTCATGCAATCCTCCCCAATTAACACGCCCGTAGCCTAATGCCTCTTCACCATGCCTGGTCAAGCTAGGGCGTGAGTTAGTCCGCCATGTATTCGGGGGGCGCCGCTGCATGCAACCCGCGCGACGGCCGCGTGTGACAGGCGATCGAACGCGCGGTCGCCACCCACCGACGAGCAGGTACCCCGCGACGAAACGGCTGCCGATGCTGGTGGTCAGGGGAGGAGTTCGCCCCCGGCGGCGCGTTTCGCTTCGATCTCCCGCTGGACCGCCTCCAATGCCACGGCGCGGGCGCCGGCGGAGGCATGGCCGATCTGTGGAAAACGGACCCGCCAGTTCGAAGCGCCGAACCGACGCCAGAATGGCGCAGCGACTGCCGGGTCGTAGCCGGCGCGGGCGGACAGGTAGAGCCCCACCCGGTCAGCCTGCGCCTCGGCGCCGCCTCCGCCGCCCCGAGCTCGCCAGACCCGCTCATTGGCGCGTCTCGCCTCGCCCTCGGCGTCATTCCAGGGCCGGTGGCCCAAAACGTGATGAGCCAGCTCGTGACCCAGGACAAGAGCCAGTTCATCGTCGGTTGCTGCGAAGCTGGCCAGTGCCGTGCTGATGAACAGGCGCCGGCCGTCCGCGCGGGCGTTCAGTTCGTCTGACGGGTCTACCTGAACGTCGTAACCGCAGGCGCGCTGCGGCCGGAGCAGCGCGTCTAGGGTCTCACCGTCCCGCTCCACGCTGACCTGAGTCGGGCCACGGGCGAGGGCGGCGTCGATGATGCGCAGGTTCGCTTCCAGGCCTTCCCATGTCGCGGCACCCTCAAGCTGGCCGACCGAGAGGCTTGCGTCGCCGACCGCCAGTAGAAGATCGCCCGTCCGAACTCCCGCGGCGGCAGCCGGAGAGCCGGGGGGTGCGGCCAGGACGCCGGGCAGGTCGCCGCGAAGTCCGAAGCGCCTTTCGGCATGAGGTCGCAACGCTGGACTATACTGGCGGGCGGAGTGCAGGGCCCAGCCTGCGGAGAGGCGCACGATCGGACAGAGGTCGGCATTAGCCTCGGAAAGTCGCCAAGCGACCCGCGCGACCCTCTGGTCGAGATCAGTGAGCGCCGTGAGACGCAGGGCTTCGTCCGAAGCCACGAGGACAGGCGGGGGTGGGCCAAGGGTCGGGCTACAGGCCGCCCCAGCCCCGACCACGGCGGCGGCGAGCAACAGGCGAGGATGCAATCGACCGGAAGTCATCCGATCCAAAGAACACGATACACTGGAGAAAGACAACGCGGCCCCCAGGCGCGTGATTTTTCGGTTCGTTAACGGGCGCTAATCACCTTGCACGAACGGGGCGTGGAACAGATCGATGAAACTGGACGGCAAGAGCATACTCATCACCGGCGCCGACGGCTTCATCGGCTCGCATCTGACCGAGCGGCTGGTCCGGCGCGGCTGCGACGTGCGGGCCTTCGTCCAGTACAACAGCCTGGGCTCCTGGGGCTGGCTGGACGAGAGCCCGGCCGAGGTCCGACAGAACCTCGACGTCTTCGCCGGCGATGTGCGCGATCCCCACGGCGTCCGCACGGCCATGACCGGCTGCGACGTGGTCCTGCACCTCGCCGCCCTGATCGCCATTCCCTACAGCTACCACTCGCCCCAGACCTATGTTGAGACCAACGTCCTGGGCACGCTGAACATCGTCCAGGCGGCGCGCGACCTGGGCGTCGAGCGGGTGGTCCACACCTCGACCAGCGAGGTCTACGGCACCGCCCGTTTCGTGCCGATAACCGAGGCGCATCCGCTGCAGGGCCAGTCGCCCTATTCGGCGTCGAAGATCGGCGCCGACCAGATCGCCCTGAGCTTCCATGCCGCCTTCGGCACGCCGGTGACGGTGATCCGGCCCTTCAACACCTATGGGCCGAGGCAGTCGGCACGGGCGGTGATCCCGACCGTCATCAGCCAGATCGCCGCAGGCGCGGACCGGATCAAGCTTGGAGCCGTGCACCCGACCCGCGACTTCACTTTCGTGAGCGACACCGCCCGGGCCTTCGAAATGCTGGCCGAATGCGACGCAGCGGTGGGGCAGACGGTCAACGCCGGCAGCGGCTTTGAAATCTCGATCGGAGATACGGCGCGGGCGATCATCGAGCTGATAGGCCGCGACGTGGAGATCGTCACCGATGATCAGCGCCTGCGCCCCGAGGCCAGTGAGGTCGAGCGTCTGTGGGCCGACAGCACCCTCATCCGGTCGCTGACGGGCTGGACGCCCGGGTACGGCGGCGGCGACGGCTTCAGGCGTGGGCTGGGCGAGACCATCGACTGGTTCAGCGACCCGGCCAACCTGGGCCGCTACAAGACCGACCGGTACGTGCTGTGAGCGGCGATCTCGCCGACCGGGTGCTGGCCGCCGTCCGCGCCGCCCTGCCGGACGCGGCGCTGCCCGCCCCCTTGCACGCCCCGGAGTTCCGCGGCCGCGAGTGGGACTATCTGAAGGACTGCCTCGACACCGGCTGGGTCTCGTCGGTGGGAGCCTATGTCGATCGCATAGAACGCGATCTGGAGAGCTTCACCGGGGCGCCCCATGCGGTCGCGGTCTCGAACGGCACCGCGGCGCTGGACGTCTGCTTCCGCCTGGCCGGAGTCGGGCCGGGCGACGAGGTGCTGGTCCCGACCCTGACCTTCGTCGCCACCGCCAACGCCATCACCTATCGGGGCGCCACACCGCATTTCGTCGATTCGGAGGAGCAGACCCTCGGCGTCGATCGGGCGCGTCTGGAAGCCTACCTGCAGTCCGTGGCGAAGGTGGAGAATGAGACCTGCGTGAACACCCGCACGGGACGGCCCATCCGGGCGCTGGTCGTCATGCATGTGTTCGGTCACCCCGCCGACATCGAGGGCTTGGTCGAGGTGGCGGCGCGCTGGAATCTGGTGCTGGTCGAGGACGCAGCGGAGGCCTTGGGCTCGCGCTGGAGGGGCCGGCACCTCGGCGGCTTTGGCCGGCTGGCGGCGCTGAGCTTCAACGGCAACAAGATCGTCACCACCGGCGGGGGCGGGGCGGTGCTGACCGCCGATCCCGACCTCGCCAGGCGCGCCAAACACCTGACCACGACCGCCAAGGTCCCGCATCGCTGGGCTTTCGAGCACGACGAGATCGGCTGGAACTACCGGATGCCCAATATCAACGCCGCACTCGGCTGCGCCCAGCTGGAGCGGCTGCCCGACATGCTGGCCCGCAAGGCCGAACTGGCCGACCGCTATGTGCGGGTCTTCGAAGCGGTCGAGGGCGTGCGCCTGCTGCAGCCGCGCGACGGCGCCGAAGTGAACCACTGGCTCAACGCGGTGGTTCTAGACCGGCCCGACCGTGCGGCGAGGGACCGGCTGCTCCAGACGCTGAACGACGCCGGCTATCAGGCCCGGCCGTTGTGGACGCTGATGCACCGCCTCCCGATGTACGCCGGTTGCCCCCGCGACGACCTGCCAGTGGCGGAGGCGCTCGAGGACCGGGTGATCAACCTGCCCAGCAGCGCGGCCCTGGCGGACAGATGAAGAGCCGTCGCCGGATCTGCGTGGTGACCGGGGGGCGGGCCGAGTACGGCCTGCTGCGCTGGGTGATGCATGACATCCGGGCTGCGCCGGGGCTTGATCTGCAGCTCATCGTCACGGGAACCCACCTCGAGCGACGTTTTGGAATGACCGTTGGGGAGATCGAGGCCGACGGGTTTGCGATCGACGCCCGGATTCCCCTGCGACTGGACGGCGACGCTCCAGGCGACGCCGCGCGGGCCATGGCCCGCTGCCTGACGGGCATGGCTGAAGCCCTTGACCGGCTTTCTCCCGACATTCTTCTGGTGCTGGGCGACCGCTTCGAGATTCTGGCCGCGGCCGAAGCGGCGGTTCTTCACCGGATCCCCGTCGCCCACATCGCGGGGGGAGACATCACCGAAGGCGCCTTTGACGATGCGTTCCGCCACGCCCTGACCAAGCTGTCGGCGATTCATCTGGTCACCCATGACGCCGCCGCCCGCAGGGTGGCCCAGATGGGCGAAAACCCGGAACGAATCCACATAGTGGGCAGTCCGGGGCTGGATCACCTTGTCCGAACCCCCCTGCTGGATCGGTCCGCGCTGGAGGTCGCCCTGGGGGCCCCCCTCGGCGACCGAAACCTGCTGGTCACCTTCCACCCGGTGACCTTGGCCGGAGACAGAGGGCTGCACGAATTCCGGGCCGTGCTGGCGGGACTGGAGGCGCTGCCGCGCGACATCGTGAAATGGATCACCCGGCCCAACGCCGACCCTGGTCACCTCGGGCTTGAGGAACTGCTGGATCGGTGGGCGGCCGCCCGGTCCGACGTGCATGTTTTCGCTTCCTTGGGACAGACGCGCTATCTGTCGCTGATGGCCCAGGTGGATGCAGTGGTGGGGAATTCGTCGAGCGGCCTCTACGAAGCGCCGTCGCTGCGCGTGCCGACCGTTAACGTGGGTGACCGGCAAAAGGGGAGACTGAGCGCCGCTTCCGTCATCCACTGCGAAGCCGATGCGAAAGCTGTCGCTGAGGCAATCGAAGCGGCTCTCGCGCTCGACTGCCGGACGGTGGAGAATCCCTATGGCGATGGGAGGAGCGCGTCCCGCATCGTCTCGATCCTGCAGGCTGCGCCGGACCGCGAAGCCTTGCTGGCCAAACGGTTTTACGGAGGATCGGCGTGACGAACCGTGTTTTCGTGATCGCCGAGGCCGGAGTGAACCACGACGGCTCGTCCGATGACGCGCGGCGCATGATCGACGTCGCCGCAGACGCCGGCGCCGACGCCGTCAAATTTCAGACCTTCCACGCGGATCAGCTGGTGACCCGCCGGGCGGCCAAGGCGGCCTATCAGGCCCGCAACACCGGCCGTGACGACGGCCAGCATGCGATGCTCAAGGCTCTGGAGCTGGATCGCGACACCCATCGGATGCTGGCCGCCCATGCGGCGGCGCGCGGGGTGCGCTTCATGTCCACGGCCTTCGACCTCGACAGCCTCGACTTCCTCGTCGGACTGGACATGCCCGCGGTCAAGATCCCGTCGGGCGACCTGACGTGGGGAGCCATGTTGCTTCGCGCGGCCCGCGTCGGCCGCCCCCTGATCGTATCGACGGGCATGGCCTCGCTGGACGAGATCGGCGAGGCGCTGAAGGTGATCGCCTTCGGCATGGCGCGGCAAGGAACGCCGGCGGGCGCGGCCGATCTGGAGGACGCCATGGCCGACCCGGCGGCGCAGGCGAACCTGCGAGACCGGGTCACCCTGTTGCACTGCACGACCGAATATCCAGCTCCGCTGAGAGCGGTGAACCTGCGCGCCATGGATGTCATGCGCGAGCGCTTCGGGCTTCCGGTCGGCTATTCCGACCACACCTTGGGGACCACGGTGGCGATCGCAGCCGTGGCGCGGGGCGCAACGGTGATCGAAAAGCACTTCACGCTCGACCGCGGACGGACGGGACCGGATCATGCCGCCTCGCTGGAGCCGGATCAGCTTGCCACGATGATCGCGGCCATCCGCGAGGTGGAATCCGCCTTGGGCGCCGCGCGCAAGGAACCCGCCCTCGAGGAGATCGCCAATCGCGAGATCGCCCGGCGCAGCCTTGTCGCGGCCCGGCCAATCGCCGTAGGTGAGATCTTCAGCCTCGACAACCTGACCGCCAAACGACCCGCCGACGGCTTGTCGCCTATGGCGATCTGGCCATTGCTGGGCCGGTCGTCTTCCCGCGACTACGCAGCCGACGAGGCGATCGAGTCATGAGTGCTCGTCCGGTTGTCGTGGTGGGCGCGGGCGGCCATGGCCAGGTCCTCGCCGACGCCCTGCAGGCGACCGGCAAGTCGGTGCTAGGCTATGTCGAGCCTCGGGCGCCCATCGCAACCCTGGTGGCGGGCCTGCCCGTGCTCGGGGGGGACGACTGGCTCACCCTCGACGGGGGCTATGACCTGGTCAACGGACTTGGCGGGGCGGGCGGGACCGAGGGGCGCGGACGCCGCCGGGCCGTGCAGCAGGTGCTTGAGACGGCCGGCTTCCGCTTCATCGGCGTCCGCCACCCGTCCGCCCTCGTCTCACCGGCGGCCCGAATCGAACCGGACGCCCAGTTGCTGGCGCGTTGCGTGGTCCAGACCGGCGCCTGCATCGGCGCCGGGGTCATCATCAACACCGGAGCCATCATCGAGCACGGCTGTCGCGTCGGCGCCTTTAGCCATTGCGCGACCGGTGCGATCCTGTGCGGCGACGTCGCCGTCGGGGAGGATTCGCACATCGGCGCCGGGGCCGTAATCCGTCAGGGGGTGGCGCTGGAGAGCGGCGTCATCGTCGGCGCCGGTGCGGTGGTGCTGGGGGGCGAGCCGGGCGACGGACCGCTGCTCGGCGTGCCGGCGAGACGGAGGGAGGAGAAATGAAGCACTGGGAGAAGGCCCTGATCGGACCGGAGGCGACGTTCCGCGACGCCCTGGTGTCGATCGACGCGACCGGCGCCGGCATGGCCCTGATCGTCGACGGCGAGCGCCGGCTGCTGGGGGTTCTGTCCGACGGCGACCTGCGCCGCGCTCTCATCCGCGGGGCGGGGCTCGAAGACGCCGCCCTGACCGGGGCCAACCGCGAACCCTATTGCATCGACCAGCACCAGGACCGCGCCGCCACCCTGGCCATGCTGCGGGCCCACGGTCTGCGCCAGTTGCCCGTGCTCGACGCCGCGCGGCGAGTCGTCGGCCTGACCACGGTTTCCGACTTCCTCAACATTCCGATCCGCAGCAATACGGTGGTCATCATGGCCGGCGGCAAGGGCGAGCGGCTGGCCGAACTGACCCGCGACACCCCCAAGCCGATGCTCAAGGTCGGCCCGCGGCCTATCCTCGACACCATCGTCGGCAACCTGGCCGGACAGGGTTTCCGCAATTTCTGGCTGGCCGTGAACTACAAGGCCGAGCAGATCGAGCGCCATTTCGGGGACGGCTCGGCGCTTGGCCTCGACATCCGATACCTGCGCGAAGCGAAGCCTTTGGGCACCTGCGGGGCCCTCGCCCTCCTGCCGCGGCAGGACCAGCCCCTCATCGTCACCAATGGCGACGTCCTGGCCAAGGTCGACTACGGCCATGTGCTGGAGTCCCACCTCGAGGCGGGCGCGGACGCCACGGTGGTGGTGCGCGACTACGAGATGCAGGTGCCGTTCGGAGTGATCAACGCCGAGGCGGGCCAGATTCTGCGCATCGATGAAAAGCCGACCCAGAGTTATACGATCAGTGCGGGGGCCTATGTCCTGTCCCCCGGCGCCCTCGGCAAGGTCCCGGCCGATGCCTACTACGACATGCCGACGCTGATCGCCGATCTGATCGCCGCCGGGATGTCGGTCCGCCAGCAACGCGCCGAGGGGTATTGGATGGACATCGGCCGCCCGCCGGATTATGCGCAGGCCAACGCGGATTTTGGCGCGGTTTTCGAGACCTAGCAGGGCGGGACCCTTTTTGGACGCAGTGGGTGGATAGCGAGGTCGCTCTCTGACCAGGTCGCGTGTCGCGGTCCGGGCGCCGATCACATCATCGATAGCGAGCCATGTTTCTCAAGCTTCTGAAGCGCCGGGCGCCAGTCAGGGCGCCTGCATCTCCCCAGGTGCCCGCGGGTACGGTCGTCTGGGCCGTCGGCGACATCCACGGTCGCGACGACCTTCTGGCTCCGCTGGTGGAGGCGATCCGTGCCGATCTGCGGACGATGGACGCACAGCGCAAGACCGTTGTCTTTCTTGGTGACTACGTGGATCGAGGCCCCGGCTCACGCGCCGTGCTCAAGCGGCTGGCCGGTCTGCCGGCCGACGAGGGGGTGGAGTGGCGCTTTCTCAAGGGCAATCACGAGGAAACCATGGCCCGGTTTCTTGAGGATCCCTCGGTCGGCGCCCAATGGTGCGAGTACGGCGGGGACGCCACCCTGCAGTCCTACGGGCTTCGTCCGCCCGACATGAAACACCGGGCCGAGGCCTGGAGACACCTTGCGTCGGATCTGAATCACAAACTTGGCGCGGACGAGCGTGACTTCCTCGCGAGGCTCGAAATGCGGATCTCGGTGGGAGATTATTTCTTCGCCCACGCCGGCGCCCGACCCGGTGAGCCGCTGGAAAGCCAGGCGGACGAGGACCTGCTCTGGATTCGCGGTACGTTTCTTCGGAGTCAGCAAGAGTTCGAGAAGGTCGTCGTTCACGGGCACACGCCGGCCGCGGAAGTGCATGCGGACAGGCGCCGCATCGGAATTGACACCCGCGCCTACGAATCCGGGGTGCTCACGGCCTTGCGCCTGAGAGGGGGCGAGCGGCGGATTCTCCAGGCGGTTTCCGCCGCACCGGTCGTCTCCGCTGATGGGCGATGCGAAGCGTCAGCACACGACGTAGGTCTGCGATGGGCCGACGTCCCGGCCTTCGCGGATCTTCCGATAGAAGGCTGACCGCACACGGAACCCCTTGGCGTCCCGACTTGTGGCCCGGCGCGACGCGCCCGGACTTCAGGTATCGGTTGGCGCGAATGTCGGGGAACCTCCGAGCAACCGTAGCATGTTTTGGTGTTCCGGGTCACCACGAGTTGAACCGGCGCCGCTTGTCGTTTCGGGAAGCCGCGTTACGGTAGCCGACCAAAATCTCGTCGGTTGGGCCGTTTTCATGTTCGATTCCTTCTCGCGGAGCTTCGGCTCGACCTGGTCGCAGCTTGCCGATGACGGCGACACGCCGACGGTGGACCGGCCCGTTGATCCGTCGTTCGGCGCCATAGCCAGCTACCAGATCTGCGGCTGCTGCGGACGCTTTCATGGCGCGACGGACGGCACGGATGGCGGCGGGCAGGGCGTCATCCTGAACGCCGACGACCGCGGGACGTTCGGCCCCAACGGCAAGCCTTCGCTCGATCCGACCGATGCGGGCGCCCAGATCACGCGCTCCAACACCAGTTGGGCTGCGGGCCTCGGCCAGGCGGCGGTCGTGACCTACGCCTTCCGCGCCTCGGTGACGACAATGCCGACCGACACCACCGGCTTCACCCAGTTCAACAATTCGCAGATCGCCGCCACCGAACTGGCGCTGGCCGCCTGGTCGGACGTGGCCAACATCACCTTCAATCGCGTCAGCGACATCGGCAGCCAGTATTCCAACAACGCCACCATCCTGTTCGGCAACTACTCGAGCGGACAGGACGGCGCGGCCGCCTTCGCCTACCTGCCCGGCGGCATGCCCGGGGAGACCGGCTCCGGCGCCGTGCAGGGCGACGTCTGGATCAACAGCTCGCTGTCGTACAATTCCTTGCCTGTCATGCAGGCCTATGGCCAGCAGGTCCTGCTGCACGAGATCGGCCACGCCATCGGCCTCAGCCACCCGGCGGCCTACAACGCCAGCGCCAATGGCGTGATCACCTATGCCGCCAACGCGACCTATTTCGAGGATTCGCGCCAGTACACGGTGATGAGCTATTTCAGCGAGCAGCAGACCGGCGCCGATTTCCGCACCAACGGCGTGGGCAACAACCGCTATTCGGCGGTTCCCCTGCTGGACGACATCGCCGCAGCCCAGCGCCTGTACGGCGCCAACATGACGACGCGCACGGGCGACACGACCTACGGCTTCAACTCCAACGCCGGCCAGGTGTGGTTCAACGCCAACAACAGCTCCAGCGCCCTGATCTTCGCGGTCTGGGACGCTGGAGGCACCGACACATTTGACTTCTCCGGATATAGCGTGGCCCAGACCATCGACCTGCGGCAGGGCGCCTTCTCCAGCGTCGGCGCCCTGGTCGGCAATGTGGCCATCGCGCTCGGCGTGGTGATCGAGAACGTCATCGGCGGTTCCGGAGTCGACACCATCCGCGGCAACTCGGCCGGCAACCGGATCACCGGCAACGGCGGCAACGACGTCATCGACGGCGGCCTGGGTTCCGACACGGTGGTCTTCTCGGGGACCCGAGCCAGCTACACCGTCACCTGGAACGGCCAGGTCGGCACGGTGACCGGTCCGGACGGAACCATCACCCTCCGCAACGTCGAATTCCTCCAGTTCTCGGACCAGACCATCGCGGCGGCGCCGACGGGCGGGCTGCTGGTGGGTGGCGACATCACCAATGAGACCATCAGCGGCACGGTCTTCGGCGACACCATCGGCGGGCTGGGCGGCGCCGACACGATCAACGGCATGGCCGGCACGGACACGCTGGATGGTGGTTCGGGCAATGACGTCCTCAACGGCGGAGACGACGGCGACTTCCTCATCGGCGGCCTGGGCAACGACGCGCTGAACGGCGGAAGCGGCGCCGACATCGCCGACTATTCCGGCGCCGGGGCAGGCGTGACGGTGAATCTCTCGAACGGAACCGCCATCGGCGGGGCGGGCATGGACACGCTCACCAGCATCGAGGAAGTGCGCGGCACGACCCATGCCGACACCCTGACCGGGGACGGCTTCGCCAACATCCTGCGCGGCGGCGGCGGCATCGACACCCTGAACGGCGGCGGCGGGGCCGACCAGCTGTTCTCCGGCGCCCCCGGCGAGGGCGGCGGCGCCCCGGATATCGTCAAGCCGTTCGGCACGGCCAACAATTCGATCGCGACGGCGGTCTCGCTGGCGGGCGGGTTCGATCTGGGCACGCGCAGCGATGTGGCCGACTCCACCACCATTCCCCACGCCACGGTCGTGGCGACCAGCCACGGGGGAATGGAATACTACGCCGTCACCGTCGGGGCGGGCGAAACGGTCGTGTTCGACATCGACAACGCCTCGTTCGACAGCGTCCTGCGGATCTTTGACGCGGGCGGCAACCAGCTGGGGCAGAACGACGACTCCGCCAGCGACGGCGGGCCGTCCACCGATTCAGGCATCAGCTTCACCTTCTTCGCCGCCGGCACCTACTATGTGCAGGTTTCGGAGTGGCAGTCGGGCGCCGACGCCACCCTCGTCACATCGCCGCCGCCCGCGGGCGGGACCTACACCCTGCACGTCTCGGTTCCGGGCGCGCCGGTCGAGCCGCTGCTCTTCCTCGGCGCGACCATGAACGGCGACGCGGGGGCGGACGTCCTCAACGGCGATGTCGGCCGCGACACCCTGAACGGCGGCGCCGACGACGATCTGCTGACCGGCGGTGGCGAGAACGACACCATCGACGGCGGCGCGGGCACGGACACGGCGGTCTTCAGCGGCAATCGCGCGGCCTATACCGTCAGCGTCAACTCGGGCGTCACGACGGTCACCGGCCCGGACGGGACCGACACGATCAGCAACGTCGAGCGCCTGCAGTTCGCCGACGGGCTGTTCGACGCGAGTGGGACCCCGCTGGGCGGCGGTCCGATCGACGGAACCGCGAATGCGGACAACCTCGGCGGCACGACCGGCGCCGACACGATCAACGGCTTGGGCGGCGACGACGTGATCACCGGCGGGCTCGGCGACGATACGATCGACGGCGGTGCCGGCACGGACACGGCCGTGTTCTCCGGTACGATGGCCGGCTCCGCGGTTTCGACCGTCGGCGGCGTGACCACGGTGACCGGCCCGAACGGGACCGACACCCTGACGAACGTCGAGCGGCTTCGGTTTTCGGATGGCACCCTGATCGTGGGCGCCGCCGGCGGGCAGTATTTTGGAGGCACGGCGGGCGCCGACAACCTGGTGGGCACCGCCTTCAATGACGAGCTGGAGGGCTTAGGCGGAGACGACGTCCTGGATGGCGGTGCGGGTGCGGACACGATGATCGGCGGCGCCGGGAACGACCGGTACTACGTCGACCATGCCGGCGATGTGATCGTCGAGGCCGCGGGCGGGGGGACGGACGTCGTACGCGCCTCGGTCAGCTACACCCTTGGCGCGGGGGTGAGGGTTGAGGAGTTGACGACGATCAACTCCGGCAAGACGGACGCCATCAACCTGGGCGGCAACGAGCAGAACAACGCGATCACCGGCAACGCCGGGGTGAACACCCTGGACGGGGGCGGCGGCGACGATGTCCTGTCCGGTCTCGCCGGCAACGATATCCTGAACGGCGGCGCGGGCGCCGACACCCTCGACGGCGGCGCCGGGCTTGACACTGCCGTCTTCAGCGGCAATCGCGCGAATTACACCATAACCACCAGCGGTGGGGTCACCACCCTGGTCGGGGCGGACGGAACGGATCGGTTGACAAACGTCGAGCAACTGCAATTTGCGGACGGGCTCTTTGACCTGAACGGAGACCCTCTGCCCGCTCCCGAGATGGCCGACGAAAGCAACGTCCTGCCTCTTGGAAAGGGGGCGGACGCATGGGCCCTTCCTGCCATGGAGGAAGACGAATTTCTGCTGGGCGACCTCTGGGCGTTCGCTTTCGGCGATGGCGAGAGAAATCATGATGCCAATCCGCTGGCCGCCCCGTCAGATCCTCTTGCGCCGCTCTATGATGGCGAAGACCACTTGGTCCCGATGCCGGCCAGTTTCCCGGTGTTCTCCGGCTCGGGCGACTGGATGCTGACCCTGCCCGCGGAGTTCGGGCCCGGCATCGGGGAGCCAGACATCAAGATCAGCAAGGTCGGCTACTTGTTCGAGTGACGGGCACCTCGGCGGCAGGAAGCGAGGAAGAGACCGTCTATCGCGGCTGACCCGTCTCGGGCATGCATCTGTTTGGTCGAGGATCCGTTCGCTTCGCCCTGAAGCCGGTCCGGGCGCCGATCACGCCTGACGTCAGACGGGGTTCTGGCGACCTTGGACCCGGTCCGGGCGCTGGGCCAATTCCAGCAAGGCGCAGCAAAGAGCGAAGACTACCGCGAGCGCCAACGTTCGAAGAGGATAATCGCTGATCGAATGTAGGAGAAGGACGCCTATGCCGATGCTGGCTCCGCGCTGAAGGTCGCGCTCGCGCGACGGCGGACCGCGCCAGGCGCTCCAGCAACGTCGAGCATACCACGCAAAGAACACGACTAAGATGATGGCGCCGACCCAGCCGGTCTCCAGCCAGAGCTCAAGGTATTCGTTGTGAGCCTGATTGAAGAACGTCCCGTCGAGTTCGCCTAGCGGCTCCACAGAGCGGTATACCGCATCGAAACTGCCGACGCCGGATCCGAGAGGCAGATAGGTCTCGGCGGTCTCGGCCACGAACGGCCAACGTTCGAACCTCGTCTCCGGCGCCCCCTGCGTGTCGAATCGCGCGAGAATCGGCGATAGGCCCAGAACGGCGACGGCGGTAAGCGCGGCCGCAATCACGCCGATGACGATCAACAGCTGCCGACTGGGCCGACCCCTTCCAGATGCAATCCAGGCAGCCAGCAGACTGGCTATCACGACGGGGGGGAAAAGAACGATGCCTGCTCTGGAGCGAATGGCTGCGAGGGCTACGACAACCAAGGCCGAGAACAGGGCTCCGAGCCACAGTGGTAGGGTTCGCGGGTCCGACCGGCGCAGAGCAGCCGCACCCCAGATGATCGGGAACGGCAAGGCGGTCAGGACAAAAGACGCCAAGTGGTTCCGATTGGCGAAGAAGCCGGCCACAGACCCGGCGCCCGTGGTAGCCCACAGGTACAGTTGCGTGCCGCCGTTCACTAACTGGGCGGTTCCAAGGAGAACTCCAGCTAATGCTGCGGCGATGCAGAGCCGCACCAGCCGCGCATGCTGAGGCTGGTCCAACGTCAGCGTTGCGGTGAACATTGCGAGCGGAGGAGCAAGCGCGAGCGTGGATTGCCACGTTTTTTCAGGTGTGAGGCTCAGGGGGCTCCAACCAGGTTCGACACCGGCCAGTTGTAACGCAAGCCCCAGTTGATCACGCCCTGGAAGCGCCAACCAGACCGCTGGAGGAAGGGGTATTAGCTGAAAGGCCAGAAGGCCGATGATCCCAGCGACCAGTCCGATGGCTAGTCGATGGTCGCGCCACGACCCGGTCTGGATTAGTCGAGTGGTCGCGAGGACCAGGACTGGCAGTGCCGCCAATTCCACAAGAGCCAGCCGCAGGGCATGCTCACGACTGGCTCCGCCAAAAGCAAAAGCAAAGGCCAGCAGAACCACCGACGCAATAGCGGCGGCATCCCACTGGCCTTTCCAGAGCTTGTTTGGCACGCGCTACGTCAGTGAATCGCCGAACGCCGCGCGACCCGTCCTGACTTAGTCGCTTTCCGAGTCGTCGTCGCTAGCCACCACGATCGTGGCGACCAGAACCGCCGTGCCGATCAGAAGAACGGGAAGCGGGATGCCCGCGAACTCGGAGCTGACGTCGGCGCGGGCGCCGATGCGGTCGCCAACGCGGGCGACGGCCGAATCATTGGCTGCAGCAGCTTGTCCGGCCACCAGCAGGAGGCCAACCGTCACGGCGGCGATGGTCTTACGCATGAAAAATCCCCTCAATTCAGGTTATCTAAACGGGCTGACCCGCCTCTATCCCAAAACCGTATAGGCGGCGGAGGTTTCAAAAGCAATGCGAAATTCGCGTTTTGACTGGCCCCTTGCCTTCCAGATCAACGATTGCGGGAGATCGCTACACGGTCGAACCACGCGATGGTCGAAGCGCGGCGGTCGCCGCCGCGGGTTTCCAGTCGGACCCACACCGCTGGGCAGGGAACGGGCACGGTGAACGTTTGCGTCACTGTCGACCAATGGGCTCCCGGACTGTTTTCCTTCCCGCCGGGGATAGAGGCCAAGGTCCGCCCTCCAGTCAGGCAGGTAAGGGTCCAGACGAGTCGGTCGGCCGGATCGCCCGCCTCGGTCCTCGCGGAGGCCGTGAAGCGATATGAGCCCTCGGGTAGCAGTGCCAACTGCTCGACAATCCGGCCTGAGGCGCGGCCGTCGTAGTCCACCCGGAGCGCGCGATTCTTCGGATTGGCGTCGTCCGCCACGATTTCGGCGGCGACGCCGGCCTTTTGCACCAGGCGCCACTGGAACGGTTCTGGCGCATCGGGCTCGGAGAAGTCGCCGTTGGTCAGGAGGAAATCGGCGGGGGGGCGCCCCACCCGGTTTCGCACAGTGCGCAGGGCGTCAACATAGCCGCGGTTCAGCAGGCTCCGGTAAAGGTTCTGCAGTTCGGAGTTGGACAGTGGCGACCGGGTTTGTTCGAGCAGGATCGCGAGATTTGCGGCGAGCTGTAAGCCCTGTGGGTTTTCTCTCAGGCTGCGGAGATACGCGAGGCGCCAAGGCGGGTTCGCCGCCAAGAGATCGGCGAGGACGGGTAGTGACCGCTGTGGGTCCTCAACGCCAGCCACCGTGAACAGGCGGAAGACTTCAGGCCGGATGTCATCCCTTCGCCGCACCAAGGTGTCTGCATGGGCAAAGGCAGACGTGTAATCGCCGCGCTTGAGGCGACGTTCAACGAGCCAGGCATGTGTCGGGTCGTCGCGCAGGCTCCAGTTGCCCGCCAATGTTAGGATGTCGTCGGCCCGTTCCTCACGGCCGGCTCGGGCTTCGCTCAGGCCGATCACACGCAGGGCCCGGACGTCGAAGGGAGCCCGGGCCAATGCGTCCCGTGCCAGGAAACCGGCGTTGTCATTGCGTCCCGCCAGCAACTCGGCTTCCGCCGCCCGACGTAGAACCAAGGGGGAAGTCGGAGCGAGTCGAACGGCCGTCTCGACGGGCGCCCGCTGAATGATGGGCTGGATCAGAACCTGCCACCCCAGCAGCACCGCCCCGGCAATCAGCGCATAGGGGGCGACACCCTCGGCGACGACGCGCCTACGCGGTCCGGCGGAAGCCTTCACCCCGTCCCTCAACCCGGCTTGCCCTTCCTAGTCTTTCCGTCCCTGCCTTCCTCAGCACCGTAGTGGTAGTCGTAGGCGTAATCGTAGCCTCCGTAGGAGGTGGCCTTTGCATTAAACTTGGTCAGAACCGCTCCCAGTGGGTGAGCGTGACCGACCTGAAGCCGCTTCAGCGCTCCGCGAGCTTGGCCGCGACGGGTTCCGCGCGATTCCAGAACGAACAGAACTCCGCTGACGGCGCCCGCGAGGAGGGGGGAGTCCGCGAAACCGAGTACCGGAGGGCCGTCAATCACGACATGATCGAACCTGTTGCGGCTTTCCGCGAGGAACTGGCGCAGCCGTTCGCCGCCCCAGAGCTCCGCAGGGTTCGGCGGGAGCGGGCCGCACGGAATAAAGTACAGACTCTCTTGGCGCGTGCGCTGGACCACCGAGGCGAGATCCGCCGAGCCGGACAGCAGGTTGCTCATTCCGCGATCGTTCTCGACGCCCAGGACCCGGTGCATCGAAGGATTGCGGAGATCGCCGTCAACCAGCAAGACCCGCTTGCCGACGCGGGCGAGGCTCAGCGCGACCGCGTAGGCCGTGGTGGACTTCCCTTCGGCCGGCCGGGCGCTGGACACCAGCAGACTGCTGGGCGCACCGTCGGGTGTGGAGAACTGAAGCGCGGTCCGGAGAGAGTAGTAGGCTTCCGAGAAACCTGACCTGATATCGGCCAGCGCCTCCCCCGTCGTCTGCCCTTTCTCAAGCAGCGGCACAACGCCGAGCACCGGGATGCCGAGCTTCTTCTCAACGTCCTCGGGAGTCGCCACGCTCTCGTCCAGCGCTTCGAGCACCAATGCCGTGATCACGCCGAGGCCAAGCCCCAGCAAGGCGGCAAGGGCCATGTTCAGGAGCATATTGGGTTTCGACGGCTCGCGCGGCGGCGTCGCCGGATCCACGATAGAGATATTGTTGGCTGTGACGCCGCCGGTCACGCCAACCTCCTTATAGCGCTGCAGAAGCGCTTCATACAGGGTACGCGTGGTGTCGAGCTCGCGCTGCAGGATATTATACTGGATCGAGCGGTCGCGGAGGTCGAGAACATCCCCCTTGAGGGCGTTCACTTGGGCCTGGAGGGACCGCTCCTGATTGGCGGCGACCTGATACTGACTGCGGATCGACCCGCGAATGTTGCCCGCGATTGTACGGATCTGACTATCAGCTTCCTCGATCCGCGCCTTCAGTCTCACCATTTCCGGATAATCCGGCTGATAGAGGCTGAGTTTCTGCTGGTACTCGGCATCCAGAATGGCGCGCTGCTCGGTCAAGCGCTGGATCGTCGGATTCTGCAGCACCTCCGGCAGGGTCATGAGTTCCGATGAACTTGCCGAACGCCAGCGCTCTTGGGCGGCTACACGTTCGGCGCGAGCGTCAGCCAGCGCACTGTTGAGGGCCACGAGGTTGTTAGAGGTCAGGGATTGCGTTCCGCTGCTGGATTCGCCGTCGCGGGGCTCGCCGACATTGATGATCTGCTGGTTGGCCGCATAGGCCACCAACTGCCGTTCGGCCGCCTCCAGGCGCTCCTTGGTCTGGACGATCCGCTCCTCCAAAAATTCTCGGGCGTACTTCGAGCTCTCAAATCTCCTGTCCAGGTTAGACTGGATGAAATTCTCAGCGAAGCCGTTGGCGATGCGAGCCGCAACCACAGGATTGGGGTTGTTATAACCGATCGCAACCAGCCTGGAGCCGCGTACGGGAGACACGCTGAGATCGGCCTGCAGCGCCTTCAGCGCCGCGGCCTTGCGGCGAGCCGCCTGTTCGGCGGCGGTGCCGCCTCCTTCGGGCGCCTCTACGCCGATCGCCTCCAGCGCCTGATTGGAGCTCGCTAGCCCCAGGCTCTCAATGACCCGCTCGGCGAGCGACCGGCTGCGTAGCAGGCCGTACTGGGTTTGGAAGAATTCCTCACCCTGCATCAGGTTCTCGCGGGGGGTCACGTCTTCCGTTTCGACGATCCGCGCCGACTCCCGGTCGATCTGCAGGGTGGCTTCCGCAGTGTAGATGGGCGTCATCAAAAGCGTGACCGTCGCCCCTATCACGAGGGCTCCCAGGAAGCAGCCGATTATCAGGAAGCGGTACTTGAGCGCGAGCCGCCAATAGGCGGCCAAGTCGACGGTCGGCTGAGGCTCGGCCTGGTCCACCCAACCCAGATCGTCGCCGTGGTGCGCCGGCGTGACCTGCGAACGCCGGTGGTCCTCATCGAAACTATTGTCGCCCGACATTCCTAAAATCCGTTACAGAGTTCCGGCTTTCGCCGCATACAATCCAGGTGAGCTGATATCGCAAAGCTTTGACTGGCGCACATTATTTGAGAGCCCGACCCCACCCCGCCCCATGGTGAACTGCGGAGATCGAAGGCGAGCGCCCGTCTGGCATCAGAAGAAGCGGAATACCGCGAGCGCCGGCACCGCCCCGACTATTTCACGAAGCGCGCTGTTGAGGCGCGATGTGTCGACGACGATGACGTCATCGCCCAGCACTTGCGGATCCGGCGCTCGACCCTGCCTGATCGCTTCGAGGTCGAAGAGCGCCACGGCGCGTCGTCCGTCGATCGTTCGAAACACGGCGACCTTCTTCAGGTCCGCGACACGGCTAGGTCCTTCGGCCATCGCCACAGCCTGCAGAAGGGACGTGGAACCGCGCATTTCATAGACGCCGGGCTTGGTGACAGCGCCGTCGACGGTGATCTTCTGACTTGCGGCCTCGGTCACCGTCACCGTCACTTGAGGATTTCGGAGGTACTGCTGGGACAGACGCTCTGCGATGTCGATCGCCATCTCGCCAGCCGTCCGATCCGCCCCGCGCACAGCGCCAATCAGCGGCAACTGGATGTTGCCCGAGGTATCGATGACCAGGTTATCGAAAGACAGGTCGGGAACCTGGAAGACCCGGACATTGATCTTGTCGCCGACGCCGATCCTGTATTCGCCCTCATAAGGCGCGGGCCCGGGCAGCGACTGCAGATCGGCGGGGGCCGCGGCGGTCATGTCGGACAGATCCATGCGCGAGCCCCCGCAGCTCGCCAAGAGGGCGGTCGAAAGCACGACAATCAAAGGAGAGTGGCGCATCATGGATTCTGGTACCCGGGAAAACAAAACGGTCTTGTGAGTTTGGCGGTGGAGAGCGCGAGAGCCGGCGACCGGTGCAGCTGGCGCACACAAAGGAGGACGTAGCGTTGTCCCGCACGGCACCTTCGCGGTCAACTCCAGCTGCTTGGCGTACTGTCCGGATGACTCGATCCGTGATTTGGGCGACATTCATTTCAGCGGCGGTACTGGGAGCGGCCACACTCATGGCGCGCATGACACACTTCCGAATCGCCGTTGACCGGGTTTGATATCCCTATCAAACGTCACGGCGGATGCTGGATTACACGTTCCGCCAAGGCCCGCCAGCCTGTGCATGACGACGGCGGCGGGTCCGGTGTTGCGGAAGATGAGGAGACATAGCAGGGATGCTGACGCGAACCGCGAAGTTTGGCGCGCACATAGTAACGGTGTTCTGCGCGTTCTTGATCGCATATGAACTGCGACGCGCCCTTCCTCTCAGCTGGTGGGTCGAGCATCCGGACGCATCACGCGTCTTTGGTTGGGCGGCGCTTTACGCCGGGGCGGCCGGCTTGGTCGAAATCATTTCCCGGACAGAACACGGAGCATGGAGGTTCACGTCCGCCCGGGAAGCCATAGCGCTCCTCCGCAACATGACCCTGACGGTGCTTCTGTTCACGGTTCTGATCTTCTTCCTCGACAGGGGAATCCGGCTGCCTAGGTCTGTGCTGCCGCTCGCATGGCTGCTCAGCTTCTTGATGCTTGTGGGACTGCGGCTGGGCTGGCGGCTCTTTTATGACCGCTCGCTGGCTGCGAGCGCCTTTCCCGCGTGGTGGCGTCGCTCGCCCTCCGACAAGATCCCGCTCCTCGTCGTGGGCACGCTGGCCGAGTCCGACCGACACATCCGCCACCTGCTAACAGACGCCGCCTCGCCATATCGGCCAGTCGCCATCCTGTCTCCCGTTAAGCAGGAATCGGGACTGAGGCTTCACGACATACCTTGCGTCGGCTCGCCAGCCCGGCTTGAGCGGACCATCCCAAGCCGGCGCTCGTCCGATGGGAGCACCCCCGCGGCGGTGCTTTTCCTAGCGGACCCGGTCACCGATTTTCAGTTGTCGATGAACCTCATTGGGCGGTTGCGCCAGGCTGGACATCCCCTGCTGCGGCCCATGTCCATCAAGTTCCTTGAGGATGAAGAGAAAAGCACTGGCAGCCGGCTCCAGGAGATTCGCCTTGAGGAGTTTCTTCCGCGCGCTCCGGTCTCGCTGAATCCCGAACCGC
This sequence comes from Brevundimonas sp., assembly GCF_035627475.1. Taxonomy (GTDB): domain Bacteria; phylum Pseudomonadota; class Alphaproteobacteria; order Caulobacterales; family Caulobacteraceae; genus Brevundimonas. The sequence continues at coordinate 10,718 of NZ_DASPLR010000040.1, read as the reverse complement.
TGCGGGCGCTGGTGGCGGGCAGGAGAATACTGGTTACCGGCGCTGGGGGCAGCATCGGCTCGGAGCTCTGCCGGCAGCTCGCGACGCTCGGTTGCGCGCATCTGACACTCGTCGATCATTCCGAGTTTCTCCTGTTCGGAATCGATCGGGAGATCGAACGGATTGGTCCCCAGGTAACGCACCGGGCCCTGCTCGCGGACGTGCGGGACCTGTCACGGCTCACGGATGTATTTCAGCGGGAACGGCCGGATCTGGTCTTCCACGCAGCCGCCCTGAAACATGTGGCGATGGTTGAGGACAATCCGGCCGAAGGCGTCCTGACGAATGTGTTCGGGACATGGAACGTACTGCAGGCCGCCGTTGGATGCGGGGTCAAGCAGATGGTGTTGATCTCTACCGACAAGGCGGTCGCTCCAACCAGCATCATGGGTGCGACGAAGCGGATCGCCGAGACACTTCTGGAGCTGCAAAGCTATTATCCGACGCGGGTGTGCGCGGTTCGGTTCGGCAACGTGCTCGGGTCGGCAGGTTCAGTCATTCCGATATTTCAGCGGCAGATCGCCGAAGGCGGACCGCTAACGGTTACAGATCCCGAAGTGAATCGTTATTTCATGACTATACCCGAAGCGGTTCAACTGGTTCTTCACAGTACAGCGCTTTGCACCGGAGGCGATGAACGCAAGGCGCGGAAGTTTCTCCTGGAAATGGGCGAGACCGTGAAGATTGTCGATCTTGCGCGGCAGATGATCGCTCTGAGCGGTCGCGCTGAGGGGGAGATCGAAATCCAGTTCACGGGCCTGAAGCCGGGAGAAAAGCTGACGGAAGTGCTGTTCGAGGAGAACGAGGAAATCACCCCGTGCAGTGAAGGGATCATGGAAATTCAGGCGCCGACGTCTGAAACCAAGCTGACTATCAGTGCCTTGGAGCGGCTTAGGGATGCCTCTCTTGCGGGTGACGACGAAGTCGTGAAGGCGATGGTTCGGTCCATTATTGCGGACTTCCGAGCGGAGACTGCGGCCGCGTGATCAGCGGGCCGCCGGGAATCCCCGGCCGCCCACATGTGCTGGTGGAGAAGGGGCGGCGATGGCGCGATGGTCGGCTGCCGCGTAACGGCACCCTGAAGCGCGTCCGACTTGCCGGATGCCGCCCACGCGAGTCTTGAGCAAGTGCGGGCCACCAGGAGGCCGCTTTGGGTCCGGAGCCGCGACTGCGACATCAGGCGCAGGTCGCCGTCTCAGGGGATCATGAGACCCATGCATGGATGCCCGCGTCAGCGGGGGCTGCGGCGCCTGACCAGATCGGGAGCGGAAGCGGAAGCGGAAGCGGAAGCGGAAGCGGAAGCATAACCGGGTCTCCGCCAAGCAGCGGCGCCTCGCGCCGGGATGGAAGGGCCGCGCCGGAATGGCAGATTCAATCTGAAGCTGGACGAGAGCAGCCCCCGGCTCGACGCTGCAAGCAAGGCGCAGAAAACCCAGAAGAACGAAAAGCGTAGTCCCTGGTGCGCCAGCCCGTAGAACACGAAGGGCGCGAGATAGAGGTAGGGAAGGATCTTCGTATAGCCCGTCAGCGACCCCAGGAAGATCAGGAAGGCGACCATTCCCAGCAGCCCGTAAGAAAACAGAACTGTACCGATCGTGGAGTGCAGCTCCCGGTCGATGCTGCTGAACCGCTCATGATATCCTTCTCCTGCCCCCACGGCGACCAACGTCGGGTTGTCGGTGATCCGGTCATATCCACGGACTTCAAGCTGCGATTTTTCGGACGCACGGGCGAACCGCCGCTCGAGCTTCTCGATCGCTTCCATCTGCTGAAAGCGATGCTCCAAGCTGCGCTGTGCCGGGCTTGGCACCAGCATCACTACGGTTCCGGCGAGAAGTCCGGCCACAAGTACGGCCATGGTGCGCCGCGGCGCGTGCCGGGCGAAGTGAACGACGGCCAAGAGGGCGATAGCCAGTATCGTCGATCGGGAAAGTGAAACGAACGCTATGTAGAGGGCACCCGACGTAAAGATGAGTTCCAGCAGACCTGCTCGCGCCTGGCGCGCCAGAAAGAATATGCCGAGCACGCAGAGGGCCCAGTAGCCGAGCTGATTCGGATTCTGGAAGGTTCCCGATGATCGAGCCGCCTCTCCGACGTGGGACATGACCACGAATATCTGGATCGCGACAGCAATGAACAGCCCTATCGTCAGCGACCGCTCGATGGAGCTCCTGTGCTTCCCGACCACAGACAGCACGAACAGGAAAACGATCGCATTGAAACCGTAGAAGGCGATGGTCTGCAGGAAATCCATATTCTGGCTGATCGACAACCAGACCAAGTTCACCACGATAACCAGGCCCAGAAACGCGATATAGGGGCGGACCGAACCCATGGTCGCTGTCAGGTATTGGCGGCGAATGAAGAAGGGAGCCAGGGCGATGAGCCCGAGGTCGGCCGGCTGAGGCAGCCCACTCTGGCTGAGATAGAACATCTTCCCGATTATGTAGGCGACCAAGACAATAACCCCCGGGGCCCAGCCGATCCGGCGGAGACGGGATCTCGCGGGCGCCGGAAAGTGGGGACTCAGGGGCATTCAGCCTCCTCCAACAGGGTCTGCTCCCAGGCTCTCTCCACGATCAGAGAGGCCGAAATCGTTCGTATAGCGCAAGCACGGTGCTCTCAAGCTGTAGTCGTTTGCGGATCATCCGCCATTGCAGCAGATTCCAGAGGACCAAGGTGCCTGCCGCGGAAACGGCGGCTCCGATAAGTCCGAACAGGGGAATAAGCGTAGCGGCTGCTGCGACGTGGGCGATGCCGGCGATCGTCAGGCTGCGTGCGGTGTCGCGCTCAAACCCGGTCATGTTCAGCAATGCGTTGACCGAACCGAACCCGGCGTTGATGACCTGACCCACAGCCACGATCGCTAGGGCCGCCCCCCCGTCCCGAAAGCCGTCTCCGAAGACGAGCGCCAGTAGCGGTTCTCCGAAGGCGATATAGATCAGTGCGACAGGCGCGGCCATGGCCAGACTTGCGCAGGCGCTCAGGGCGACGAGACGCTGCAGCTTGCCTCGTTCGCCCAACGCGTTCAGCCTCGCGAAGCGTGGGGCCACAACCATGTCGAGCGCAGCCTGGCCCAGCACTAGGACAAGGCCCCCCTGCATCACCACTTGGAACACGCCGGCCGCCGTGGGATCGCCAGCGGCCCCCAGCACCAGCACGCCAATGTTCTGGTTCAGCAGGCTCATGCCCGCTATGAGGCTGAGGGGCAGGGTGCTCATGATCCATGCCCTGCTGTCGTAGGTCGGGGCGACGGCGCGGTCGATGACCCCCGGAGGACGGGCGCGCCACAGCATGCCGGCGCCGACGATGAAGGCCAGGAGCGCGGCCCCCACATGAATAGCCATGGCATCGCCGGCGGAAAGCCGGACGCCCAGCGCCAGCCCCAGAACCGCAACAGCGGCGGTCAACAGGGCGGGACGGATGATCTGGTAGGGTAACTGCCCCAGCACTGGCCTTTGCAGTCCCCTGAGCGCCGCACCCCGCAGGGTGCCCACGGCGATCAGCGGGATCAGCAGCACGGCCCAGGCCAACACCGCCGGTTGGCCCGGGGCGAGATGGTCGGACCAGAGCACAGCCGCAGCCGCTCCCAGAATGGCCAGCCCCGCGGAGATGGCGCCTGCAGCCTTGGTCGACCACAGCCACACCCCCTTCATACGCCCCCAATCCGCACGGCCGTGGGCGATGGCGGTCTCGCGGGTTACGAGCGTGGGCAGGCCCAGGTGCGCCGGAACGGCGACCACCAGAATGATGGACAAGGTGTAGGCATAAAGGCCGTACTCGGCCGGCCCAAGCCCCCTCGCCAGCACGACGGAGCTGAGGACTGCCAGAAGCGCCGTAGCTATTCGGACAAAGACGCTACCCAGACCGCTCTGGACCAACCGGCTGCTGAATGCCGTGCCCACCCACGCACGTAGCCGGCGCGCCCCGCTATCTCTGTCAGACACAGGTCGAACAGTTCAGTCGTTGAACGGGATCGAGAACATCGCGTGGTGCTCCTCCCGCAGGAAGAATGTATTCAGATTGTCCTTCACGCCCGGGGTAAAGGAGTGCCCGTCAAACTTGCACGGCGAATATCCATGCTCCGCCAGGAAAGCCACTTCAATATCCAGCTCCGGCCGCTCAAGCAAGATGATCGGGTGGTGCCGTGAAATCGTCTCGACCATGCCGCGCAGGGTGAATATTTCAGCGCCTTGGACGTCGATCTTCACAAAACTCGGTGTGAGATTGAGATCGTCTATGCGGATAGCGGGGACATTGACCTCATCGACGTGAAGATGCGCCGGATCGAATCCGAATAGCTTGTCCGGCCCAAGCCAGCTCGCCGCAGCGTCGTATTGGGTGGAGGCAAGTCCATCGAAAGAGAAGTTCTTGTAACGCGGAATGTACAGCCGCAACGTTCCCGCCGCATCCGAGGCGGCGGCCTGTATGACGGTCAGCCCCGGGTCCTTGGTGGCGCGCCTTTTCAGTTTTTCCGCCAGCGTGGGGATAGGTTCAACACAAACTATCTTGAAGTTGCGGAACATTCGAACGGACGAGATGGTCTGACCGCGGTTCGCTCCAATGTCGAGAAAGAGGAAATCCTCGTCTGTACCGGGCCATTTAAGGTGCTTCAGAGCGGCGAAGTCGAGCTCATGAGGCTTGCCGACCAGGCTGCGCCGCCAAACCTGGACCGCATACTTGGCGTCCACCAGCATGGGAAAGTTCACCTTGAGTGAACGGACGGCCTTGGTGGCGATTTGCCGAGAGAGCATAGATTCGACCTTATTGGGGCGTTTCAGCGAGCGTTTTTATTTCACCTCGCCTGACGCTTGGCAATCATTCAGCTGAGATCAGGGCGGGCGATCTGTTCTGGTGGAATGGAACGAGCAAATCCTTCCAGCATGCGATCAAGATAAAGCTGGGTCGTTCCCGCCACATGCGGCGTAATGAGCAGGCGGGGCGTGCGCCACAGGGCGCTGGAGGGGGGCAAGGGCTCTTCTTCGAAGACATCCAGGGCCGCGCCACGCAGCCGGTGGTCCACCAGTCTCTCCCTTAGCGCCGTCTCGTCGAGAATTCCGCCCCGGGCCACGTTGATGATGACACAGTGATCCGGCAACAGCCCCAACTGATCGGCTCCAAACGCTCCCGCGGTCTCGTCCGTGAGGGGCGCGGCGATGACCACGGCGTCAGCCCGCGGCAGCACATCGTGCAGCCGCCCGGCCGGCCAGGTCTCATCAAACGGCTCGATGGACCGCCCCGAGCGTGACACCCCGATCAGACGTACGCCGAACGGGCGCAGACGTCGGGCCGTCGCTTCGCCAATCCGTCCCGTCCCGAAGATCACGACCGTGGAGCCGGTCAGTTCCCTCAGCCATCTCCGTTCCCATCGCCCCTCGCGCTGGCCGGCGAGAAGCAGGTCGAAATCCTTGGCGAAGTGCAGGAGGGCGGCGGTGACGTACTCCGCGATGGTGTCAGCATTGACTCCCGACGAGGTTGTGAAGCGCAGATCGGGCCGGGAGGCGATGAAGGAATCGAGCTGGTCTGTGCCGGCCCCTTGGAAATGTATCCAGCTCGCCTTGCTCGCGCGATTCAGCAAGGGCTCCGCCCACGCTGCCGCAGGAGCGATGATCCAGTCCGCCCTGGCGTCGTCCGAATGCGGCGTCCCGTCCGAAAATCTCAGTGAGACCTCCGGAAGCCTCGATGCGACGAAGTTCTCCACCTGCGGGCTGTGGATAGCGAGAATCTCTCGCTTCTGGACGTAGAGCAGATGAATCATGGGGCTGTTTGTTCCGCAGCGATTCGTGAGACCGCCTCAACCAGCGCACGTCGATTTGCTTCCAGCACCGAGCAGGGCTGCTCGCGGAGCCGCGCTATGTAGGCGCGAAGGTCGCGGATCATCTCACCGAATAGATCCGGGTCCGTGCGGGCTGCGTCCCGGAACGTTCGAGAAAGTATGACAGCGGTGGAGCCGAGACGAACATGCTCCGACAGGATCAGCTCCGCGGGGACAGCGCCGGTGCCCAGCGCGCCTACGCCGCCAAAGCCAAACGGCACGCCCGCGCCTGCGCACTCGCGACAGAAGTGATCCACCAGACCGCCCGCCAGCGATTCCATCAGGAAATCGAGACCAAGCCCGAGTGAAAGGTCGTTGAGGCCAAGATGGGCTTCCTTAGGCGCATCGGCGGCCGCCAACATGGTCCGGAGCCGGCCCAGCGCAGCCGGGGTTTCGAAAAGCCCTACGGTGCGCAGGCGCCCGTCAACCAGCCTGGCCAGCTCGGACAGCTCGCGAACACTGCGAAACATCGGCAACATGACGAGGTCGCAGCCAAGCCCGACCACGGCGTCGACCTCGTCCGCGGAGGCCGGTGAGACCGGATTGATCCGGACAAGAAGCTCAGTAGCGGCGCCGGCAGGGATCTGCTTTCGCGCGTCCGCCACGTCGGCGAGGCCATGGCTGCTGAAGTGGGCGTTCAATCCAGCCTGCCGCTCGAGCTTCCCCTCCACCTCCAGATCGATGAAAACGCGATCGATGCCGTGCGCCACACAGGCGTCGATCATGCGGGCGTCGTCCGGAATCAGAAGAAACTTCATGGAGGGGTCTGATCCTCATGACTGATGAAGTTTCTCCAGTTCTTCCTAGGGTCGCCGTAGACGTCCGAGGCCCGGAAGACGACGGCGAACGTCCGGAGAAAGATCTTCAGATCGCCAAGGAGCGTGATCTTGTCGGCGTACCTTGAATCAAGTGCCAGCTGATCGGGCCAGGCAAGCTCGCGCCTGCCCGATACCTGGGCCAACCCGGTTATGCCCGGGCGGACCCGGAACCGCCCTTCCTGATCCCGGCGTATGGCTGTCAATTGCGCGGGCACAATGGGCCGCGGACCGATCAGACTCATCGAGCCGGCGAGAATGTTGAAGAGCTGCGGCAACTCATCGAGACTTGTGGCGCGGATTATCCGGCCAACGCGCGTGATCCTTGGATCGCTTTCGGAGTAAGCACTTGCCGCGGCTGTCTCGGGCGGCGCCTTTGTCCGCATGCTTCGGAACTTGATAATACGGAAGGGGCGCTTGTCTTTGCCCACCCGGGTCTGCCTGAAAAGCGGCGAGCCGGGGTCGTCGAGGAAAATGGCGAGCGCGACCGCCAGAAGGACGGGGGAGAGCGCAATGATCAGGATCAGCGCTGCACCAATGTCGAACGCGCGCTTGCCCAATCGGACGTACACGTCAGTCATGATCCATGCGGTCCCGCAAGCTGCATAATGTCCAGCATCTGACGGTTGACCTTGTGGACATCGTACCGTTCCTCGGCCAGGCGGCGGCTCTCCCGCCCCATCGCGGCGATGAGCGAGGGATCGTCGACAAAGCGGCGCATGGCTCGGGCAAGGCTATCGACATCTCGCGGCGGTACAAGCCAGCCGTTCACACCCTCTAGCACCGTCTCGCGACAGCCTGGTGCGTCCGCGGTGATGATCGCGCGACCGCAACTCATCGCTTCGAGCACGGCCCTGGGCGTGCCTTCGCCGTAGAAGGAAGGCAAGATGAAGACGCTGGCGCGCGCGAGCTGGGGCAAGACGTCGTCGACGCCGCCCACGATCTCGATCACGCCGCGCCGACGCCAGTTCTCGATCATCTCGACAGGCAGCGAGCCCGGCAAATCCGGATCATGCGGCCCCACCAGCACGAAGCGCGCCTTGGCGCCATCGGCCTGAAGCTGTTCTGCCGCCGCGACGAACTGCTCAACGCCTTTTGAGGCCAGCAGGCGGCTGATCATGACGAAGGCGGGCGAGCCTGCCGGAAGCCGCTGGACGGGGAAGCGCTCAAGGTTGATCCCCGAACCGTTGACCACGACCGCGTTTGCCGACGGTGACATGAGCCCGTTCTGCCGGAAGGTCTCGAGGTCGTCGCGGTTCTGGAAGATCGTCGCCCGGCTCAGCGCGGTTGCAACGCGATACAGCCGCTCCTGAGCGAAGCGCGTCAGCATTAGCCTGAGGCCGCCGCCGCCGGCCCGGTAATAGCCAAGGCCGGTCACCATGCCGTAGTGGCGCGGGACTCCGGCGAGACGGGCGGCGATCGCGCCGTAGATCACCGGCTTCGCATTATAGGAGAAGACCAGGTCCGGCTTCGCACGCCGCATTATGCTCACTAATGCCCCGATGCTTCTCAGATCGGAGAGCGGCGACAGGCCGGTTCTCGACAGCTGAAAGACCTCATGCGGCACCTTCAGACGTTCGATCGCGGAGGACCAGTCCTGCCGCGGCACGACAACCTGCACCTGATGACCCTGCGTCCTCATGGCCTCGATCAGATCCGCGCGATTGGCGACAGCTGAACGGACATTGCCGGCGATGATGAGTATTTTCACTGTCTTGCCTGCGCGCCGCGGTTCAGGCCCTTGAGAGGACGAAGCGGGAATAGCGCTCCCGCTCCGTCAGAACCTGGTCGAGATAGGTCACCGGCAGGGGTGCCGCCTCGGGCGAGACCGTCGACGCGAATCTGAGCAGTGACTCGGGCATCGCATCCGAGGTCAGGTCCACGCAGCGCCAAGCCTCGTCGATAGACCTGTAGAAACGTGGCATCTTGGTTACCGCAAAGCGGCGGGCGTCGGCCACAACCGGTAGCGACAGGACCTGGCGATGCAGCGCCCGACCGACCACGCCCACGTGGAGCTTGGTCGTGATTATCAGGTTCATCTCGTCCAGGCGGGAGAGCAATTGCTCGACGTTCTCGTAGGGGATGACCCTCACGTCCGGCCAACGCTCTCGCGCAAATGCTTCGGCCTTGCGGGCGGAAGCCGGACGCTCCCCCGCTTTGACCTGATCGTAGATGAAGCAGATTTCGGCGCCCTTCAGTCCATTCTGCAGGGCCGCGTTCACCAGCGTGGCAATGCCTTCGCGCCAGGTCTCTCCGCCGACGGCATGCAGGTGAAGACCGATTCTCGGAGGTTCGCCGCTCCGAGCCTGCTGAACGGTGCGTCGGGTCAGCTCCAGCGCAACATCAGGGCAGACGTTCACCTTTCCGGCGCTGACGCCGTACCGAATGGCGAACTCGCGGGAATCCGGGTTGCGGACCGTCGCGTGTTCTGCGGTCGACAGCAGTCTCACGGCGAAGGCCCGATAGAACGGATTGGAGATTGGGCCAAACTCGACGCTGCTGACGCAGTGAGGCACGCCGTGCCGCCTCGCGAGCGCGAGAGCAGAGCCGTAGAGAAGTTGATTGCGAACGCCCCATGCGCCGTTGCGAAGCCATTCGTGCAGTGCCCCACGCCCCGTCGCCTTCTCGCCCAGATAGCCGCCGCCAATGAAGCCAACGCCGCGGAGCCGGGTTCCATCCGCAAGTGCTGAAGCCTCGTCGGTCCCGTGCATCACCACATGCAAGCCAGGGTCCGCTTCCTGGGCCCAGCGAGTATAGATCTGCTGCAGCAATTCATCCCCGAAGTTCTGGATCCCATCCACTGCAGCTGCGCCGCAGATCACCAGTGTGTCATCTTGGGTGGTTGTCATGCTGATAGCTTTCCGGGAACGGGCGAGGGCAGGTCAGTGCACAGTCGAGTGGCCAATCAGCCGCGCCCGATCGAGGTGTAGCGGAAGCCGCGCGCCCGCATGTCCTCGGGCCGGTAGACATTGCGCAGATCGACCATGACCGGCTGGCGCAGCAGGCGTTTGACCCGGTTGAGATCGAGCGCCCGGAACTGGTCCCATTCGGTCAGGATGACCACCGCGTCGGCGCCCTCGACCGCGTCGTAGGGCCCCTCCTTGAACACCACGTCGGGCAGCAGATGGGCCGCCTCTTTCATGCCCTCGGGGTCGAACGCCTGGACCGTCGCGCCCATGGCGATCAGGGCCGGGGCCACGTCCAGCGACGGCGCGTCGCGCATGTCGTCGGTGTTCGGCTTGAAGGTCAGACCCAGCAGGGCGACGGTCTTGCCCGCCATTTCGCCGTCCAGCGCCGAGGACACCCGCGCGGCCATCGCCTTCTTGCGGGCGTCGTTGACCTCGACCGTGGTTTCGATGAGCCGCACCGGCGAGCCGGCGTCCACCGCCGTGCGCACCAGCGCCAGGGTGTCCTTGGGGAAACAGGATCCGCCGTAGCCCGGGCCCGCGTGCAGGAATTTGGAGCCGATCCGGTTATCGAGCCCAATGCCGCGCGCGACCTGCTGCACATCGGCGCCGACCTTTTCGCACAGGTCGGCCATCTCGTTGATGAAGGTGATCTTCATCGCCAGGAAGGCGTTGGCCGCATATTTGATCAGTTCCGAGGTGCGCCGGCCCGTGAACAGGATCGGCGTCTCGTTCAGGTTCAGCGGCCGATAGAGTTCGCGCATCACATCGCGGGCGCGCTCCTCCTCCGTGCCCACCACGACCCGGTCCGGCCGTTTGAAGTCCTCGATCGCCGCGCCCTCGCGCAGGAATTCGGGGTTGGAGACCACGGCGAAGTCGGCGTCGGGTCGGCGCGCCCGGATGATGGCCTCGATCTCGTCCCCCGTCCCGACCGGCACCGTCGATTTGGTGACGATGACGGTGAAGCCCTCGATCAGGCCGGCGATCTCCTCGGCGGCGGCATGGACGTAGGACAGGTCGGCATGGCCGTCGCCGCGACGCGACGGGGTGCCGACGGCGATGAACACCGCGTCGGCCGAGCGGATGGCCTCGGCGCCGTCCAGGGCGAAGGACAGCCGCCCGTCGCGCACATTGGCGGCGACC
>NZ_DASPLR010000039.1:0-7801 GCF_035627475.1 Brevundimonas sp. | reverse complement strand
AGCTCCTCGAGCGGCCAATCATCGAAGCAGTGCAGACCCGGCTGCTTCGGAGCGGGAGCCGCCCCGGCCGGGTCGAACGGCAGCGCGTTGGCGCGCGCCTCGGCCAGCGTCGCGAGCTCATTCTGACCCTTGTTCGCACGGGCGTCCCGCACCGCCTGGTAATCCTGCGCCGTCTTCTCGACGAGCGGATCGCGCTGAGTCTCCGAAACCAGAGCCGAAGCAACCCCGACCGCGCGGCTGGCATCGAGCACGTGGATCACCGGCCCTTCATAGGCCTGGTCGATGCGAAGCGCAGTGTGGACCTTGCTGGTGGTGGCGCCGCCGATCAGCAGCGGCAGCGCGAGCCCGGCGCGCTGCATCTCCTCGGCGACGGTGACCATCTCGTCGACCGACGGCGTGATCAGGCCGGAAAGGCCGATGATGTCGGCCTGGTTCTCGTTCGCCGCCTGGAGGATCGTCGTCCAGGGCGCCATCACCCCGAGGTCGATCACTTCGTAGCCGTTGCACTGCAGGACGACGCCGACGATGTTCTTGCCGATGTCGTGGACGTCGCCCTTGACCGTGGCCATCAGGATCTTCCCGGCCTGCTGACGCGGCTGGCCGGTCTTCTCCGCCTCCATGAACGGCTCGAGCCAGGCCACCGCCTGTTTCATCACCCGCGCCGACTTGACCACCTGCGGCAGGAACATCCGGCCCGAGCCGAACAGGTCGCCGACCACGTTCATCCCGTCCATCAGCGGGCCCTCGATGACGTGCAGCGGCCGCTCCGATTGCAGCCGCGCCTCCTCGGTGTCGGCCTCGATCCAGTCCGTGATGCCGTGCACCAGGGCGTGTTCGATCCGCTTGCCGACAGGCTGGTCGCGCCATGTCAGGTCGACGACCCGCGCCGCCCCCTTGTCGCCCTTGTAGTTGGGCGCGAGGTCGACCAGCCGCTCGGTGTTCGAGACATTGGTCCGCTGCGGCCGGTTCAGGATCACATCCTCGACGGCTTCCCTCAGCACCGGGTCGATGTCGTCATAGACCGGCAGGTCGCCGGCGTTGACGATGCCCATGTCCATGCCCGCCTGGATGGCGTGGTACAGGAAGACCGAGTGGATCGCCCGCCGCACCGGCTCGTTGCCGCGGAAGCTGAACGACACGTTCGACACCCCGCCCGACACCCGCGCATAGGGCAGGGTGGCCTTTATCGCCCGCGTCGCCTCGATGAAGTCGACGGCGTAGTTGTCGTGTTCCTCGATGCCCGTCGCCACGGCGAAGATGTTGGGGTCGAAGATGATGTCCTCGGGCGGGAAGCCGACCTCGTCGACGAGGATGCGGTAGGCCCGGGTGCAGATCTCGATCTTGCGCGCGGCGGTGTCGGCCTGGCCCTGCTCGTCGAACGCCATGACCACTACGGCGGCGCCGTAGCGCAGGCATTTGACCGCCTGGTCGCGGAACTCGGCCTCGCCCGCCTTCATCGAGATCGAATTGACGATCGGCTTGCCCTGGACGCATTTCAGCCCCGCCTCGATCACCTCCCATTTGGAGCTGTCGATCATCACCGGCACACGGGCGATGTCCGGTTCGGCCGCGATCAGGTTGAGGAAGGTGCGCATGGCGACGACGCCGTCCAGCAGCCCCTCGTCCATGTTCACGTCGATGATCGAAGCCCCGGCCTCGACTTGCTGCCGCGCGACGGCCAGCGCCCCGGCGTAGTCGCCCTCGACCACCAGCTTGCGGAATTTGGCCGACCCAGTGACGTTGGTCCGCTCGCCGACGTTGATGAAGGTGGGACGCACTACGCTACCAGTTCAAAAGGCTCGAGGCCCGACAGTCGCATGGCCACGGGCCGTTCCGGAATGGCGCGCGGCGGCAGGCCCGCGACCTCGTCCGCCACATGCCGGATGTGTTCCGGCGTCGTGCCGCAGCAGCCGCCGACGATGTTGACCAACCCCGACTTCGCCCACTCCTCGATGAAGTGGGCCGTCTCGTGCGGCTGTTCGTCGTATTCGCCCATGGCGTTGGGCAGGCCGGCGTTGGGATAGGCGGCGACGAGGGTGTCGGCCACGCGCGAGAGTTCGGCGATGAAGGGCCGCATCAGCTCGCCGCCGAGGGCGCAGTTGAAGCCGACCGCGAAGGGTTTGGCGTGCCGCACGCTGTGCCAGAAGGCCTCGGCCGTCTGGCCGCTCAGGGTCCGGCCGGAACGGTCGACGATGGTGCCCGAGATCCAGATCGGCAGCGGCTCCAGCCCCTCGTCGGCAAGGTCGAGGATGGCCTTGATCGCCGCCTTGCAGTTGAGCGTGTCGGTGATGGTCTCGATCAGATACAGGTCGACGCCGCCCGCATGCAGCGCCCGCACCTGATGGCGGTAGGCCTCGTAGACCTGATCGAAGGTCACGCTGCGCGCGCCGGGGTCGTTCACGTCCGAGGACATCGACAGCATCTTGTTCAGCGGCCCGATCGAGCCGGCGGCGAAGCGCGGCTTGGCGGGGGTCTTCGTCGTCCAGCGGTCGGCCTCGGCGCGGGCCAGTCTGGCGCCCTCGAAATTGATGTCCCACACCGCCTGTTCGTCCAGGGCATAGTCGTCCTGGGCGATGGTCGTGGCCGAAAAGGTGTTGGTCTCGGTGATGTCCGCGCCGGCGGCGAAATACTGGTCGTGCAGGTCCGCGATGACGTCCGGCCGGGTGAGGCACAGGATGTCGTTGTTCCCCTTCAGCTGCACCGGATGCTCGGCGAAGCGGTCGCCGCGGAACTCGGCCTCGGACAGGTCGCGGCGCTGGATCATCACCCCCCAGCTGCCGTCCAGCACGAGGATGCGCTCGCGGGCGGCGGCGTGCAGGGCGGCGATTCGATCTTGTCTGTTCATCGTTCAGCTCCCCTGCGCGCGTCGGACCCCTCCACCCCTTCGGGGTCCCCCTCCCCATCTGCGACGGGGAGGAGACGAGGCGGCGCGACCTGTCTCCTCCCTGTTCGCGCAGCGAATGGGGAGGGGGACCGCGAAGCGGTGGAGGGGTCGTGGAGTTCACGCACCGGCCGTCTCGCGCACGCCCAGCACCCGGCAGATGGCGTAGACCAGGTCGGCGCGGTTCAGGGTGTAGAAGTGGAAGTCGGAGAACCCCTCCTCCTGCAGCCGGGCGCAGGTCTCGGCGGCGACGGAGGCGGCGATCAGCTTGCGGGTCTCGGGGTCGTCGTCCAGCCCCTCGAAATGCGCGGCCAGCCAGTCGGGCACCGCCGCGCCGCAGCCCGCCGACATCCGCTTCAGCCCGGCGAAGTTCGACACCGGCATCACGCCCGGGATGATGGGGATGGTCACGCCCGCCGCCCGCACGCGGTCGCGGAACCTCAGGAAGGCGTCGATGTCGAAGAAGAACTGGCTGATCGCCCGCGTCGCCCCGGCGTCGACCTTGGCCTTGAGCACATCGAGGTCGTGGGCCGCCGACGGGCTCTCCGGATGGCCCTCGGGATAGCAGCCGACGCTGATCTCGAACCCGCCCCGCCGGGCCACGGCGGCGGTCAGCTCGGTGGCGTTGGCGTAGCCGTCCGCGCGCGGGACATAGGCCCCGCCGAGGCCGGCGCCGCCGGGCGGATCGCCGCGCAGGGCCACGATGTGGCGCACCCCGGCAGCGCGATAGCCGTCGATGACCGCGTCGACCTCGTCGCGGCTGGCCTCGACGCAGGTCAGGTGGGCGGCGGGCGTGAGCTCGGTCTCGGCGAGGATGCGCTGCACGGTGCGGTGGGTGCGCTCGCGGGTCGATCCGCCGGCGCCGTAGGTGACCGAGACGAAGTCCGGTTTCAGCGGGGCCAGGCGGGTCACCGCCTTCCACAGGTTCGCCTCGGCCTCGTCGGAGCGGGGCGGGAAGAATTCGAACGACACGCGCGGCCGCGAGCTGTCCTGTCCGGCACGGGCCACGGGCCCCAGCGGCGACAGCAGCAGGGCGCGGGCCTCGGCAAGGCTGAGGGCGGGGGCGGTCACGCGACCTTCGCCTTCTGGTCGGTCGACCGTTCAGCTGTCCAGATGACCACGGTCAGACCGTCGGTGTCCGGGGGCAGGGCGATCGGCGCCGAGGCGGTCAGACCGGCCTCGCCCAGCCAGCGCCGCATCTCTTCGTCGGAGAAGCCGAGCCGCCGGTGCTGATGCTCCTCGCGCAGATGTTCCAGGGCGTGCGGCGCGAAGTCGACGATAAGCAGTCGTCCGCCCGGCATGACCAGCCGGGCCGCCTCGGCCACGGCCGCGGCCGGATCGGCGAGGTAGTGCAGCACCTGGTGCACCAGCACCAGATCGGCGCTCTGCTGCGGCAGGCGGGTGGCGAAGATGTCGCCGTGGCGCAGCTCGACCTTGTCCAGCCCGGCGCGGGTGACGTTGGCGCGGGCGATGTTGAGCATGTTCTGGCTGAGGTCGAGGCCCAGCGACATTTTCGCCTTGCGGCCCAGCAGGGTCAGCATCCGGCCCGATCCGGTGCCCAGATCCACGACCCGCTCGAACGGACCGTCCCCCGCGGCCTTGAGGATGGCCGCCTCGACGGCGGTCTCGCAGACGTAGAGGGAGCGAATCCGGTCCCACTGCGGCGCGATGCGCTCGAAATAGGCCCCGGCGGCCGCCTCGCGGTCGCGCCGCACCTCTTCCAGCCGGCGGTCGTCGGCTTCGCCGGCGCTGGTCTCGACGACGTCCAGGACGGTGTCGATCAGGCGCCGGGCCGGAGCATCGGACGTCAGGCGGTAGAACACCCGCGCCCCGTCCGGAAATCGTTCGATCAGGCCCGCGTCGGTCATCAGCTTGAGGTGCCGCGACACGCGCGGTTGGCTCTGGTCGAGGATGCGCGACAGCTCCATCACCGACAGCTCTTCTCCGGCCAGCAGCGACAGCACCCGCAGGCGGGTCGGCTCGCCCGCGGCGCGCAAGGCCTCGACGGTCTGGTCTGCGGTCAGTGACATGGCTTCATATAAAGATATCCTTATATGATTATGCAAGCGGAAACCGCTGGTCAGGGCAGCCGTTCAGGCACAATCTGTCGGGACCGGCACAGCCTATCAGGACCCCTGTGATGACCTCTCGCGCCCACGCCCTGGCGGCTTCGGTCGCCGTCCTGTTCCTGTCCTCGCCCGCCGTGGCCCGGACCACCCCGGCTCAGGACCCCGCCGCCACGCCCACGCCAACACCCATGCGCATGGGCCCGCCCGGAGGCGGCATGGGTCCGGCCCGCACCCTGGCCGAGGTTCCCGCCTGGACCGACCGGCTGTTCGGCCGCCTCGACGCCAACCAGGACGCGGCCATTACGGGCGACGAGCTGGCGGTCCTGACCCGCGGGCCAGCCGGCGCCATGGGCGGGGGGCGCCTGCGCACCATGATCGCCCAGTCGGACACCAGCGGCGACGGTCGCATCACGCGAGAGGAACTGGGCGTCGGGACCGAGCGCATGTTCGTCCGCATGGACGCCAACGGCGACGGCCAGTTGTCGGACGACGAGATGCCGCGCCCGCCGGCGCCGCCGCGCGCGCCGTCGATCCCGATGCCCGCGCCCGAGCCCATGCCGATGCCGGACATGCCCGGGGGTTCGGCCTGATCAGTCCTCGGCCGGCCCCTTCCGGGTCAGGGCGCCGACGGCGGACCAGCCCCTGAAGTCGATACCCGGCGCGGCCGATGGCGCGGCGGAGGCCGGCGGCGCGTCCGGCAGCGGCGCCAGCCGCCGCTTGTTGACGTGGCTCTCCGGCCGGGGCTCGGCCTGGTCCGGATACTCGCCGCGGAAATAGTAGCGCTGCCACGCCTGCTTGATCGCCTCGGGATCGCCCGCGGCCATGCTGTTGTTGAACAGCGTCCGCGTCTCCTTCCACGTCTCGTACTGGCGCGCGAGGTCGGCGTCGTCGTCCAGCGAGACCCGCACGGGCTCGAAGGCCTCGATACGGCGGTGCTCGACCGGCTGGATGAAGCAGAACGGCTCGTCCTTCTCGAACCGGACCTTGCCCGGCGCGGTGAAGGCCCAGTTCATCGTGAACGGATAGGGCAGCCAGTCCGTCTCGACCAGGCCCTCCAGCGGCGCGAGCCCGTGCTTGAACCGGTTCGGAACGCCGGACGCCCGCAGCGCCCAGCCCGGCGGCGTGCGGAACAGCCATCCGGTGTGGAAGGTGACGATCCCGTGCGTGAAGTGCGAGGCCGCGAAATGGTCGAACAGGGTCGCGTCCGCGTCGGGGGCGAAGCGGATCGCGTCGGCCCCCTGTCCCCCGTCCCACTCGGCCTCGAATCCGAACGGGCAGAGCAACTCCCAGCCAGTCGTATTGGCCATGCTCAGCGGCAGACAACGGTAGGGGTGGCGGGCGGTGAAGGCGTCCATCCAGTCGCGGTCCGGCCGTCCGGGAACCAGCGGCGGCGGCGACGGACGGGTCGGGAAACACTCCAGGGTCAAGGGCGCGGACCTGGTCGGGGACGAGGCCGCCGGCGGGGTGGGGGAGAGTGCTTCGGACAAGGCCTGACTCGCAACTGGAGGACGAGCGCGACTATGCCATGGCCGACCGTCCACGCCAGTGTTCGAACCTGATCAGTCCGGGACGGGCGTCTTCAGCGGCTCGCCGGCGAAGGCCGCCTCGAGGTTCTGCAACAGCAGCGCCAGCATGCCTTGCACCGCCTCCGTCGTGGCCCCGCCGGTGTGCGGCGTCAGCACGGTGTTGGGCACGCCGGCCCAGCGCGCGGCCTGCGTCGGCTCCTCCTCGAAGACGTCCAGCGCCGCCTGGCCCAGACGACCCTCCTTCAGCGCCGCGATCAGCGCCTCTTCGTCGACCAGCTGGCCGCGCGCCACATTGACCAGCAGGCCGGCCGGCCCCAGCGCCTCCATGACCTCCCGCGAGATCAGGCCGACATTGCTGTCGTCGGCCTTGCAGGCGACCACCAGGATGTCGCTGTCGCGGGCCAGGTCCAGCAGGCTGTCGGCGCGCGGCCAGGCCGCCGCCTTCTCCCGCGGTCCCCACCATCTGACCGCCATACGGAGAGCCTCGCCTCGTCGGGCCACGGCCTCGCCGATATGGCCCAGACCGACCACGCCCAGCCTCTGGCCGTTCAGGGACGGGGTGATCATCTTCGACTCGGCGGTCCAGTCGCCCGCGCGGAGGGCGCGGTCGCCGGCGGCGATCTGGCGCCGCGCCGCGAGGATCAGGCCCAGGGCGTGGTCGGCGACATCCTCGTGATTGACCGCCGGCGCGTGCGTGACCGGCAGCCCCCGCGCCCGGCACCACGCCACGTCGATGCGGTCGTAGCCCGAGGTGAAGCAGGCGATCAGCTGCAGGTTCGGCAGCGTCTCGATCAGATGCTTGTCCAGCGGGAATTCCCCGGCCACGACCAGCGCCCGGATGTCGTGCGCGGCCTCGATCGGCGGCCCTTCCCAGAACCGGTAGACATCGTAGGCGCTCTCCAGGAACGCCGTCAGCGGCGCCAGATGGCGCTGCATGATTAGCAGGGCGGGGCGTTGGGTCATGGCCGCAGGCTAGCGCGAGCCAAGGCGAAAAGGGAGGGGGCCGGCGCTTCGCCCGGAATAGGGCAGGTCTCTTCGGCTGCGACCTCGACGCTCTTGTCCCGGCATTCGGCGTCGCTTCGACCGGATGACCGACCCCGGATTACCGCCCGAATTTCTGGAACTTGATCCGGTGCGGGATCAGGCTCTCCACCCCGAGGCGACGCTTCTTGTCCTCCTCGTACGCCTCGAAGTTGCCCTCGAACCATTCCACGTGGCTGTCGCCCTCGAAGGCGAGGATGTGAGTCGCCAGGCGGTCGAGGAACCAGCGGTCGTGGGAGATGACCACGGCGCAGCCGGCGAAGCCTTCCAGCGCCTCCTCGAGG
>NZ_DASPLR010000038.1:0-84200 GCF_035627475.1 Brevundimonas sp. | reverse complement strand
TCCTTGCCGTCGGCATCTTCCGCCGGTGGTCAAGACTAACGCTGTTCGTTCAGCTTGCTTTGTGCTGGTTGCTTGTAGCCGCGCTTGCTCTGGGGTTGGCCCCCTACGTCCCCGATTGCCCGATCATCGACTGAGGTCCGCTTCCCACCCATAGCGGACGTTGAGCACCACTGCGGGCCAGACCACAGCACCGCGCCAGTAGCGGAAATCGGTTGCCCGCCGAGGAGCCGCCATGGCGAACCAGCTCCGGGGGCGAAGCCAGCCTCCGAAACACCGACCGGGCATCCACGCGAACCTATCGATGCTCGCGGCCGTCGATCGAATTACTGGCGCGCCTCTTCTTCTGACAGGGTCACCTGTCCCGAAGATGGTCAGGGCCCTCGCATTATCGATGGCGTCAGGCCTCCATCGACTGATTGACCGCACCAGCGACGGAGCCAGTCTGGCGCCGCACGTGCGCCAAGTGAACCCTGACTGACGCGGGTGGCTCCCCGACAATTAACCCCGTTCAGGTTCGGATAACAGTGCGCTACAAGGCAATGTGGCGTGGCGTTCTACCGGGGAGGGAAATCTCTTGCCGATCGGGCGTCTTGTCGCTTGCTGTACACCTGTGCCTTGGGGGACTGGACAGATGTCGGATTATTCGCGTGGAACGTCGAGGCTCGTCCGTGTCGCGGGCCTCGTCGGGCAACTGGCCGCGACCCTGGAGGCCAGCCGGCTGCCGCGGGCGCAGGCTGACGCCGTCTGCCGACAGCTGGACGAACTGACCGCGCTGCTTGATTCCCGTCGTGATCCCGAGTCCCGCGTGCTCGCCGAAGCCCTGTCGGGGTTGCGCCGCACGGTGAGCGGCGTCGAAAAGCGCGCCCGCGAGCGCCGCGCAGACGCCGTCGTCAACCGTCGCCTGCAACGCACCCTTCGCCGGATCGCCCTGATCGTCACCGCCGGCGCCGCGATGGCCGCCCCGATGGCCGCGGCGGCGCGCCCCGTAATGGCGCCTGCTCCGGTCGCCGCGGTGGGTGAACCCGATGGTCCTCTTGCCGTCATCACGCCGATTCCGGTCGGAGGGTCAGTGCTCAATCCGCTGACCAACACGAACGAAACCGTGGTGGAGGTCCTCGGCTTCGGCGTGGTCCGGACCAATCTCAACAATGTGATCCTGCTGGCCCAGGCGGTTGGCGACGTGTTCCCCAATCCAGCCGGCGGAAACTACACGGTGACCGGCGTCACGCTGGACGGCGACGGCCATGTGGTCAGCCTCGCCGTCAAGGACGCGGCGAATGTCGCCTCGACGCTGGCGACCGTCTCGTCGATCACCACGGCCCCCGGCGGACCGGCTGGGGGCAATTTCACGCTCCCGGCGGGCGCGGGCGACATCAACGCCTTCTCCGACATCCGGCGCGGCGACGGAGGCGACGGCGGACGCGACGGCGCCCTGTTCGTGTCGGCGAACTCGGGAGAAGCCGGCGACGCCGGCCCCGACTTCACCCTCGACGTGGGCGACGCCTCGACCAGCATCACGACCGTCAGCGCCGGCCTGCCGGGGGTCATCGCCGCCAGCATCGGCGGCAACGGCGGCAACGGCGGCGACGGCTATCTGGGAGCCAGCGGCGCCTCGGGCGGGTCAGGCGGCGCGGGGGGAAATGTCACCCTGACCTCGCACTACGCGAGCATTTCCACGACCGGGGCGGGCGCGCATGGAATCGTCGTCCAGAGCCGGGCCGGGATCGGCGGCGAGGGCGGCTCCGGCTTCGTCTTTTCCAGCGGCGGCTCCGGCGGCTCGGGCAGCACCGGCGGCACGGCGACGGCCATCAACTACAGCACCATCACCACGCGCGGCCTGGCGGCCCATGGCGTGTTCGCCCAGAGCCTCGGCGGCGGCGCCGGCAGCGGCGGCGGCAGCTATGGTCTGTTCGGGGACGGCGGCTCGGGCAACCGGGGCGGTCATGGCGGCCATGCGGAGGCCATCAACTACGGTCTGGTCACCACGCTCGGCGACGGCTCGTTCGGCGTCACCGCCCAGAGCATCGGCGGCATCGGCGGGGACGCCGGAGGCGCGGTCGGCCTGATCACCTTCTCGGACGACGGGGCGCCCGGCGGCAACGGCGGAACGGCCATCGTGCGAGCCCAGACGGGCTCGGAAGTGCGCACCGAGGGTTCGGCGGCCCACGGCCTGTTCTCCCAGTCGATCGGCGGCGGCGGCGGCAACGGCGGCCTGAGCCTCGGCCTGGGGTCGCTCGGATCTGGCGGCGGCACCGGCGGCAATGGCGGAACCGCGCAGGTCTTCGCCCAGTCCGGGTCGTTCGTGACCACGCTGGGCGTGTCCTCTCACGGCGTGTTCGCACAGTCGATCGGCGGGGGCGGCGGCAACGGCGGCATCAGCGGGGGCCTGGTGGCCATCGGGTCGCGGGGCAACAGCGGCGGGCTGGGCGGGAACGTCACCGTCGAGTCGGGGGCGACGATTTCGACGGCCGGGCTCGGCTCGCGCGGCATCTTCGCCCAGTCGATCGGCGGCGGCGGCGGCAATGCGCTGGGGTCCGGCGGGCTGGTGAGCCTCGGCGGCTCCGGAGCCGGAGCCGGCGGCGCGGGCGTGGTCTCGGTCACGACCACCGCCGACAGCTGGATCACGACGCTTGGCCTCGGCGCCGACGGCGTCTTCGCCCAGTCGGTGGGCGGTGGCGGCGGGTCCGGATCGGCCAGCGGCGGCGCGGTGGCGCTGGGCGGAGGCGGCGGCGCCGGCGGCAACGGCAATACGGTCACCGTGGACAACGCCGGCCGCATCACCACGGCGGGCGACTTCGCGCGCGGCATCTTCGCCCAGTCGGTCGGCGGCGGCGGCGGCACGGGCGGCGACAGCGGCGGTCTCGTCACCCTTGGCGGAAACGGATCCGGCCTCAGCACCGGCGGGGCGGTCACGATCACCAATCGGGGCGCGGTGACCACGGCCGGCGACGTCGCCAGCGCCCTGCAGGTCCAGTCGATCGGCGGCGGCGGCGGTGACGGCGGCTCCAGCGGCGGCGTCTTCCTGACCATCGGCGGCGCCGGCGGCGGCGGCGGAAACTCGGGCGTCGTGACGGTCAACAACTATGGGGACCTGACGACCGGGGGCGACGACTCCCACGGCATCTTCGCCCAGTCGGTCGGCGGGGGCGGCGGCAACGGAGGCTCGTCGGGCTCGATCAGCGCCTTCGCGGGCGCGGCGGTCGGCGGCGACGGCGGCGACGGCGGCGACGGCGGCGTGGTCGATGTCAACTTCTTCGACCGGACGATCACTGTCGGCGGCGTCGACCAGATTGTTTCGCCTCTGATCTTCACCTCGGGAGACCGGTCGCGCGGCGTCTTCGCGCAGAGCGTGGGCGGCGGCGGCGGCAACGGCGGCTTCGCCGCGCAGGTTTCCGCCGGCTACGGGGTCGGCGCCAGTATCGCGGTTGGCGGCTCGGGCGGTGGCGGGGGCCTTGGCGGCGCTGTCAGCGTGGATGGCGATGCGACCATCGTCACCGAGGGCGACTATTCCGAAGGTCTGTTCGCGCAGAGCGTGGGCGGCGGCGGCGGCAACGGCGGCTTCGCCGTATCCTTCTCGTTCGCGGCCGGCGAAACGGCGGCGGCGGCCTTCTCGGTCGGCGTCGGCGGCAGCGCCGGCGATGGCGGCGCCGGCGGACTCGTCGAGATCGATTCGGGTGGCGCTATCCTCACCAGCGGCCAGTTCTCGACCGGTCTGCTGGCGCAGTCGGTGGGCGGCGGCGGCGGCAACGGCGGCTTTGCCGTATCGGTCGCCGGATCGGGCGCGGGCGCGGCCTCGGCCTCGGTCAGCGTGGGCGTGGGCGGCAGCGGCGGCAATGGCGGCGTGGGAGGCGTGGTCGACGTCGAGTTCGATGGTGACATCGCCACGACTGGCGATGATTCCCGCGCGGCCCTGATCCAGTCGGTCGGCGGCGGCGGCGGCAATGGCGGTTTCGCGGTGTCGGGCGCGGTTTCAATCTCGGGCGGCGGCGCCATAGGCGCCGCGGCGGGAGTCGGCGGCCAGGGTGGTCTGGGCGGCGCCGGCGGCTCGGCCACCGGCGTGATCGGCGGCGACGTGTCAACCAGTGGCGACCGCTCGACCGCGGTGACGGTGCAGAGCGTCGGCGGCGGCGGCGGCTCGGGCGGCTTCAGCGTGGCGGGCTCGATCGGCGGCGCGGCGGCGGGCGGCGGCGGCGTCTCTATCGGCATCGGCGGCTCGGGCGGCGGCGGCGGCGACGGCGGCGCGGCCGACGGCACTGTGGGCGGCGCGATCCAGACGACCGGCGACCAGTCGGGCGGCCTGCTGGTCCAGTCGGTGGGCGGCGGCGGCGGCAACGGAGGCTTCAACGTCTCCGGCAGCGTGGGCGTCGGCGGCAATGTGGGCGGAGCGATCTCCGTCGGCGTCGGCGGCGCCGGCGGCGGCGGCGGACGCGGCGGAAACGTACGCGGCGCGGCCCAGGGGCTGGTGGTCACCACCGGAGACCAGTCCACCGGCGTGACGGTGCAGAGCATCGGCGGCGGCGGCGGCAATGGCGGCTTCAACATCGCCGGCGGCATCGGCGGCGGCGGCGACGCCGGCGGGGCGATCTCCGTCGGCGTGGGCGGCTCGGGCGGCGGCGGCGGCGACGCCGGGGAGGTCGACGCCTCGGCGGTCGGCATCACCACCTGGGGCGATCAGTCGGGAGGCTTCCTGGCGCAGAGTGTCGGCGGAGGCGGCGGCAACGGCGGCTTCAATGTCGCCGGCTCGATCGGCGGCGGCGGTCAGGCGGCCGCGGGCGTGGCGATCGGGGTCGGGGGCGCCGGCGGCGGGGGCGGCGCGGGCGCGCGCGTCGGCGCTTCGATCGTCGGCGACGTCACCACCCTGGGCGCGGAGTCCGACGCCATCGTGGCCCAGAGCGTCGGCGGCGGCGGCGGTTCGGGCGGCTTCAACATCGCGGGCAGCATCGCCGGCAGTGGTACTGGCGCCGGATCGATCAGCGTCGGCGTCGGAGGCTCGGGCGGCGCGGGCGGCGACGCCGGAACCGTCAACCTGGCGGTCACCGGCACCACCCAGACGGCGGGCGGCGGCAGCGACGCCATCGTGGCCCAGAGCGTCGGCGGCGGCGGCGGCAACGGCGGCTTCAACGTCACCGGCAATATCGCCATCGCTCAGACGGGCGCAGGCACCCTCGGGGTCAGCGTCGGCGGCGCCGGCGGCGGCGGCGGCGATTCCGGCGGCGTGACTCTCAACGTCAACCAGGGCGTGCTGGACCCGACCGATACGCTGGTCGCGGCCCTGACCATGGGCGACGGCGCACGCGCCATCCTGGCCCAGTCGGTCGGCGGCGGCGGCGGCAATGGCGGCTTTTCGGTCGTCGGCGGCATCTCCGCGGCCCAGACCGCGGCCGGCAACATCGGCGTGGGCGTGGGCGGCGGCGGCGGCGACGGCGGAAACGCAGGCGCTGTGGCGGCGACAATCGTCGGCGACGTCCTGACCGCCGGCGACGACGCCTCGGCGGTGCTGGCCCAGTCGGTCGGCGGCGGCGGCGGCAACGGCGGCTTCAACGTCTCGGGCGGCATCTCCGGCTCGCAGGACGTGGCGGGCAATCTGATGGTCGGCGTGGGCGGCTTCGGCGGCTCGGGCGGCGATGCGGGCGCGGTCAGCGGCGGCGTCACCGGCGACGTGACGACCGAGGGAGATCGCTCGTTCGGGGTGGCATATCAAAGCCTCGGTGGCGGCGGCGGCAACGGCGCCTTCAACATCACGGGCGGCGTGGCCCTGTCGATTTCAGGCGGCGCGGGCGCCGGCAATATCGGCGTGGGCGTCGGTGGCTTCGGCGGCGATGGCGGCGACGCCTCGACCGTCAACGCCACCGTGACCGGGGACGTCTCGACCCTCGGGGCTGACGCATACGGCATCCTGATGCAGAGCGTCGGCGGCGGCGGCGGCAACGGCGGCTTCAACATCACCGGCGGGCTGACGGCGTCCAGCGGCGTCAGCGGCACGCTTGGGTTCGGACTCGGCGGCTTCGGCGGCGGCGGCGGCGACGCGGATGCGGTCACCGGGGTGCTCAACGGCAATGTGACCACCGCCGGCGACGGCTCGTTCGGCGCCATGCTGCAGAGCCTCGGCGGCGCAGGCGGAAACGGCGGCCTCAATGTGACTGGCGCGGTGTCGCTGACCACCAGCAACAACGCCTCGGTCGCCATAGGCCTGGGCGTCGGCGGCTTCGGGGGCGGCGGCGGCGACGCGGGCGCGGTCGACGCCACTGTCAACGGCCTGTACCTGACCAGCGGCGCCAACGCGGACGGCGTCGTGGCCCAGAGTCTGGGCGGCGGAGGCGGCAACGGCGGCCTCAACGTCTCGGGCGCCATCGCTCTCGGAACGGGCGCCTCAGGAACCGGCTCGATCGGCATCGGCGGCTTCGGGGGGCTGGGCGGCTCGTCGGGGAATGTCAGCCTGGTCCGCGTCGGCGACACGCAAACGGACGGGGCAAATTCCGACGGCATCATCGTCCAGAGCCTCGCCGGCGGCGGCGGCAATGGCGCGATCAACGTCTCCGGCGGCATTTCGGCCACCACCAGCGGCAACGCCGGGAGCCTTGGCATCGGCGTCGGCGGCTTTGGCGGCGGCGGCGGCGACGCGGGCAATGTGACGGCCACGATCACCGGCAACGTCTATGCCCGCGGCCTGGAGTCCGACATCACCACGGACGAGTTGACGGTGACCTTCCCCATCATCGGCGACATCGTCTTGCCGGCTCACCGCGAGCGGCTGAACGGGTCGCACGGGGTGGTCGCCCAGTCGATCGGCGGCGGCGGCGGCAACGGCGGCCTGAATGTCACCGGCCAGCTGTCGATCACCGCGCCCGGGGCCTCCAGCTCCAGCCGCGTGGTGTCGCTGGGCGTGGGCGGTTTCGGCGGCGCGGGCGGCGACGCCGGCACGGTCGACCTGACCATCCAGGCGCCGGGCACGGACCGGGTGCAGGTCAGCGCGGTCGGCGACGACCGTTCGGCCGTCATCGCCCAGTCCGTTGGCGGCGGCGGAGGCGCCGGCGGCATCAACGTCTCGGGCGGCATAGCGCTCGACGGGCAGCTGACGGCGGGCGTTGGAGGTTTCGGCGGCGCCGGGGGTCTCGGCCGCGACGTGACGGCCAACGTTGACGCCGACCTGTTCGCTTCGGGACACCGTTCGCGGGGCCTGATGGCACAGTCGATCGGCGGCGGCGGCGGTGCGGGCGGCATCAACATCTCGGGCGGCGTCACTGCTGATCCGGCGGCCGAGGAACCCTCGCTCGCCTTCGGCCTTGGCGGGTTCGGCGGCGCCGGCAACAGCAGCGGCGACGTGACGGTCAACCAGAACGGCCAGATCATGGTCGACGGCATCGACTCGATCGGCGTACTGGCCCAAAGCGTGGCCGGCGGCGGCGGATCGGGCGGCCTGAACGTCACGGCCGACGTGACCTTGGGAACCACCTCGTCCGGCCAGCGCACGCGCGGCATAGGTGTGGCCGTCGGGGTCGGGGGCACCGGCGGCGACGGCGCGGACGCCGGCGACGTCCGGCTGACCAGCAACGGCAACATCTTCGTCAATGCCCGGCCGGCGACGGGCGGCGGATTCGAGTCCGTGCAGTTCACCGGCAATTCGAACGGCATCCTCGCCCAGTCGATCGGCGGCGGTGGCGGGGTGGGCGGCATCAGCGGCACCGGCGCGATCGCGCCCATGGGACAGCCGGTGGCGCTGGGCGTCGGCGGTTCGGGCGGTTCCGGCGGTAACGCGGGCACGGTCGAGGTGACCCGCGGCTACACCATGGTCGGGGGCGTCGAGACGAGCACGGCCGGGGTGATCCGCACCTATGGCGACGATTCCGACGGCCTCGTGGCTCAATCGATCGGCGGCGGCGGCGGCCGCGCCGGGATGAATTTCACCTTCGCGGCTACCGTGCGCGCGGGCGGGGACAACCCCCTGGCGGCGATCATCAGCGTCGGTGGAAGCGGAGCCGGCGCGGGAAGCGGCGACGATGTCACGGTCCGGCACAATGGCGACATCGTCACCACCGGCGACAACAGCGACGGCCTGTTCGCCCAGTCCCTGGGCGGCGGCGGCGGCGACGCTGACTTCAACATCGGCTTCGGCGTGCTGCGGAACTCAACCGCTCTCAACCTCGCCGTCGGCGGGGCGGTCGGTGCGGGTGGCACGGGCGCGGACGTCTCGGTCGATCACACCGGAACGATCGTAACCGGCGGCCTCGCATCGGTCGGCATCCGGGCCCAAAGCATCGGCGGCGGCGGCGGCAATACCTCGCTGGACCTGGCATTGGGCATCCTGGCCAACAATTCGCTGAACATCACCATCGGCCGCCAGGGCGGAGCCGGCGGCTCCAGCGGCGACGTCTCGGTCGTGTCAGACGGAACCATCGACACGAGCGGCGACGAGGCCTCGGGCATCCTGGCCCAGAGCGTCGGCGGCGGGGGCGGCGCGAGCAGCGCGACCTCGGTCGGCGCGTCCTACACCTCGGGCGCCAACACGCCCGACGCGGCGTCCTACTCGGCCAACGTCGCCGTGGGGATCGAGGGCGGCGTCGGAGCGACCTCCGGCGACGTGACGGTGGACGCCGCCGGTGCGATCACGACGCGTGGCGACGATGCGCGCGGCATCTTCGCGCAGTCGGTCGGCGGCGGGGGCGGCGTCGGCGGCGCGGCCGGCTCATTCGTGCTGAGGGCCGCAGGCGCGGCGACCGTCAACGTGGGCGGAAACGGGGGAGTCGGCGCCGCGTCGGGCGATGTGACCGTCGACAATGCTTCCACGATCATCACCACCGGCGACCGCTCGGATGGCGTACTGGCGCAATCGATCGGCGGCGGGGGCGGCCTGGCGGGTCACGCCCGCAACATCGCCATTCAGATCGGCGGTCCGCCGGCGGGAACGACGACCCGGACAGCCTCGGTCAGCATCGGCGGCACGGGCGGCACAGGCGCCGTCGCCGGCGACGTTGACGTGGCCAATACAGGGGTGATCGCCACCGCGGGCGACCTGTCGTACGGCATTCGCGCGCAGAGCATCGGCGGCGGCGGCGGCGTCGGCGGCATGGTTCTGAACCTGCGAGCCCAGGGCAATCGCGCCAACGACTCCATCGAGGTCAACGTCGGCGGCTCCGGCGGGGACGGCGGCGCCGGCGGCGCGGTCTCGGTCGCCAACAGCGGCCTGATCTTCACCGAGGGCCGTGACGCGGCCGGCATCAGCGCCAACAGCATCGGCGGCGGCGGCGGCGACGCGGGGATTCTGCTCGACGTGGTCGGCGGCGGAACCGGCTCGTCGATGCAGTCGCACCGGTTCGTGGCCAACTTCGGCGGCTCGGGCGGAACAGGCGGCACGGGCGGCGACGTCACCGTCACCAACCTGGACACCGGCGCGGATCACTCCGGCGAGATCGTCACCCGAGGCGCAGGCGCCTACGGCATCTTCGCCCAGAGTCTGGGCGGCGGCGGCGGCAACGGCACTTCGATCATCTCGGTCACCGGGCTGGTTAGCGGCTCTGACAGCGTGTCGGCCGGGCTCCACGTCGGCGGGGCCGGCGGGGCTGGCAATACCGGCGGCGCTGTGTCCGTGACCAACGGCGGCCTGATCGACACCACCGGCGAGGGGGCGCACGGCATCCTGGCCCAGTCGATCGGCGGCGGCGGCGGCAATGGCGGCATGGTCATCGCGGCGAACGCCGTGATCGGGGCCACCACCAACACACCCCTGATCTCGATCGGCGGGTTGGGCGGCGACGGCGGCGACGGCGGATCGGTGACGGTGACCAACACCGGCGCGATCGTCACCCGTGGGGCCAACGCACACGGCATCGTGGCCCAGAGCATCGGCGGCGGCGGCGGCAACGCGGCCATGGGCTTCAGCCTGACCGGCGAGGCAAACAGCCTGGTCCTGTCCAATGCTGTGGCGGCGGTCGTCGGTGCGGTCGGCGGCGGAACTGGCGGAACCGGCGGAACCGTCACGGTCAACCATTCCGGCGACATCACGGTGCTGGGCGAGGGCTCGGTCGCCATCAAGGCCGAGAGCATCAACGGCGGCGGCGGCACGCTGAGCCTGGACTTCGACGGTATCGTCGGTCTGCCCGGGGCGCCGTTCATCGACATCCATGGCGACACTGTGGTCCCTGACCCGCTGGTCGTCGCCCGCGCCGGGGCCGAAGGCGCCTCTGGCATGAACGCTGGCTCAGTGACCGTGAACTCGACCGGAACCCTGGGCGTCGGCGGCGACAATGGCGTCGGCAGCTTCAGCCAGGCGGTCGGCGGCGGCGGCGGCACCGTGGTGGTGCGCGCGGTCGTGGCCACCCAGCTGGACCCGGCCATTCCCGCGCCGCTGACGGTTCCGTTCCAACCCGGCTCCGACAAGAACCAGGACGCGCCGGAGATCCTCGTCGCCGAACCCGTGGCGGCGCCCGGCGATCCGATCGTCGCGATCGGCTTTGATCTCACGCTTGGCGGCTCGAACGGGGTCGACAACAACGGCGGCGACATCGACAGCAGCCATTCGGGCAACATCCTGACCACGGGCCACAACACGCCCGGAACGCTGATTCAGTCGATCGGCGGCGGCGGCGGCCGTGGCATCATGGACATCACCGCGCCTGCCGGAGCCCTGGTCGGCCCGCTCGAGGTCGCACTGGGCGGCGTGAACGGCCTCAACGAAACCGGCGGCGATGTCCTGAGAACCCAGGCGGGCGTGATCCTGACGACCGGCGACCTCGCCCCTGCCGCGATCCTCCAGAGCATCGGCGGCGGCGGCGGTTCCGCCAGCGTGACCCTGCACGGGGCGGGCGCCGTTGGCGTGGTGCTGAACACCACGCTCGGCTCCGACGCCGGCTCCGGACTGGGCGGCGGCGATGTGGCGGGCGTGTTCAGCGGCGGCTTGCAGACGATGGGCGACAACGCCGTTGGCTTGCTGGCCCAATCAATCGGCGGGGGGGGCGGCGAGATCCGCGCCTCGGGTGTCGATCTGCTGAACGTGGCGCTGGGCGGCACGGGCGGCGCGGCCGGCGACGGCGGCGATATCGACCTGAGCAACGATGGCGGGGTCTTCACCTCGGGCGACCGGTCGCACGGCGTGTTCCTGCAATCGATCGGTGGCGGCGGCGGCGCCGTGTTCAGCGGCGTGGCGGCTCCGGTCGTGACCCTGAACAGCGACAACAGCGGCGACGGCGGCTCCATCCACTTTGACCAGACCGGCGACATCGTCGTGACGGGGGCGGGCGCCTATGGCCTGATCGCCCAGAGCCTCGGCGGCGGTGGCGGCTGGGTCGATGGAGTCTTCGCCGGCACGGCTGGCGGCGCTGGCGCTGGCGGGACCATCGATCTGTCGATCGCCGGAGCCGTTTTCGCGCCCGGCGTCGGTTCCACCGCCATCTTCGCCCAAAGCCTGGGCGCGGGCGGGGGTGGCGACATCACCCTGTCGTCCGATGGCCTGATCCGCGGCGGCTCCGGCTCCGGCGCAGGCGTGCGGTTCGACGGCGGCGCGACCAATCTGATCCAGAGCTCGGGTTCGATCTCGGCGGTCTCGGGCCTGGCGATCGACACCACCAGCGGCGACGATACCGTGCTGAACGATGGCTGGGTGATCGGGAACATCGATCTCGGGTCAGGCGGCAACGCCTTCTTCAACAATGACGACGCGACCTTCTTCGCCTTCAACACCATCGACCTGCGGGACGGCGCCGGAAGCACCGGGACCTTCACCAACGCGGGTCACTTCCTGATGGGGCTAAGCGCTTCGCGCACGCCGATCGATCTGGCGGGCGGCGAGACCTTCGGCGACCTGGACGCCATGGGCGATCCGGCCACGAACCTCATGTACGGGGCGCGGGTCATCAATACGGTTGAACTGGACGGCGACTATGTCCAGACGGCCGACGGCCGGCTGGCCTTCGACGTGGCCTTCGGGCCCTACGCCTCGGACCGCGTCAATGTCAGCGGGGACGCTTTCGTCAACGGCACGGGCGATATCGTGCTGACGTGGCTGGAGAACGCCGAGGAGGTGACGCTGTTCGCCACGGGCGGCGTCGGCGTCGACAACGGACTCGACATCACCGACACCCTGGCGCTCGACTACAGCGTCCGGGGCGACGAGGCGGGTATTCACCTGTCCTTCGTCAGCGATTTCGGCCAGCCCTTCCTGAACCGGAACGGGCGTCACCTGGGCCGGCACATGGACTTCGCCATTCAGGCGGGCGGCTCGGCCGGCATCGGCCAGCTGATGGCCCTGATCGGCAATCTCCAGGTGGGCGAGGAAGATGTCTACGCCCAGATTTTCGAGGAGCTGAACCCCGAACCGCTGATGGCGCCTCTGGCCACGCAGTTGGCCAATGCGGACAACTTTGCCGGCCAGTTGTTCAGCTGCGTATCCCCGGCCTTCCGGACGCGCGAACAGTGCGTCTGGGCGCGTATCGAAGGCGGTTCTTTCGACCGCGAAGGCGACTTCGAACACTTCCGGTTCGCCAGCAACGAGACCCGCTTGAGGGCCGGGTTCGAACGTCCGCTGGACGACAACTGGTCGTTCGCGGGGGCGGTCGGCTTCGACAGGATAAACCGGTTCGACGTGGCGGAGCGGTCGCGCAGCGATGGCAAGGCCATGCACGGGAGTTTCGGTCTTCAGCGGACCAGCCCCGGCGGCTTGCAGTTCGGCACTTCGTTGTCCGGCGGCTGGCAGTGGATGGAGACCCAGCGCTCGGTCAACGTCTTCCAGCCGCTGGTGGGCGCCTCGGAGCCCGAGAGCGGTTACGTCCAGGCCAATGCGCATCTCGCCTATATCGGTCGGGCCGGCGCCCTGTTCGTGCGACCTGCCGTGAATTTCTCGGCCACAGCGCTGCACCAGACGGGTTTCTCGGAGGAGGGGCTGGACGGTCTCGGCGTTGAAGGGCTGGAGGAGACGCAGGTGTTCGGGACCGCCAATCCCGAATTGGGCGTCGGCTTCGTGCTCAGCGACACAGACACGACCCAGGCCACCTTCCAGGTCACGGCTGGGGGCGTCTTCCGCTCCAGCGACGAGATCCGGATGCCTTACCGCCTGCTCGGCTCCAACCCGGAGGCCGTTCCTGCCAACATCACCACGGCGATCGATCAGGACGCATGGCGCATCGGGACCGATCTGAGGATCGCCAGGGCGAACGGCCTGGAGTTCCGGTTCACCTATGAGGCGGAGTTCGGCGACAAGACCGACAACCGCACCGCGGGCCTGAACCTGCGGATGAAGTTCTGATCCTGATCCGCTCCGGCCCACCTGGTGTCCGGAGCGGATCGGGTCTGGCGGTCCAGATCACCGACGTTCCCAAAGACCACTATGAGGCAGCAACGGACCAGGCGTTCTGTCCTCGCTGACCAGAAACTGACCATACACGAACGGACAAGGTGTGCATCAACACGCACCAAACGACAGGCTATGATCGGCGAAACCCATAACATGGGCATTGGGCAACGAGCACTTCGTTGACATCGAAGGGGTCACAGGTTCAATCCCTGTCGCGTCCACCATTTCCTCCCCACGGCGACACACTGTAGGCTCCGGGTCCGCTTCGGTCCGGGGATGACGACGCTTGCCCAGCTTCTATGAGTTCTTCGCCGGCGGCGGGATGGCGCGGGCCGGACTGGGCGAGGGCTGGACCTGCCTGTTCGCCAACGATTTCGACGCCCGCAAGGGTCTCGCCTACCAAGCCAACTGGGGCACGGGCGGAGAGCTGACTGTCGGGGACATCCGCGGGCTCGAGGTCGGCGACATGCCCGGCGAGCCGGATCTGGTCTGGGGCAGTTTCCCCTGTCAGGACCTGTCGCTGGCTGGGAACGGGGCCGGGCTGGGCGGCGAGCGCTCGGGGACCTTCCACGCCTTCATGGGGATCGTGAGCCAGTTGGCCGATCAGGGCCGGGCGCCGGCGCTGGTGGCGGTCGAGAACGTCTGCGGGACCCTGACCTCGCGCGGCGGCAAGGATTTCGAGGCGATCTGCCGGAGCTTCGCGGAGGCGGGCTACCGGTACGGGGCGCTGGTCGTCAACGCCGGGCTGTTCGTGCCGCAGAGCCGGCCGCGCCTGTTCGTGATCGGGGTGCGCGACGGGGTGGGGATCGCGCCGGAGCTGCTGTCGCCGGGGCCGATCGAGCCGTTCCATACGCGCGCCGTCCGCAGGGCTGTTGCGGCGCTTCCCGCCGGCATCGGCGACCGGCTGGTGTGGTTGAACCTGCCGACGCCGGCGCGGCGGCTGACCACCTTCGCCGACCTGATCGAGGACGCGCCCGACAGCGTGGCCTGGCATGATCAGGCCGAGACGAAGCGGCTGCTGGACCTGATGTCGCCGGTCAACGCGGCCAAGGTGGAGGCGGCGCGGCGCGCGGGCCGGCGCATGGTCGGGGGGGTCTATCGCCGCACGCGTGTCGACGCGGCCGGCGACAAGGCCCAGCGCGCCGAGGTGCGGTTCGACGATGTGGCGGGCTGTCTGCGAACACCCGCTGGAGGGTCGAGCCGCCAGATCATCCTTGTCGTCGACGGTCCCCGGGTCCGGTCGCGGCTGATCTCGGCGCGGGAGACGGCGCGGTTGATGGGCCTGCCCGACAGCTACGTGCTGCCGCGGAATTACAGCGACGCCTACCACCTGACGGGCGACGGGGTGGCCGCCCCGGTGGTTCGCCATCTGGCCCGGCATCTGTTCGAGCCGCTGGTCGATGCATCCGGTGCGGCGCGCCGGGCCGCCTGAACTCAGCGGGCGGCCGGCGACCGGCTGGTCAGGCGGCATTCCAATTCATGGACGATGACGCCGCGCTCGTCGCGGACACTGACGGCGACCCGGCCGGTCTGGACCAACTGACGAGAATGGACCGGCAGCACTTCGGCGGCGATGCGGATGGCGACATCGCGGGCGCTTTCGCTGCTGGCGAGTTCCTCGCCGTCCTCGTCCTGCACGGCGTGCTCCGAGGTAATGTCGAAGAAATAGCGCGGCATGGTCAGCGGCCTCTGCCGGTGATCTCGACCGCCTCATCAAACGAGAGGCGGTGCACCACGCGCCCCCCGGAGTCCTCGACCTCGATGCGCTGATCGAGACGGATGCGGCCCAAGCGGGCTTCTTCGCTGATCAGGGCGCGCGCCTCAGCCAGTGCGGCCTGCGCGATCGCATCGGGTCCGGTCAGATCGCGCCCGTCCGGATCGAGAAGGGTGTCGTGGCCGTCGCGGAGGTGGAAATAATAAAGCGGCATGAAGACCTTCGCACTGGGCGAAAGCCTGCTCAGCAAAATGAAACATAACACAAGTTAAGTCGTCGGACACGATTTATGTTATTGTAGAGTATCACCGAACGGTTATCCGGGCTTCGGCGACAGAGAGTTTCCATGTGCTCCCGCCCCGCAATGCTGGAGCCATGATGCCTCTCGACGACACTCCCCTTCAGATGTTTTTGCGAAGGCTGGAGCTCATCATTGACCTGCCGGAGGAGGATCGGCACGCCGTGCTGGCCCTGCCGCACCGCACCCGGGTCGTGGAGGCGTCGACCTATCTGACGCGTGAAGGCGATGTGCCTACCGTTTGCGGCGTGCTGGGCTCGGGGTTCGCATACCGGCAGAAGCTGACAGGCGACGGTGTCCGCCAGATCGTCGCCCTGCATATCCCGGGCGACGCGCTGGATCTGCAGCATCTGTTCCTCGACATGGCTGATCACAGCGTCCAGATGCTGACCCGGGGCGAAGTCGCCTTCATTCCGCGCAAGGATCTGCAGGACCTCGTCAACGCACGCCCGCTGATCCGGCAGGCCGTGCTGAGCAGCATCCTGGTCGAGGGCTCGATCTTCCGGGAGTGGGTGCTGAATGTCGGCCGCCGGGATGCGCGGACGCGACTGGCGCATCTGCTGTGCGAGTTCGCCAGCCGGATGGAGGCCCAGGGGCTGGTCGACGGCGAGGGCTTCGAGCTGCCGATCACCCAGGAACAGCTCGCCGACGCCGTCGGTCTGACGCCCGTCCATGTGAACCGGACGCTGAAGTCGCTGGAAGCCGATGGGCTGATCACGCGCAACAAGCGCAACATCATCTTCCCCTCGTGGGAACGGATGCGCGACGTCGGCGACTTCAACCCCCGCTACCTCCACCTCGACCGGCAGCTGTCCGCCCAGGTCGCCTGAGGTCCTGGCGACTCTCCAATCGAGCGGCCAACCTGATCCAGGTTAGGGCCGGGCTCACGAACATCCGTATTCTTCAGACCATCCAGGGCGCACCGGTGTCGGCTCTCGTCCCGTGTGGTCGCGGCGGATACCCGGATCGAACGACCTCAGGTTGCGGGATGTCTTCCACTCTCAAAAAAGTTGGTGAAGTTGATGCAGGTTAGAAACCGGGCGCTGCACTAATGATATGCAGCACGGATACTACACTAGAGCGTCGCTGGAACCTCTAGTGAGGCTCCCGCTTATTATATCATTGGCTCGATATGATTCTTGAGACACTTCCGTCTGCTGAAAACGCGCCGGTTATGGCGTCGCAGAACCAGCTCCTGCTGGCGTTGCTTCGCGCGCAGCCCGGTGCGATCTCGACCTACATCCGGGATGTGCGACTTACGGCCGGCCATACGGTCGGCGAGGAAGGTGTCGTTTCCCGCACGGTAATCTTCCCCGAAGGAGCGCTGCTGTCGAGCGTGGTCACGATGTCCGATGGCCGGACGGTCGAGGTCGCGACGCTGGGGCAGGGTGACGCGGTCGGCGTTCTGTCGTGCCTGACATCCGAGCCTGAGGTCTGCAGGACCGTTGTCAGGATCGGGGGTCCCGCCAAGGCCATTGCTGCGCCGGTGCTGAAGGCCGCGGCGGATCAGGACGAGGGCATCAGGCGTGCGTTGCTGCGGACCATCCGGGTCGCGGCCATCCGGGCCGAGCACGAACATGCCTGTAGCGTCCTGCACGATGTGACCGCGCGACTGGCGAAATGGCTGTTGCTGAGTTGCGTCCGCACCGGCGATAGCCGCCTGCCGTTGACCCAGGAGGACATGGCGATGGTCCTCGGCGTGCAGCGGACCACGCTCAACGCCAGCGCCCTGCACCTGAAGGCGGAGGGGTGTATCCGTTACAGCCGGGGCGTCCTGCAGGTGCTGGACATGGCGCGGCTCGAGAGGCATGCCTGCGAATGCTACGCCCATGGTGTCCGCGGCCTTGAGCCGGATGACCTGACCGGGCCGCGACGTGTCGCCTGAGGCCGCTTATCGGCGATAGATGCGATCCAGAGTCCGGGCGACGGGGACGAGGCTTTCCACGTCCGGACTGAATCCCTCGCCGGCGGCGAGCCGGCGGGCCCAGTCGGCCGCCGCGCGTCCGCCCCAGGCGTCCGGCGGGGAGGTCAGAAGCCGACGGGCGGTGCCCTCGAAATGCTCGGCCGTGAAGTCGTAGAATGAGCCGCCGACGTTGCGCAGCTCGGCTCCGCCGCTCTCGCCATACAGGCTGGCGGAAATCACCGCGTCCTGGCCGGCCGGAAGTCGCCACGAGCAGGCGAGGCGGACGACGGCGCCGGTGTCCAGGGTCAGGGTGGCGACGGCGTAGTCCTCGGCCTGGCCGGCGTCCTCGAGCAGACGGCCGCCGGCGAACAGGTGCGACGAGACATCGGCCACCTCCGCATCCCCGAGCAGCCACAGGGCGAGATCGACCAGATGCACGCCGAGATCCATGACGCAGCCGCCGCCCGACAGGGCCGTGTCGTAGAACCACGGCTTGTCCGGTCCGTAGGCGTTGTGGAAGGTCAGTTCGACGGCATGGATCCGGCCGAGTTCGCCGCCGCGGACCAGGTCGCGGATGCGGACGGCGGCCTCGGTGAAGCGGTAGCTGAGATCCACAGCCAGCAGCCGGTCGGCGCGGCGGGCGGCGTCGATGACCTCGCGCACCTCGGCGGCGGTGCGGCCGAGCGGCTTCTGGCAGAAGACGGCCATGCCCCGCCAGAGCGCGAGTCGCGCCTGTTCGGCGTGCAGGGCGCTGGGGGTGGCGATGACGACGCCGTCGAGATCGTGCTCCAGCAGGGCGTCGAAGCCGCCGACCCGGGCCGCCTCCGGAGCCAGTCCCGCCGCATCGGCGCGCATCGCGTCCGAGGGGTCGGCGATGACGGCGGCCTCGATCGCGCCGGTCGCCAGCATGGCCTCCATCCTGTGACGGCCGATCCAGCCGACGCCGAGAAAGCCGATCCGGGGCCTGCGCATCGAAGCGGAGACGGGGTGGCGGTCCAGAAGAGCGTCGGTCATCGCATCATCACCAGGGCCTTGAGGAAGCCGTCGGGACGGTCGCGCGTGGCGTCGAGCGCCTCGTCCAGCCGGTCCAGAGGAAAGGCGTGGCTGTAGAGCGGCGTGGGGTCGAGGCGGCCGGAGACCACGGCCTCGACCGCCTCCCTGACGCCGCGGACATAGACGGCGGGGTCGCGCTCGTGGGCGTTGATCACGTCGAGGCCGCGCCAGTTCCACAACTGCATGTTGACCTGCCGGGGGCCGTCCTGGTGGTAGCCGGCGATGACCAGCCGGCCCCGCTCCCGGGTCAGTTCGGCGGCGAGGTCGAGCGGCCACTGCTTGCCGACCGCCTCGATGACGACGTCGCAGAAGGCGCCGCCGGTCAGCTCGCCGACGCGCGAGATGATGGCGTAGTGGTCCTCCATCGGCAGGGTCTCGGCCGCGCCCATGCGGACGGCGAGATCGAGCGAGAAGGGGCGGCGGGAGATGGCGATCACCCGGGCGCCTGCGTCGGTCGCCAGCCGCGTCAGTATGGCGCCGAGGAAGCCCACCCCCACGACGGCCACCGTGTCCCCCGCCTTGACGCCGCTGCGCCGGAAGATGTTGAAGGCGCAGCCCAGCGGCTCGCCGGGGAAGGGCTGTCCGTCGAGCGCGGGCGGCAGGGCCACCACCGCCGCCTCGTCGGCAATGTCGTATTCGGCGTAGCTGTGGTGCGACAGGGCCGCGACGCGATCGCCTGCCCTGACCGAGGTCACGCCCTCGCCGACCGCGTCGACCACGCCCCAGCCCTCGTGGCCCATGCCGCCCGGTTCGGTCGGGAAGGTCATCCACTCCGGCCCGGCCCAGGGGGTCAGGTTCGAGGCGCAGACGCCGCAGCCCTCCAGCCT
Organism: Brevundimonas sp.; assembly: GCF_035627475.1. Classification (GTDB taxonomy): domain Bacteria; phylum Pseudomonadota; class Alphaproteobacteria; order Caulobacterales; family Caulobacteraceae; genus Brevundimonas. Next base: position 65,123 of record NZ_DASPLR010000038.1, on the reverse strand, counting down.
GATCCGCACCTGGCCGGGGCCGGGCTCAGGCAGCGGCGCGTCGCGCACCTCCATGCGGCCGGGGCCGGTCACGACGGCGGCGCGCATGGTGCGGGTCTGGTCCAGAACGTCAGTCATCCTTCTCCCCGGGTTCATCGTCTTCCTGAAGGCTGTCGAGCACGGCTCCGGGCGCGACATCCCGGCGCAGCTCGTCCAGATCGGCGTCGCGGGCCGGCACCTCGAGCCGGTCGGCGATACGGGTGACCAGGTCGATCAGCCGCGTCACCTCGTGTTCCGCCAGCAGGTTGATCTGCAGATCGAGTTCCGCGCGGCGGCGTTCGGCGGCCGAAATCCGGTTCTGGCTGATCAGGATGAAGGTCGACAGGAAGATGGCCTCGACCGACGCCGCCATGGCCAGGACCACCAGGCTCGGATCGAACCGCCACGCCGACGGCCCGAGCGAGTTGATCAGGATCCAGCCGCCGAACAGGATGAGGTGCAGGAGGACGAACCGCATGCTGCCCGCGAAGTCGGTGATCCGCTGGGCGATCCGTTCGCTGGCCGGCGCCGCCCGCTCGACGCCTGCGCGCCGTTCGCGCATTTCGGCGATGTTGCGCCTGAGGACCGACGCCAGGCCCCCGGCGGACTCCGTGGTCGGGCCCGGGATGACCATCCGTCCTCACGCGCCGATCGCCGCGGCGGCCTCCCGCGCCATCCGCAGGCGCTCGCCGTCGAACCAGTCGATGGTGCGGCGCAGCCCCTCCTCGAGCGGGGTCGTCGGGCGCCAGTCGAGCACCTCGGCGGCGCGGGCGATGTCGGGACGCCGGCGGCGCGGGTCGTCGGCCGGCAAGGGCTGGTAGGTGACCTCCGACGACGAGCCGGTCAGATCGAGCACCACCTCCACGAGGTTCGAAACGGTCATCTCCACCGGATTGCCGAGATTGATCGGGCCGGGCTGGGGGCCATCGTGCTCCATCAGGGCGATGAGGCCCCCGATCATGTCGTCGACGTAGCAGAACGAGCGGGTCTGGCTGCCGTCGCCGAAGACGGTGATCGGCTGGTCAGTCAGGGCCTGGCTGACGACGTTGGAGACGACCCGCCCGTCGGCGGCAGACAGGCGCGGGCCGTAGGTGTTGAAGATGCGGGCGACCCGCACCTCGCCGCGGCCGGAGCGGTCGTAGTCGAAGGTCAGGGTCTCGGCGGCGCGCTTGCCTTCGTCGTAGCAGGCGCGGGGGCCGATCGGATTGACGTTGCCGCGGTAGGTCTCGGGCTGGGGGTGCACCTCCGGGTCGCCGTAGATTTCGCTCGTCGAGGTCAGGAGGAAGCGGGCCCCGGACCTCTGGGCCAGCTGAAGCAGGTGGGTGACGCCGAGGACGCAGGTCAGCATCGTGTGCTCGGGATCGGCCTGGTACTGCGGCGGCGAGGCGGCGCAGGCGAGGTCGTAGACGCGGTCGAAGCGGCGCTCGGCCAGCCGCGCGGGCAGGGGCTCGACCACGTCGTGGCGGACGAACTCGAAATTGCGCCTCTTCATCGCCTGGTCGAGGTTCGACAGGTCGCCGGTCTGGAGATTGTCGAGGCAGACGACGTGATGGCCCTCGGCCAGCAGGCGGTCGCAGAGGTGGGAGCCGAGGAAGCCGGCGCCGCCGGCGACGAGAACCGACTTGCGATCCGCGATGGTCTTCATGGGAGTCTCCGTTGATCGGGAGGGGAGGACGCCGCCGCGGCGCGATCGGGCGGCGAGCAGTTCGTGCTCGACCGTTTCGGCGCGGTGCGCGGGGGTGTGGGCGGCGAGAATGCGCTCGCGGGCGGCCAGGCCCATGCGCCGGCCGTCCCGGGCGGGCGACTGGAGGGCGGCGACGACGTCGTCGGCCGACCGGGCGAGTACGATCTCGTCGCCGGGGGTGAACAACTGGTCCAGCCCGGGCCAGACATCGGAGATCACCGGTGCGGCGCAGGCGGCGGCCTCGAACAGGCGGATCGACGGGCTGAACCCGGCCTCGACCATGTCGGCCCGGGTGGCGTTCAGGGTGAAGCGGCTGGCGGCGTAGAAGGCCGGGTGGTCAGCCGGCGGCACATGGTCGATGCGGTGGACATTGGCGGGCCAGTCGATGTCGTCTGGATACTGGGGGCCGGCGACGACGAAGCTCATCCGCGGCAGGCGGCGAGCCGGCTCGATCAGCAGACGGTCGATCACCGGCTGGCGGTCGGCGCTCCAGGTGCCGAGGTACGACAGGTCCCAGCGGCGCGGCGCGTCGATCGGCCGGTACACCTCCGGGTCGGCGGAGCAGTACAGGGCGCGGGCGGCGGGCGAGCCGTACTCCCGCTCGATCCGCTCCAGCGTCGGGCCGCCGGTGAAGGAGAAGTAGATGTCGTAGGCGGGGATCTGCCGGGGGGCGAGATAGTCGCAGTCGTCGCGCTCCAGCCGCGCCAGGGTCACCGGGGTGTCGATGTCGTAGAAGGCGACGACGCCCCGGGCCGTGCGACGCACCCAGTCGCCGACGGCGATCCCTTCTGGCACGTAGGAGCCCACCACCACAGCATCGGCGCCGGCGACCTCGGCGGCGAACGCTTCGAGCCCGCCCGGTCCGTCGTAGAATCTGAGGTCGCACCAGTCGGGCGTCTCGAGATCGCGGTGCGCGGCGTACCAGGGCGTCTCCCGTTCGAGGAACAGGATGTGGTGACCGCGAGCCGCCAGGGCCCCGAGCAGGGCGCGGAAAGTGACGGCATGGCCATTGCCCCAGGATGACGACAGGCTGAGACCCAGCACCACGATGTTCAGCGGCCGGCTCATGCGGCGCTCCTTTCGCGGCGGGCGGCGAGCGCCTGCCGGAACAGGCCGTCGGCCTCCCCGGCGCGGCGGGCGTAGGTGTGTTCGGCCAGCACCCGTCGGCGGGCCGCCTCGCCGATGGCGCGGGCGCGGTCGGGGGTGAGGGCCGCGAGCTGATCGGCGACCTCCCGGCCGTCGCGGGCGACCAGCACCTCCTCGTCCGGCTCGAGAAACTGGTCGATGCCCTCCCAATGGTCGGTGATCAGGCAGGCGCCGGCTCCGGCCGCCTCGAACACCCGGGTGGCCGGCGAGAAGCCGTTCCCGGCCATGCTGTCGCGCGACACGTTGAGCACGGCCAGCGACGAGCAGTTGAAGGCGTTGTGATCCGCGGTGCCGACATGGCCGAGGGCGCGCACATTGTCCGGCAGCGGCTTGTCATGCCAGCCGTTGCCGCCGAGCAGGAAGTGGCGATCCGGCAGGGAGGCGGCCGGCTCGATGAAGAAGCGCTCGATGCGCGTCTCGCGGTCGGGCAGGCGGTTGGCGAGCAGCGACAGGTCGGCGGCGAACCGGGCCTGCGGTGCGACGGGGTGATGCGTCGTCGGATCGAGCGCATTGTAGATCGGTCGGCACAGCCGGGCGCCGAGCGCCTCGAACGCCGCCACGACCGGCGGGCCGCCGCCGTAGGTCAGGACCATGTCGATGCCCGGCAGGACGCGGCGCAGCGGATGCTCCGGCTGATCGCATATCTCCGCCAGCGTCGCGGGCGCGTCGACGTCCCAGTAGACGGTCAGGGCGTCGGGCCTGGCGTGGTCGAAGACCGCCAGCAGCGCTTCGTCGAAAACGCCCACGCCCGAGGCCTTGACCACCACATCCGCGTCGGCGGCGCGGGCGATCACCTCGCGGCAGGCCTCAGGCGAGTTCTCCCAGACGACCACCTCGGCCCAGTCGGGCGGATCGATGTCGCGATGCGACTGGCGGTCGAAGGCGTCGGGTTCGTAGAAGGTCACCCGCCAGCCGCGCGCCGCCAGTTCGCGCAGCATGCCGCGGTAGTAGGTGGCGGCGCCGTTCCAGTAGGCCGACAGCAGGCTGGACCCGTAGAAGGCGATCTTCATCAGGCGGTCTCCATTTCGGGGGCGGCGGGCGTGGCCTGCAGGCGGGCGGCGATGGCGAGCAGTTCGTCGACGCGGTGCGTACAGGTGTGGCGGGCGCGGATGGCGGCGAGGCCTCGCTCGGCCAGCCCGCGGCGCAGGTCGGGGTCGGCCCGGAGCGAGCGCAGGGCCCGGGCCATCTCGTCGCCCGAGCGGACCATCAGAAAGTCCTCGCCGACGCTGAACAGCCCTTCGCTGTCCTGCCATGGCGCACTGACCAGCGGGATGCCGCAGGCCAGCGCCTCGAACACACGGATGGTCGGGATGCCCGGCAACTGGCGGACGTAGAAGCGGCGCGGCACGTGCACCGTCGCCATGTGGCGCGCGAAGGCGGCGGGTGCGGCGGCGTTGGCCAGCCAGCCGTGGTAGCGGACGCCGTACCGCCTCAGCATCGCCTGCGCTTCCGGCGGATAGCGGACGCCGTGGATGTCGAGAGTCAGGCCGGCGTCGCGGGCGGGGGTGAAGAGGAAGCTCTCGAGCTCCTTCGTTCGCTCGCCGTCGCCCCAGTTGCCAATCCAGATCAGGCCCTCGCGGGGGCCCTCCTGCGCCGGCGGATGAAACAGCCGGATGTCAGCGGCCTCGTGCCAGACGAAGACGCGGTCGCCCCAGCCCCACCGGCGATAGACCTCGGCCAGGGTCTCGCCAAAGGCCAGCACGCCGTCATAGCCGGACAGGTCGAAGGTCCTGATGCCCTCGGGCTCGCTGACCGCCCGGTGATGGGTATCGTGGAACAGCAGGGTGAACCGTCCGCCGCGCTTGCGGGCGCGGCCGACGGCGGCGACCAGGGCCGGCTCGCTCCACTCATGGACGATGACCAGATCGGCGCCGTCCAGCGCCTGCTCCAGATCCGGCTCGTCGAAGCGCCGGCTGGTCAGTTCCGGATAGGCGCGGCGATACGGCTCCAGCCCGGCCTCGCCATGATCGGCGACGAGGTTGGCGCGGCTCCACGCGTCTCGCGGCTCGTAGGCCGCCACCTGGTGGCCACGGGCGATCAGGTCGCGCAGCACGCCCCTCAGGAAGTGGGCGTTGCCGTGGTTCCAGCACGACTCCAGCGAGTGGGTGAAATACACGATCTTCACGCCGCCACCTCCGGGAAGGGAGCGCGGGCGGCGAGCGTTTCGGCGTAGACGGCCAGAGTTCCCTCGACCATGGCGTCGACCGTGAACCGGGTGCTGCGCTCCGCCGCGCAACGGCCCAGTTCGGCGGCGCGTCCGGGGTCGTCCAGCAGACTGTCGAGCGCCTCTGCCACGGCGAGATCGTCCTCGGCGGGGACGAACACCGCGGCGCCCTGCCACAACTCGCGGAAGGTCGGGATGTCGGACAGGACGAGGGCGCAGCCGGCCTGGGCCGCCTCCAGCACGCCCAGGCCGAAGGGCTCGTAGAGCGACAGGGAGGCGAACACCGCCGAGCGCTCCAGATGCCCGGCGAGCACCGGCGCATCCAGCTGGTTCAGGCAGAGAATATGCTCGAAGGCGACGGCTTGTCCGTCGGGGCCCTTCAACGGACCGGCGGCGTGCACCTGTCCCCGCATGCGCCCGGCCGCCCGGTCGAGAGCGCGGACATTCTTTCCGTCGTCCCACAGCCGGCCGGAGGTCATGACCACCGGGTTGCGGCGCGTGGCCGGAGCGGCGCGCGCGGGCGTGCGGCCGTTACGAACCGCCTGCGGCAGTACGCCGTAGAGGGCGGCCGTCTCCTGCATGAAGGAATAGCTGGGGGCGATCAGCCGGTCGCAGGCGGCGTACCCGCGCGCCAGCAGGTCGGTGCGCCAGCGGAAGGCCTCCGGCATCGGCTGCTCGCCCTTCACCGTGCTCCACCAGCTGGCGAGGCAGGAATGGCAGGCGCCCACGACCGGCATGGCGAAGCGTCCGTCCGCTGCCAGCGCCGGGGTGTTCAGATGCACCAGATCGGCGTCGCATGCGGCCGCGAGCCGGGCGATCTCCTGCGCCGCCGAGGCGATCCCTCCGGCGTCGGCGGCGGTCCAGTCGAGCGGCAGGCCGGTTTCGACCAGCCCGAGTCCTTCGATCCGCTCGGCGGCCCGGCGCTGGCCCGGCCCCGGTGGGGGACCGAGGACGGCGAGCGTCACCCCGATGCCGCGCGCCAGCAGACCGGCGGAGAGATCGAGCGCATAGGCCCAGACGCCGCCGACCGCGTCCGTGGTCATGAGCATGCGTCGCGGCTGCAGCGACGTCATGCCGCGACCGTCTGCGGCGGATTGAGGAGACCGCCCTCGGAGCGCAGCCAGCGGGCCAGATCGGCCACGCCCTCCCGCCAGGCGATCGGGGCCGGCAGGTCCAGCGCCGTGCGCGCGGCCGAGGTATCGGCGACGAAGTAGCGCTGGTCCCCCGCCCGCCAGTCCTCGAACACCACATCGGCGCGGCGACCGATCAGGCCTTCGATGTGGGCGATCAGCTGGCGCAGGCTGACGGCGTTGGCAGGACCGCCCCCGAGGTTGAAGGCGCGGCCGCTGACCCCTTCGATCCGCTCCAGCGCCGCGACATAGGCGCGGACGGCGTCGCTGACATGCAGGATGTCGCGCACCTGCCGGCCATCTCCGAACAGGGTGATCCGCTCGTCGTTGAGGGCCCGGATCAGGAAGTGGGCGACCCAGCCCTGATCCTCGGTGCCCATCTGGCGGGGGCCGTAGATGCAGCTCATGCGCACGACGCAGGCCGGCACACCGAAGCTGCGGGCGTAGTCGAGGACGTACTGGTCCGCCCCACCCTTGGAGCAGCCGTAAGGGGTGTGGAAGTCGAGTGGCCGGCGCTCGTCCACGCCGGCCCGGCGCAGGCCGGAATCGACCGGCGCCCAGGCGTCGTCGACCAGTTCAAGGCCAACGTCGGCGAGGTCGCCATAGACCTTGTTGGTGCTGGCGAAGATGACCGGCGTGCGCCGTTCGCGCGCCGCCTCCAGCACGTTCAGCGTGCCGCCCAGATTGATGTCGAAATCCTCGCGGGGGTCGGACAGGCTGGTGGTGACGGCGACCTGGGCGGCGAGGTGGAAGACGGCGTCGACGTCGGCCACGGCGGTCGCCACGCCGGCTGCGTCGCGCACATCGGTCTGCAGATTGCGGATGCGGTTGCGGTGGCGCAGCAGCAGCCACTTCAGGTTCCGCTCGACCCCTGGCCGGGCGAGCGTGTCCATCAGCACGACGTCGTGTCCGGTCCCGGCCAGCCGGTCCGCCAGGTTGCTGCCGATGAAGCCGGCCCCGCCGGTGATCAGGATGCGGCTCATGCGACCAGGCCCCGCATTTCCAGTTCGCGGCGGGCCTCGACGACGCGGTCCTCGGCTTCCTGCCGCGCGACCCATTCAGCCAGTTCTTCCAGTCCTTCGGAGAAGTCCGCCTGCGCTTGGTAGCCGAGCACCTCACGCGCCCTCGTCAGGTCGGGGATGTTGTGGCGGATGTCGCCGGCGCGGGCCTGCTGGGTGATCTGCGGTTCGAGGTCGGCGCGGCCCATGGAGGCGGCCTGGAGCCGCGCCACCTCCTCCACCGTCCGGTCTTCGCCCGAGCCGATGTTGAAGACCTCGCCGTCCGCCTCGGGCTTCTCGAGCGCCAGCAGGAAGGCGCGCGCGACATCGGAGACGTGCACGAAATCCCGGCGCTGCTGGCCGTCTTCGAACACCATCGGCGCCTGGCCGTTGGCGATCCGCGAGGCGAAGATGGCCAGCACGCCGGTGTAGGGATTGGAGAGCGCCTGGCCCGGGCCGTAGATGTTCCAGAGCCGCAGGGCGCAGCTCTCCATGCCATACTGGGCGGTGAGGGTGAGGGTCAGCCGCTCCTGGACATACTTGTTGATGGCGTAGACGCTCTTCAGCGCCGGCTGTTTGGTTTCGGGCGTGGGAACCGGGATCAGCGGGCGGCCGCCGGGGTCGAGGGGGTCCCAGCCGCCGTCCGGATTGCGCGGCCCGCGCACGACCTCCTGCATCAGCTCGCCGCCGGCGGTGCGGTAGAGGCCCTCGCCGTAGATGCTCATTGACGAGGCGACGACGACCCGCTGCACGGGCTTGTCGATCAGCTGCTGGAACAGCACCGCGGTGCCGTAGTCATTGACCGAGGTGTAGCGGTCGATGGCGTACATGCTCTGGCCGACGCCCACCTCCGCCGCCAGGTGGATGACCTTGTCGACGCCGGACAGGGCCGCGAGCACCGCCGTCTCGTCGCGGATGTCCCCGACCATCAGTTCGACGTCGGGATCGAGTTCGTCAGGCCGCGTGCAGGTCGGGTGAACCTGTTCGATCAGGGCGTCGAGCGCCCGCACCCGGTGGCCCTGTTCGAGCAGGGCCCGCGCCACATGCCGTCCGACGAAACCGGCCCCGCCGGTGATCAGGATGGTGTCTCCCATGAGCTGCTCCCGATCAGCCCGCGACCGCGCCGGGGGCGCTGAAAATTCTCGGGCGGCGGGTGAGGGGGCGGGGCTTCGGCATCGCGGCTCTCCGGTTCAGGTTCGGTCGAGCAACATCTTCTTCTACTGGTTAGTTCCCCGAACCTCTATGTCGGACACACGACATATCTCGATATGTGCTTGGTTGAGTTCCTGAAAATTGCCGTCAGCAAGTAGCGTAACAATAACCTTGGCTTATTGTTGCTGTTGTGAAGCTTCGGGTTTAGCGGAACCATAAGCTTTATAGATGCTTTCCAAACTGTTCGGCTTGCATGGAGCAGCCGGAGCCTGGAGGCGCCCATGGGCCGGAAAAAAGTTCGCATAGCAGTGGCCGGCGTGGGCAACTGCGCCTCGTCCTTCGTGCAGGGACTGACCCATTACGCCGAGGCGGCGGGCAACGAGCCGCCGCCGGGACTGATGAACGTCGAACTGGGCGGCTATCATATCGGCGACATGGAGATCGCCTCGGCGTTCGACGTCCACGCCGGCAAGGTCGGCCGCGACGTCGCCCACGCGATCTTCAGCGACCCCAACAACACCATCCGCTTTGCGACGCCAGCGCCTACGGGCGTGCCGGTCATGCGCGGGCCGACCCTCGACGGCATCGGCCAGTATATGACCGGCGACATCGAGGAGTCCGGCGAGCCTCCCGTCGACGTGGCCCGGGTGCTGCGCGACAGCGGGGCCGACGTGCTGGTCTCCTACCTGCCGGTCGGGTCGCAGCGGGCGACGGAATACTACGCCGAGGCCGCGTTGAAGGCGGGGTGCGCCTTCGTGAACTGCATTCCGGTCTTTATCGCCTCGGACCCGGCGTGGGCCGCCCGCTTCCGGCAGCGGGGCCTGCCCATTGTCGGCGACGACATCAAGAGTCAGGTCGGGGCGACCATCGTGCACCGCGTGCTGGCCAATCTGATGCGCGAGCGCGGCGTCCGCATCGACCGCATGTACCAGCTCAATTTCGGCGGCAACTCCGACTTCAAGAACATGCTGGAGCGCGAGCGGCTGACGTCGAAGAAGATCTCCAAGACCCAGGCGGTGACCAGCCAGCTGGACGTGCCGCTGGGCGCCGACGACGTCCATGTCGGGCCGAGCGACTTCGTGCCCTGGCTGACCGACCGCAAGTGGGCGCACATCCGGCTGGAGGGCACGACCTTCGGCGACGTGCCCCTTAACATCGAACTGAAGCTGGAGGTCTGGGACAGCCCCAACAGCGCCGGCGTCGTCATCGACGCGGTGCGCTGCGCCAAGCTGGCCCTGGACCGGGGCGTGTCGGGGCCGCTGATCGGCCCCTCAAGCTGGTTCATGAAGTCGCCGCCCGAACAGTTCACGGACGAGGAGGCGCGGTTGCGCACGCTCGATTTCATCGAGGGCCGGGACCAGTCCGCGGCGCGCCTCGCCTCGTGATCACCGTCGCCGCCGTTTTCGAACGGCCGAACCCGCACGCGCTGAACGAGGTCTCTCATGGCTGACCTGACACCTGACCAGATCCGCGACCGCGTGGCCGCGCTGGGCGACTGGTTTCACAACATGGATCTGAAGGGGGTGCGGACCGCGCCCGACCACTTCCTGCACGATTATCCGGCCAACAAATTCGCCCGTTTCCAACAGGCCATACCGGCCGACATGACCGGCAGGAGCGTTCTGGATATCGGCTGCAACGCCGGCTTCTACAGCCTGGAAATGAAGCGCCGCGGGGCGGATCGCGTGCTCGGGATCGACTTCGACGACCGCTATCTGGAACAGGCTCGCTTCGCCGCCGAGGTCGAGGACGCCGACATCGAGTTCCGCAAGCTGTCGGTCTACGACCTGGCGGCCCTGAACGAGCGGTTCGACCTCGTGATCTTCATGGGGGTGCTCTATCACCTGCGTCACCCGCTGCTCGCGCTGGATCTGATCCACGAGCACGTCGCCGACGACCTGCTGCTGTTCCAGTCCATGCAGCGCGGCTCCGACGAGGTGTTTCCCGTCGCGGCCGACTACGACTTCAACGAGCAGGGCCATTTCGACGAGCCGGGCTATCCGAAGCTGCACTTCATCGAGCACCGCTACGCCCACGATCCGACCAACTGGTGGGCGCCGAACGCGGCGTGCAGCGCGGCCATGCTGCGCAGCGCCGGATTCGAGATCGTCGACCATCCCGAGAGCGAGGTGTTCCTGTGCCGGCGCGGCCCGCCCCCGGCGCTGGGCGCCGCCTATCCGGCGCGGGCGACCACCAATGGCCATGACAGGAGCGGAGACAGGGCGTGATCGAAGCCGTCAAGATCTGGAACGAACCCAACAACAAGTCGCACTGGGACCCGCTGCTGGACCCCGAATGGGATCTGTTCGCGGAGATGACCAAACTGGCCGGGCAGGCGATCCGGGCGGAGAACCCGGAGCTGACCCGCGTGCTCGGCGGGATGTCGCCGATCGATCCGTTCTTCTTGCAGAGGCTTGAGGCCAAGGGCGTGCTCGAGCATGTCGATGCGGTCGCCGTGCACGGCTTTCCGCTCGACTGGAACCTGTGGCCGATCGACGCCTGGCCGGACAAGGTCGCCGAGATTCGCGCCGTCACCGACAAGCCTGTCTGGGTCACCGAGGTCGGCGTGTCCTCGTTCGGCTCGGAGGAGGTGCAGGCCTGGGGGGTGAAGAAGACCGCCGACCTGCTGATCGGGCAGGCGCCGCGCATCCACTGGTACAGCCTGTACGACCTGCCGCGCACATGGGAGGCGACGACCCGGCACAAGGAGGCCGAGGGCTCGTCCTACTACCGGCATTTCCACATGGGTCTGCTGCGCGAGGACGGCTCGCCCAAGCCGGCGGTGGAGGCCTATGCGCCCTACGCCGGCCGGATGGGGCTCTGTCAGTGGTTCCATTTCCAGGACCATCGGCTCGAGGAGGCCGTGGCCTGGTTCCGTCGGCTTGGCGTGCGCCACGTACGCACCGGCCTGTCGTGGGCGGACCGATATCGCGAGGGGGCGCTGGACTGGTTCGACCGCCAGATGGAGGCGCTGGCTGAATTCGAGACGACCGTCACCTTCTGTTTCACACCCGAGCACCGGGGCGTCGAACCGCACCACACCAGCCCGCCGCAGGCCGCGGAGGAATTCGCGGACTTCTGCGCCGAGATGACGGCCCGCTACGCGCCGCGCCGTGCGCCGGCCGCGCAGGACCGGATCGTCTCGAAGGAGCTGGCATGAAGATCGGCGTCATCGGCACCGGCTATGTCGGCCTGGTCACGGGAACCTGTCTGGCGGCGCTGGGCCACGAGGTGGTCTGCGTCGACGCCCTGCCGCAGAAGATCGGCCTGCTCAACGACGGCGGCTGCCCGATCTATGAGCCGGGGCTGGTCGAACTCATCCGGACACAGCGGCAGGCGGGGCGGCTCACCTTCTCGACGGAGATCGCTGAGTCGGTCTCCGACCGCGACGCTCTGTTCATCGCCGTCGGCACGCCGCCGGGCCCCGATGGCGAGGCCGACCTGAGCTACATTCGCGCGGCGGCGGCCGATCTCGCGCCGCACCTCGCCGGCTTCACCGCCGTGATCACCAAATCGACGGTGCCGGTCGGGACCGGGGACCAGATCGAGGCCTTGCTGGCCGACCTGCGGCCGGACGCCGACCTCGCCGTGGTGTCGAATCCGGAGTTCCTGCGAGAGGGATCCGCGATCGGCGACTTCATGAAGCCGGACCGGATCGTGGTCGGAACCGACGACCTTCGCGCCCGCGAGCTGATGCGGGCGATCTATGCGCCGCTGACGGACGCTGGCGCGCCGCTGGTGCTGACCGACCGGCGCACGTCCGAGCTGATCAAATACGCCGCCAACGCTTTCCTCGCGGTCAAGATCAGCTACATCAACGAGATCGCCGACCTGTGCGAGGAGCTCGGCGCCGACGCCGTGCGCGTGGCCGAGGGCATGGGCCTGGACGCCCGCATCGGGGCGCGCTTCCTCGATCCGGGCCCGGGCTTCGGCGGATCGTGCTTCCCCAAGGACACCGACGCCCTGCTCAGCACGGGCCGCGCCGCCGCCGTGCCTCTGCGCGTGGTGACCGCGGCATCCGAGGCCAATCGCGAACGCAAGCGGCTGCTGGCGGCGCGGGTGGCTGCCGTGGCGGGCGACCTGAAAGGCCGGACGGTCGCCGTGCTGGGCCTCACCTTCAAGGCCGGCACCGACGACATGCGTGAGGCGGCCTCTCTCGAACTGATCCCCGAACTGCAGCGCCGCGGCGCCCACGTGCGGACCTTCGACCCCAAGGGCATGGAGGCCGCGCGGGGCCTCCTGCCTGGCGTGCGCTTCTGCCGCGACGCCTATGACGCGGCCCGGGGCGCTTCGGCGGTGGTCATCCTGACGGAGTGGGGCGCCTTCCGCAGCCTCGACCTGAAGCGCCTGGCGAAGGTGGCCGAGACGCCGCTGCTGATCGACCTGCGCAACCTGTTCGATCCGGACGAGGTGACGCGGGCGGGTCTCGACTATGTCTCGATCGGCCGCCCCGCGGCCGCTGCCAGGGACGTGGGCGAGGAGCGGACTCTAGGCGCCGCGCGCTCGGCCCGCGCCGCGGCATGAGACCGCCTCCAGCCGGTCGAGCCACGTCCCCAGGCGTCCGCGCGACCACGCCAGCGCCTGGTACAGGGCGAGCACGGTCCGCGCCCAGCGCAGATAGAGGCCGGGCCGACGTGCCCGGCGCGCGAGGCGGAACACGGGGCGGCTCCAACGGCTGATCTGGCGGCGCATCCAGTAGACGGCGCGGCGGCGCGGCGGGAGGCCTGTCCGGCGTGGCGCCACCCGTTTGCGGGGGCGCAGGTGTCCGAAACGCCGCCGGGCGAGTCGCCACGCCAGCCCCTCGCGTCGATGGCGGAAGCCCGCGGCCTGCGTCTGATGAATGAAGTCGGCATCGACGGGACCGAGCCGCAGCCGCCCCGCTCCGACCGCGTCCCGGATCATCCGGTCGAGGGCGGCCGCGCGGATGACCACGACGTTCGTGCCCCGCCCGTCCGAAGCATACGGCTCGACCCATGCGTCGCCGAACGAGATGTCGGCCGTCTCGGCCACCACATCGTCGCACCAGTCGCAGGCGGGGTTCTGGAAGAAGCCGGCGCCCCAGTCGCCGTCCGCGAAATTCCACCAGTCGCGGCGGCGCTCCCCGCCGTCCCTGAGCAGGAATTGCGCCGTGTAGATATTGGCGGGCCGGAAGGGGTCCTTGAGCCGGTAGTCCATCCCCGCCACGTCTTCCATCTGCACGCCGGTCTGCCAGGCGAAGCTCTCGGCCATACGCAGACTCTTCATGTGGCCGCAGAACAGTCCAAGCGTGAAGACGATCCGCTCACGGAGGATCGGGTCGCGCGCGCGCAGCAGATTCACCGCCTTGATGAAGCAGGGCACGCCGAGCACGGCGTAACGGCCCGGCGTGGCGCGGATGGTCGCGATCACGCCGGACAGCTCCACCGGGTGGTAGCGCGACTTGGCGGCGGCGGTGAGCTCGTCGAGCGACCGCGAGATGCGGTAGCCGAACAGCGGATCGTCGGCGCCGTCACGGGGCAGGCCGCCGACATGGGCCACGGCGTCGACCCGGCCGGTGCGCAGCAGCTCCGCCGCTGTCCAGTTCGCCATTCCGCCCGAACTGCCCGAGGTGCGGAATTCACCTTCCTCAGCGTGACCAACCCAGGCCGAGACGAAGCGCCCGATGCGGGGATCGTCCATTGGCGCGGCCGGGTAGCGCTCAAGAGCGATGTCGTCCTCGTCGGCCGCCGCCGGGGAGAAGGGGCACAGGGCCGAGAACTCCGGCGAGCGGGCTTTGCGCCACGCCGCCGGACCGTCAGGCTTCAGATGTCCGTCCGCGTCCATGGCCATGACCGAGCGGCCGGAGCGGTCCGCGCCGACACAGGCGCCGCAGCCGATGCACAGTCCGGAGCGCACGACGTCATCCGGGCTGTAGGGGCCTGGCCGGGGCGGCGGCGTCTCAGGCGAGCGCAAGGTCAAGCCAGGCCTCCGACCGCCGCCGCAATCCGTCCAGCCGGGATGCGATCTCGGGTTCGACCGCCTCGTCCAGAGCCGCCGCATAATCCGCGGGCGTCGAGTCCGCGCTCATCAGGCGCCGCCCCGCCCCGACCCGACTGGTCAGGTCCCGGATCTTGTTGACGCGATAGTCGGTCAGGGCGGTGACGAACGGACGGGCGTTGACCAGGGCGAAGACGCAGCCGTGGAAGAAGTTGGTGATCACGGCCCGGGCCGAGGCCATGGCCCGGGCGAACTCCTCGGGCCCGGCGGCGATCCACTGCTCGTCGGCCCAGTCGTTGCGGTAGCCGACGCTGACCAGCCGCACGCCATGCGCGTCCGCCCAGCGGCGGACCGCCGCCTTGAACCATCCGGCGAAGGAGTGGCCGTAGACGACGGCCCGGTCCGGCCACGGCTCCTCGGCGGGCCGCCGCGGCAGGTCATGGAACTGCAGGCAGGGGTCGAGCACGATCTCCGGCTCGGTTCCCAGGCTGGACCGGATCAGCCGGCGCGAGTTGTCGTCACGCACCGCAATGGCCGAGAAGCCGCCCAGCCGCTCGGCCCAGCAGGGATCGACCCCGTCGTCCGCATCGTGATTGCCGAAGCTGGCGGCATAGGCGACGAGGCGGCCGGTCTGGAGGCCATCGCCGAAGAACAGCGGCCGGCTGGCGTACCAAGGATGGCGGAAATTCCACACCTCGTCGCTGCCTACCACCACGGCGTCGAACGCCTCACGCAGCTGCGGCGCCTCGAGGCTGAAGGGCTCGGTCAGGGGCAGGGATTCGAAGGCGTCGAAAAATTTCCGCGCTTTCGCCGCATAGAGGGGGAAGTCCGCGCGTGGCGTCGGCGCGGGCAGCATTGGCTGGAGGGCGCAGCGCCACTCGGCCCGGTTCACCCGGGCCGAGCGGTGATCGAGCAGCACCGTCTCGACGCCGCGCCGGCGCAACCCCTCGGCCAGGCAGCGCGCCTGCCAATAGGAGCCGTAGTTGATGCAGCGGTGGAAGGTCAGGACGCCGATGCGGCGGGGCCTCGCCACCGCGGCCTCAGTGCCGGCCGGTTTCGTCGGAACCGGTCGTCTGGCGCAGCATGGCGGCGGCGTCGACGTCAGGGTTGGACGTCTTGTCGCCGCCGGGCGCGAAGCTCGAATCCTCAGGATCATGCGTGCCTGGCCGCGCCACCGCTCCGCGCAGGGATGGATCGGTGCGGCCGCCGGGGTCAGCGGGAGCCGGCGCGTCCGGATCGAAGTCGTCGGTCACGCCCTCGCCGCCGGTGCTGGTGGTCTCGGCCCCTGAAGCGTTGACGGCGCCCTCGCCCTCGATCTTGTTGCGCTCGTGATGGCCGGTCTTGCCGGTCTCGTTGAAGCCTGCCTGCGCCATGGCTCAGCGCGCCTCGCGCAGGTGGTCAGACAGGATCTCGTTCATCTCGAACATCGACACCCGATCCTTGTGGAAGACGGCCTTCAGCTTGTCGTCGGCCTTGATATCCTGCCCGTCCTGCAGGTCGTTCTTCCTGATGTAGTCCCACAGGCCGCTGACGACGTCGGCGCGGCCCATCGGCCCGTCGCCGACGACCTCCGACAGCTCCTCTGACAGCGTGAGCGGGCGGTGCAGGCCGTCGTTCTCCTCGCCGGCCCCGGGTCCTTCCTTCTGTGCCATTTCAGATCTCCGATCGGTGTTGAAACAGGGTCAGTGGCGCGACGTGTCGGCGCCCGGCAGGCTGGACACCGCCTCGCGGCAGGCGCGCTCGCAGTCCCGGCAGGCTTCGGCGCAGATGCGGCAGTGCTCGTGCATTTCCGCGTGCCGTTCGCATTCCTCGGCGCATCGGGCGCAGGCCAATTCGCAGGCCCGCAGCTGGGCGGCGATCACGGGCACGTCGCCGCCGGAGCGGCGGGTGGCGATCAGGCCGCTGGTCAGGCAGACGTCGGCGCAGTCCATGTTCAGCCTGATGCACTGGACCAGCTCGGCGACCGTCTCCTCGCCCAGGCAGGCGTCGGCGCATGAGGCGCAGACCTGGGCGCAGTCGAAACAGGCCTCGACGCAGCGGGCGAGGGCGGTGTTGACCTCCCCCCGGACATGGGGGTGGGCGGCGATCATCTGTTGGGCGTGCATGGCTTGGCTCCCGTTCCGGTTTCGGCAGACCAACCGGTGCGGGGCCCGGAAGTTCGAAGCGGCGCCGCAAAATATCCGCGCCGCGGCTCAGGCGCGGCGCTTGCGGTTCCGGCCCCCGTCGCCGCCGGTTGAGCCGCCGGCCTCGACATGGTGCTCGATCCGGCCGCTCTCGACCTCGGTCCGCGAGAAGACCTCTTCCTGCCCGGACTCGAGCAGTTCCTCCTCGGGCCCGCCCAGGCCGCCGACCACCAGGCCGGAGCCTTTCGACGGAGGATTCTTGTCGGCCCTGTCCATCATTCGCCAACGGCGAGGGGTGGTGCGGAGTTCCCTTTCTGTACGCCCGGAGGACGTCGGCTTTCCGACACAGGAGCCTTCTGCGGGCGGACCGCGTTTCCGGCGCGTGGCCGTGTGGAGGACGAGATGAGCGCGATTTCGGAAACAGGGACTCCGCCGGGGCTCGACTGGTCGCCGGTGCTCGGATCCGGTCTCCCCCCGGACGCCCTGGGCGAGGCCGACGTCCTGCGTCTCGCCGAGACCTTCGCCGTGACTCCCGAGGCGGTTCGGCTGGCGGTGGCGCGGGTCGGGACAAGCTTCCGCGACGTGCAACGCGAACTGGGAGGGCGGCGCTGATGGCCACGCGAAACCCAACGGACAAGGGCCGGGCAGTTCACGAGAACCAGGGGCTGGGGCAGCAGAGGGTCGGCGAGGCCGGGGCCGGGCCTGACCAGAAGCGGAATCGCCCGCCGTCGGCGGGAGGACCCGGTTCCGGCTCGGGAGACGACGCCCGGACCAACGCCGAGAGCGAGAGGCGGGGCTGAGCCGCGCAGTCGCCTGTCGCGGAGTCGGAACTCCGTCGCATCCCGCCGGTTTGCCCTTGCAGCGAAGCTGAAAGGCAGGCCGCGACATGACCAGAATCGAGAGGGGTGCGGGCTTTGGCGGCCTGCTGGTGCGTATTCTGGCGGTGCTGCTGATCCTGATCGGATTGGTGCTGGCGATCGGGGGCGGCTGGCTGATCTCGCTGGGCGGCTCGTTCTACTACCTGCTGGCCGGGCTCGGCCTGATCGCCTCGGGCGCCATGCTGTGGCGGCTGAACGTCCTCGGGGCGTGGATCTACGTCGGGGTCTTCGTCCTCACCGTCCTGTGGGCGCTCTGGGAGGTCGGGCTGAACGGCTGGGCCCTGGTGCCGCGCGTGGTCGCGCCGGCCGTGTTGCTGGCCCTTGTGATCGCCAGCCTGGCGGTGGTGGGCGGCCGGCGCGGGGGGCGTATGGCCCTGGCCGGGGCCGCGGTCTTCGTGCTCGGCGCCGTGGTCGCCGGCGTGGTGGTGGCGCAGGCCAACCGGCCGATGCGGCCGGCCGCCATGCAGACCATCGCCGTCGCGGCCATGTCGGAGCCGTCCCTGCGGGACGTGGGGGCCGACTGGCCCGCCTGGGGCGGGACCTACAGCGCCCGTCGCTTTTCACCGCTCACCCAGATCAACCGGGACAATGTCGGCCGGTTGCAGCGGGCGTGGACCTTCCGCACGGGCGACATCCCCGAGAAGAAATGGGGTGCTGAAACCACGCCGCTGAAGATCGGCGACACCGTCTACCTGTGCACGGCCATGAGCAAGCTGATCGCGCTCGACGCCCGCACCGGCCGCGAGCGCTGGCGCTACGATCCGGGGGTGTCCGAGGAGTGGATTCCCTACACCGCCGCCTGCCGGGGCGTGGCCTATTACGACACGAGCGCCGCCGCTGTGCAGTCAGCCGCTCCGTCGGCGGTCCCCGGCGCCGCCGCCGCGGCCGCACAACCTCGACCGGCGCCGATCCCCGTGGCCCCCCCGGCCGCCTGCGCCACCCGGATCATCGCGGGCACGCTCGACGGCCGGCTGATCGCGGTCGACGCCCGCACCGGCCGGCCCTGCGCCGATTTCGGGGTCGGCGGCGCTGTCGACATCAAGGTCGGCATGGGCCCGGTCATACCCGGCATGGTCTCGATCACCTCGGCCCCGACCATCGTGCGCGGCGTGGTGGTCACGGGCCACCAGGTGCTGGACGGCCAGTACAACGAGGCCCCCTCGGGCGTAATCCAGGGCTACGACGCCGTCACCGGCGAACTGCGCTGGGCCTGGGACATGGCTCGGCCTGACCTGACCGGCCGGCCAGGGGAAGGGGACGCCTACACGCGCGGCACGCCGAATATGTGGACCACGGCCTCGGGGGACGAGCAGCTGGGGCTGGTCTATCTGCCGATGGGCAACTCGGCGGCCGACTACTACAGCGCCGATCGCTCCGAGGCCGAGAACCGCTACGCCACCTCGCTGGTTGCGCTGGACGTGACCACGGGCCGCCCGGTCTGGTCGTTCCAGACGGTGCACAAGGACGTCTGGGACTACGACCTCGGCTCGCAGGCGACGCTGATGGACTATCCGGCCGGCGGCGGGGTTGTCCCGGCCCTGGTCCTGCCCAGCAAGCAGGGCGACCTCTACATCCTCGACCGGCGCACCGGCCGTCCGCTGACTCCGGTGGAGGAGCGGCGCGTGCCCCAGGGCGGGGTCGAACCCCGCGAGCGCGCGGCGACGCAGCCGCATTCCCTGTTCCACACGCTTCGCCCGGACGCCGACCTCACCGAGCGCGACATGTGGGGCATGTCCCCGATCGACCAGCTGGCGTGTCGCATAGGCTTCCGCCAGGCGGCATACGACGGCTTCTACACGCCGCCGACCAGCGACCGCCGCTGGATCCAGTATCCGGGCTACAACGGCGGCTCCGACTGGGGCGGGGTGGCGGTCGATCCGCGGCGCGGCTGGATCATCGCCAACTACAACGACATGCCCAACTACAACCGGCTGGTGCCGCGCGAGGAGGCCAACGAGAAGGGCTGGTTCCCGCGCGGCGACCCGCGGCTGACGAAGCAGACGCCGGAGTCGCGCGGCGGCGCTCCGGAGGGGGCCGAGGGCGCCGGCGATCCTCAATGGGGCGTACCCTACGCCATCGACGTCAACGCCGGCTGGCGGATGAAGTCGACCGGCATGCTGTGCAAGCAGCCCCCCTACGGCGGCATCCGCGCCATCGACATCCGCACCGGCCGCACCGTCTGGGACCGGCCGCTGGGCACGGCGCGGAAGAACGGCCCGTTCGGCATTCCGTCGATGCTGCCGCTCGACATCGGCACGCCCAACAACGGCGGCTCGGTGGTCACCGCCGGCGGCCTGATCTTCATCGCCGCCGCCACCGACGACCTGATCCGGGCCATCGACATCGAGACCGGCGAGACGGTGTGGTCCGACGTCCTGCCGGCCGGCGGCCAGGCCGCGCCGATGGTCTATGAGCAGGACGGGCGGCAGTATCTGGTCATCGTGGCGGGCGGGCACCACTTCATGGAAACGCCCGCTGGAGACTATGTGATCGCCTACGCCCTGCCGGAGCGATGAGCCCCGGCGCCCCGGCGATCTGGGCGCCGTACTGCGGCCCCGGTCCGGGGCCGGCCGAGTGGCTGGCCCGCTGGAACCTCGACCCCGTGCTGGGCGCCGCGCTGGCCGTGGGCGTCGCGCTCGTCCTGTGGCGGCGGTCGGGCGGAGAGCGGGCGGCCGGCGTCGCCGCGGCCGGTGTGCTGGCGGTGATCTTCGTGTCGCCACTGTGCGCGCTCAGCTCGGCCCTGTTCACAGCGCGGACCGTGCATCACGTCCTGCTGGTGGCGGCGGCGGCGCCCCTGCTAGCCGCGACCCTGCCCCGTCTGCGGACCGGACCGCTGGCGCTGGCGACCTTCGCCCAGGCGGCGGTGTTCTGGGCCTGGCACGCGCCGGCGGCCTACGGCTGGGCCCTGTCGAACGGCGCGGCCTACTGGTCGATGCAGCTCAGCCTGCTCGGGACCGCCGTGTGGTTCTGGGCCGGCGTCCGGAGGGCTTCGGCCCCCGGCGCGGTCGCCGCCCTGCTGCTGGCCATGGTGGCCATGGGTCTGCTGGGCGCCTTGCTGACCTTCACCGGCCAGCCCGTATACGCCCCGCATTACCTGACTACGGCCGCCTGGGGGTTGAGCCCGCTCGAGGACCAGCAGGCCGCCGGGCTGATCATGTGGGCCCCGGCGGCGGCGGTCTATCTGGCCGCCGCCCTGCTGGTGCTCGGACGCTGGATCGGTCCCGACGCCCGCCCGAGCCCCGCATGATCGACCGGCTGATCGTCAGCGTCCTCGAATGGGCCGCGGGCCACCACGACGAGGGCCGCTACTCGCCCGTGGCCATCGTCTTCCACTGGACCATGGCCGTGCTGGTGATCTTCCAGCTGATCTGGGGTTGGTGGATGGGGCGGCTGCCGGTGGGCGGCGACAAGGTGGCGGCGCACGACCTCCACTACCTCATCGGCGTGTTGATGCTGGTGCTGGCCATGGGCCGGGGCCTGTGGCGCACCCTGGCGCCCGGACCGATCAACGACGCCGACAAGCCCGGCTGGGAAAGCATGGCGGCGCACGTGACCCACTATGTCTTCTACACCTGCCTCTTCGGCCTGCCGCTGACCGGCTGGGCGATGATCTCGGCGACGGCGCGGGAGCAGCAGCTGTCGCTGGTCGGCTTCATACCGTGGCCGCTGATGCCTTTCGGCGACCTGGGTCTCGTTCAGCGCTGGCAGGTCGAGGCGCTCGCCGAATGGATGCACTGGGGCCTCGTGGCGACCCTGCTCGCCCTGATCCCGATCCACGTCGGGGCGGCGCTGAAGCACCATTTCATCGATCGGGACGACGTATTCCACGGTATGCTGCCGGTCGTGCCGCAGCTGCCGCGGCGGCGGACGCGCTGGCAGCGTCGCTGGCTGGCGGCGGAGCAGTGGGTGCGCGCTCGAGCCAGGCGGCTATGGCCCGCATCTCGGCGTCGGTCAGTCCCGCGACCGCATCGGCCATGACTCCGCGCGGATCGTTGCGCCGCCCGGCCCGCTTCCAGCGGCGCAGTTGGTCGAGGGTGTAGGCGGCGGGCTGGCCGGCGATGGCGGGGCCGCCGGCGCCGCGACCCCGCCCGTCAGGACCGTGGCAGGCGACGCAGGCGGTCACGCCTCGACCGGGTGCGCCGGTCCCATAGATGCCCGGCGGCGCGAGCGGCGGGCCCTTCGCCGGCGGCGCCGGCAGGGCGGCGTACCAGGCCGCCACCGCGCGCCGGTCGCCGTCGTCCAGCCATCGGGCGATCGGCCCCATGACCTCGTCGGCCCGGGTTCCGTCGGCATAGTCCCCGAGCTGCTTCTGCAGATAGCCTGCGTCCATCCCCGCCAGGCGCGGCGTGCTGACCCCGTCTCCGGCGCCGTCGAGGCCATGGCAGCTGAAACAGGCGTTGGCCGGTCCGCCCTCGCCGCCGCTCATCGCGATGATCCGGCCGTCGGCCGTGAAGGCCTCGACCGACCGCTCGTCGACCTTCGAGCAGGCCGCGAGGGCGGTCGCGAGCACGAGGAGGGCGGGAAGCGGGCGCACGCCGGACCAACACCAGCCGACCTTTGCGGTTCCGGCAGGAACCGTGACGCTGAGCACGGGTTTGATCCCCGAAAGGGGCAGGATGGCTGACCGGTTCAAGCGCCATGACGACGATGCTGCGATGGGCGCCGCTGGCGGCCGCCTTTCTGTCCGCCTGTGGGGATCAGAGCCCGCCGCCGCGCCCTGTCGCGGGGGCGGACCCCGCCCGCGGCCTGGAGGTGGTCGAGCGGGTCGGCTGCGCGGCCTGCCACGCCATCCCCGGGGTCGAATGGCCCGAAGGGCGGGCGGGGCCTTCGCTCAAGGGCTTCGGGGCCAGTCCGATGATCGCCGGCCGGTTTCCGAACCAGCCGGATGTCCTGACGGCCTGGCTGGTCGACGCCCCGGCGCTGTCGCCGGAGACCGGCATGCCGCCCATGCCGATCAGCGAGGCCGAAGCGCGCGACGTCGCGGCCTGGCTCTATACGCTCGATGACCGCTGACCGTACGGTGGAGGGGACCGCGGGTTGGCCGCCGCCGGCGCTGGACCCGGCCGGACCCTTCGCGGGGCCGCTTGAGGTGCTGGCCTGGGTGCTGTTCGCCATGGGCGCCGTGGTGCTGCTGGTGGTGCTGGTGGCGCTGGGACTGGCGCTGTTCGGGCCCCGCCGCTGGCGGACCAGTCTTGGCGGCGAGCGGCTGGTGTGGATCGGCGGACTGGCGTTTCCGGTGGTCGTTCTCAGCGCCCTGCTCGTCTACGGCCTTGGCCTGACCTCTCACCTGACGCAGGAGCCGGCGGCCGGCGAGATGCGGGTGCGGGTCACCGGCGAGATGTGGTGGTGGCGGGTCGCCTACCTGGACGCCGCCGGACGCGAGGTGCTGCAGGACGCCAACGAGATCCACATCCCGGCGGGCCGGCCGGTGGTGCTGGAACTCGACTCGGCCGACGTGATCCACAGCCTCTGGATCCCCCGGCTGGGCGGCAAGGTCGACATGATCCCCGGCCGCCGCAACCTGATGCGGGTGCAGGCCGACGCCCCCGGCGCCTATGGCGGCCAGTGCGCCGAATACTGCGGCGGTCCGCACGCCCTGATGGGGCTTGTCGTCGTGGCGCATGAGCCGTCGGAGTTCGAGGGGTGGCGGGCGCGGCGGGCGGCCCCTGCCGCCGCCGCCACCTCGACCCATCCGGGCATGGCGGTGTTCGACCGCGCCGGCTGCGGGGCCTGCCATGCCGTCTCGGGGACCGCCTTCAACGGCCTGGCCGGGCCGGACCTCAGCCATGTCGGTTCGCGCCGCACCCTGGGGGCAGGCATCCTGCCCAACAACCAGGGAACCATCGCCGGCTGGATTTCCGACAGCCAGGCGATCAAGCCGGGCAACCGCATGCCGGCCTATCCGGTGCTGACCGGCCAGGAGCTGCGCGACGTCTCGGCCTGGCTCGAGAGCCTGAAGTGAAGAGCGAGACCGGCTTCGACCCGGCGCTCTACGACCGGTTCCCGACCGCCGGCGAGCGGCCGGAGGGGGAGCTGGAGGCGCTTGAGGAGGTCTGGTGCGGTCCGAAGGGCTGGCAGTGGATCACCGCCATCAACAACAATTTCGTCGGCGTCTACTACGTCGGCGCGGCCATGCTGTTCTTCGTGCTCGCGGGCGTCCTGGCCGTGCTGATGCGCACCCAGCTGGCCGTGCCGATGAGCGGATTCCTTCCACAGGAGACCTACAACCAGTTCTTCACCGTCCACGGCACGACGATGATGTTCCTGTTCGCCGTGCCGGCCGTCGAGGCCTTGGGGGTGCTGCTGCTGCCGCAGATGCTGGGGGCGCGCGACCTGCCGTTCCCGAGGCTCAGCGCCTACGCCTTCTGGGCCTATCTGATCGGGGGCCTGGCCTTCTTCGCCTCCCTGTTCTTCGGTCTCGCGCCGAACGGCGGCTGGTTCATGTACCCGCCGCTGACGTCGACGGCGTGGTCGCCGGGGATCAACGCCGACTTCTGGCTGCTCGGCATCGGCTTCATAGAGATTTCGGCGATCGCCGGGGCCATCGAGATCATCGTCGGCGTGCTGCGCACCCGCGCCCCCGGCATGACCCTGGACAAGCTGCCGATCTTCGCCTGGGCCATGCTGATCTTCGCCGGGATGATCATCATCGCCTTCCCGTCGATCATCCTCTCGACGCTGCTGCTGGAACTGGAGCGGGCGCTGGGCTGGCCGTTCTTCGATCCGCTCAAGGGTGGCGATCCGCTGCTGTGGCAACATCTGTTCTGGTTCTTCGGCCACCCCGAGGTCTACATCATCTTCCTGCCGGCGGCGGGCGCCATGTCGACCATCATCCCGGCCATGGCGAGGACGCCGCTGGTCGGCTATCGGCTCGTAGTGCTGGCCATGCTGGCGACGGGGTTCATCAGCTTCGGCGTGTGGGCCCACCACATGTTCACCACCGGCATGCCGACCATCTCGACCAGCTTCTTCTCGGCGGCCTCGATGGCGGTGTCGTTGCCGGCGGGCGTGCAGGTCTTCGCCTGGATCGCCACCATCGCGGCCGGCCGGATGCGGTTCAGCACGCCCGGCCTGTTCGTCGTCGGCGGGCTGGTGATCTTCGTCATGGGCGGCCTGACCGGGGTGATGGTGGCCATGGTCCCGTTCGACTGGCAGGCCCACGACAGCTACTTCATCGTCGCCCACCTGCACTATGTGCTGATCGGCGGCATGGTCTTCCCGATGTTCGCGGCCATCTACTACTGGCTGCCGATGACCTCGAGCCGGCCGCTGTCCGAGCGGCTCGGCAAATGGGTGTTCTGGCTGATGTTCGCCGGCATGCATCTGACCTTCCTGCCCATGCACCTGACCGGGCTGATGGGCATGCCGCGCAGGGTCTACACCTACCTGCCGGATCGCGGCTGGGAGTGGCCCAACCTCATCTCGACCCTCGGGTCCTTCCTGTTCGCGGCGGCGGTGCTGATCTGGATCATCGACATGATCCGCAACTTCCGCCCGTTCGGCGGGCGCGACGCCGGCAATGTCTTCGACGGCCCCGGGCTGGAGTGGCTGCCCACCGGTCTCTACTCCGTACGCTCGATTCCCGTGGTGAAGAGCCTGTACCCGCTGTGGGACCAGAAGGGGCTGGCGCGCGACGTGGAGGCCGGCCGCTACTTCCTGCCCAACACCGCGACCGGCGAGCGCGAGACCATCGTCACCTCGACCCTCAACGCCGAGCCGCAGTATCTGCAGCGCATGCCGCGGCCCTCGGCCTGGCACGTCTGGGCGGCGGTGTTCACGGCGGCCTTCTTCCTGCTGCTGACGGTCAAGGCCTACTGGCCGGCGGCGATCAGCGGCGTGCTGGGCGTCTATTGCATCCTGCAATGGTGCTGGTTCCTCGACCGGCCGCTCGAGCAAGTCGCGGTGGATATCGGCGCCGGCGTCACCGTGCCGACCTACGCCGCCGGACCGTCCAGCCACGGCTGGTGGGCCATGATCGTCACCCTGGTGGTGGCGGGCATGGTCCTGCTGCTGACGGGCTTCAGCTACGTCTTCCTGTGGAGCCGGAATCCGGCTGACTGGGCCCCGCCGCCCGGGATATTGTCGATGGCCTGGGCGGTGGCGGGGAACGCCGCGGCCGCCCTGCTGGCGTGGCTGGCGTGCCGGTCGCTGAGGCTGGCCCGCCCGCGCGCGGCCGTCCTCGCAGCCGTGATGATGGTCGCCGCGGCGGGCCTCGTCGTCGGCGCCTGGTGGATTGATCTCGACGCCTGGCGGGCCACCGGCCTGCGCCCCGAGGCCAATGCGCAGGGGGCGACCGTCTACGCCTTTCTGTCCTGGCAGGGACTGTTCGCCGCCGTGGTCGCCCTGATGGGCCCTTACGCGCTGCTGCGCTGGCTGGCCGGGCACGCGCGCGCCGACCGGCCTGCGACCTATGACCTGATCGCCCTGTTCATCGTCTTCTCGGCCGGGCAGGGGGTGTTCGCCACCCTGCTGACCCGGTTGTTCCCCGGGGGCTGAGCCATGCTGCGCTGGGTCTGGATGCTGGGCGGGCTGATCGTCTGGGCCCTGCACTTCATGGGCGTCTACGGCATCGCCAGCCTCGCCGATGTGGTCAGCCGCGCCGACGATCCGCCGTGGCGGATGGCGGGGCTGGCGTTCAGCGCCGCCTGCGTTCTGGCGGCGCTGGTCCTCGCCGGGTCTGCGGCGCGCAGTCTCCGTCGGAGGCGCGATCCGTCGGCCCGTTTCGGCGATCAGCTTGCCGTGCTCGGGGCGGGCGTAGCGACGCTGGCCATTGTCTGGCAGGCCCTGCCCACCGTCATCGGCTACTGACGGTCGGGCCGGGCCGGAATCTCCAGCCCGCGCTGCACCGCCGGACGGGCGAGGCCGCGTTCCAGCCAGGCCGGGACGTTCTTCAGCCTGTCGAACCCGACCAGCTCCCGCGCCTCGTAGAAGCCGATCAGGTTGCGCACCCATCCCAGCATCGAGATGTCGGCGATGGAGTAGTCGTCCATCACCCAGTCACGGCCCTCCAGCCGGCCGTCGAGTACGCCGAGAACCCGACTGGATTCCGTCGCGTAGCGCTCCAGCGGCCGCTTGTCCTCGATGGCCTTGCCGGCGAATTTGTGGAAATAGCCGACCTGTCCGAAGATCGGCCCCATGCCGCCCATCTGGAACATGACCCACTGCAGGGTCTCATAGCGCCTCGCCGGATCGGCGGGCAGGAACTGGCCGGTCTTCTCGGCCAGATAGAACAGGATGGCGCCGGACTCGAACAGGGCCAGCGGCTTTCCGTCCGGCCCCTCCGGATCGATGATGGCGGGTATCTTGCCGTTCGGGTTCAGCGACAGGAATTCCGGCTCCCAGGTCTCGTTCTTGCCGATGTCGACGAAGTGCGGCTCATAGGGCAGGCCGGTCTCCTCCAGCATGATCGAGACCTTCACCCCGTTCGGCGTGTTCAGCGAATACAGCTGCAGCCGGTCCGGATGCCGCGCCGGCCAGCGCCCGGTGATCGGGAAGGCGGAGAGGTCGGTCATGGAGAAGCTCCTGCTGCGGTCCGGACGGATGTAGGCAGGGCGGGCTCAACCGCAACCGTGATGGTGGCGCATTCGTGCATCGTTTTTGGGGCCGGCGGCCGGTCCCTGTCTGGACCCGGCCCGCCCGTCCGGGCAATGGAGGCGCATGACTTTTCCGACCCCGTCCCCCGCCGACTGGAAGGCGCTCGCCGAAAAGGCGCTGAAAGACCGGCCCCTCGAAAGCCTGCTGCATCTCGACGCCGACCAACTTCTGGTTCGGCCGCTCTACGCCGCCGCCACGGGGGTCGAGCCCCTGTTCGCGCCGCGGCCCACCGAGGCCGAGGGCCGGCCCTGGGACCTGCGCACCCTCGTCGAGGGCGACGATCCGTCGACGGTCAATGCGGCGGTGCTGGCCGATCTCGAGGGCGGGGCTGCGTCGGTGGTGCTGAAGGGCGCCGTGCTGCAGGATTCGGCGCCCCTGACGGCGGCGCTCGATGGCGTGGCGCTGGAGCTGGCGGCGGTCGCCCTCGACGCGGGGCTGGCCGGGCCAGAGGCGGCCAACGCACTGGCCGTCGCCGCCAAGGGCTCGCCCCGCGCCAGGCTGATGTTCCACATGGACCCCGTCTCGGCCTGCGCGGAGGCCGGCGCCGCGCCGCGGTCGATCGAAGAGCATCTGACCCTCGCCGCCAACACCGCCGCGCGGCACGCCGGGGCCTATCCCGAGGCGAGCTTCTTCCTCGCCTCCGGCCGGGTCGTGCATGAGGCGGGCGGCTCCATCGGCCAGGAGCTGGCCTTCGCCGCCGCCAACGCCGTCGCCCTGGTCAGGGCGGCCGTCGACGCCGGCATGACGGCGGAGCAGGCGCTTCGCGGGACGGTTCTCGGCCTCGCCGTCGACCAGGAGTATTTCGACAGCCTCGCCAAGGTCCGCGCCCTGCGCCTGATCTGGCGTTCGCTCAGCCGCGCCTTCGGGGCGGAGACGCCCGCGATCATCGAGGCGCGGTCCTCGCGGCGGATGCTGTCGGCGCGCGACCCGTGGCCCAATCTGCTGCGGCTGACGGCGGCGGGCTTCGCCGGGGCGGTCGGCGGCGCCGACGCCGTGGTGCTGGACGGCTTCTCGCGCGCGAGCGGCCGCCCCGACGCCTTCGCCCGGCGGCAGGCGCGCAACACCCAGCTGGTCCTGATGGAGGAGGCCCACCTCGGCCGCGTCGACGATCCGGGGGCGGGCTCATGGTTCCTCGACCAGCGCACCCGGGATCTGGCCGAGGCCGGATGGGCCGAGTTCCGGAAGATCGAGGCCGAGGGCGGCGTGGTCGAGGCCCTGCGCGGCCATGTCATCCAGCCGCGCGTGGCCCGCGCCCGCCAGGCGCTGGAGGCCGTGCTGGCGAACGGCGCGGTGCAGATGGTCGGCGTGACCAAATTCGTCGACGCCGATCCCCGCCCGGCTCCCGTCGAACCGGACCGCCCCGACGCTCCCCAGACCGGCGGCGACGCCTGCGAGCCCCTGACCCCGATCCGCCTCGCCGCGCCCTTCGAAGCGAAGGAGGCCGGCCAATGAGCGCCCCGGACTTCAGCAAGGTCGACCTGGACCTGACGCCGACCGGCGTCGGACCGGGCCGGGAGCCGTGGAAGACGCCGGAGGGGCTGACGGTCGCCCCCGCCTACGGCGCCTCGGCGCTGGACGGTCTCGACTTCATCCACGGCCTGCCCGGGATCGCGCCCTATCACCGCGGCCCCTATCCGACGATGTATGCGTCGAACCCGTGGACCATCCGCCAGTACGCCGGCTTCTCCACGGCCGAGGCCTCCAACGCCTTCTACCGCCGCAACCTCGCGGCGGGGCAGAAGGGGCTGTCGATCGCCTTCGATCTCGCCACCCACCGCGGCTACGACAGCGACCATCCGCGGGTGAAGGGCGACGTCGGCATGGCCGGGGTGGCGATCGATTCCATCTACGACATGCGCACCCTGTTCGACGGCATCCCGCTCGACCAGATGAGCGTGTCGATGACCATGAACGGCGCCGTCCTGCCTGTGCTGGCCCTCTACATCGTCGCGGCGGAAGAACAGGGCGTGGCCCACAGCGCCCTGACCGGGACCATCCAGAACGACATCCTCAAGGAGTTCATGGTCCGCAACACCTACATCTACCCCCCGGCGCCGAGCATGCGGATCATCTCGGACATCTTCGCCTGGACGGCCGAGCACGCGCCGAAATTCAACTCCATCTCGATCAGCGGCTACCACATGCAGGAGGCCGGGGCCTCGGCCGATCTGGAGCTGGCCTACACCCTCGCCGACGGCGTCGAATATATGAAGGCCGGGGTCGAGGCCGGCATGCCGATCGACCGGTTCGCCCCGCGCCTGAGCTTCTTCTGGGCCATCGGCATGAACTATTTCATGGAGGTGGCCAAGCTGCGCGCCGGCCGTCTGCTGTGGGCCGAGGCGGTGTCGAAATTCGGCGCGAAGGACCCGCGCTCCCTCTCCCTTCGGGCCCACTGCCAGACCTCCGGCTGGTCGCTGGCGGCGCAGGACGTCTTCAACAACGTCAGTCGAACCATGGTCGAGGCCATGGCGGCGGCGGGCGGCCAGACCCAGAGCCTGCACACCAACAGCCTCGACGAGGCCCTCGCCCTGCCGACCGACTTCTCCGCCCGTATCGCCCGCAACACCCAGCTGCTTCTGCAGATGGAGACCGGCCTCACCAAGGTCATCGACCCGTGGGGCGGCAGCTTCTACGTCGAACGCCTGACCCACGAACTGGCCGAAAAGGCCCGCGCCCACATGGCCGAGGTCGAGGCCCTGGGCGGCATGGCCAAGGCCATCGAGGCCGGGGTGCCCAAGCTGCGGATCGAGGAATCGGCGGCCAGGACCCAGGCCCGCATCGACACCGGCCAGCAGACGGTGGTGGGGGTGAACAAATACCTTGCCGACCACGTCGACGACATCCCGGTGCTCAAGGTCGACAACGCCGCCGTCCTGGCCTCCCAGCTCGACAAGCTGAAGCGCCTCCGCGCCGAACGCGACGAGGCGAAGACGCAGGCTGCGCTGGAGGCGTTGACCAACGGTGCGCGCGGCAACGCCAACCTGCTGCAGCTGTCGGTCGAGGCGGCCCGGGCCTGCGCCACCGTCGGTGAGATCTCCGATGCGCTGGAGGCCGCCTTCGGCCGCCACGTGGCCACGGTCAAGACCGTCTCCGGCGTCTATGCGAAGGAGGCCGGCGACGATCCGAAGATCGCCCGCGCCCGCGGCATGGTCGCCGCCTTCGTCGAGAACGACGGCGGGCCGCCGCGCATCCTGATCGCCAAGCTGGGTCAGGACGGCCACGACCGGGGCCAGAAGGTCATCGCCACCGCCTATGGAGACCTCGGCTTCGAGGCGACCGCCGGCTCGCTGTTCCAGACCCCGGCCGAGGCGGCGAAGGAGGCGGTCGAGCGCGGCGTCCATGCCGTGGGGGCGTCATCGCTGGCCGCCGGACACCTGACCCTCGTGCCCGAGCTGAAGGCCGAGCTGGAGAAGCTGGGCCGACCGGACATCATGATCGTGGTCGGCGGCGTCATCCCGCCATCGGACGTCCAGACGCTCATCGACATGGGCGCCGCCGCCGTCTACCCGCCCGGCTCGGTCATCGCCGACACCGCCATCGACCTGATCGAGAAGCTGAACCAGCGCCTCGGCTACGCCCAGAAGGCCTGATCAGGGCCTCTGGGCGCTTGGCAGGGCCGCGACCTCGTCGTCCGTCAGGACGCGATCGATCCGCGCGCGGCAGGTGCTGACCGGCGACGTCGACCCCGGCAGGGTGATCCGCGCCCAGTCGCCGGTGCAGACGCGGCCGCCCGCGAGCCCGGGTCCGTCCGCCGTGATCGCCAGCCGCTGGGCGAAGTCGAGGTCGGTGCAGCCCCCGGCCGTGTTCAGCTCGAAGACGTCGTTGCTGTTGGCGCGAACGTAGAGCTTGCCGGGGCCGCCCTGGCGGAAGTTCCGCACGTTCTGGGGCGTGAAGCACTGGCGCTCCAGCCGGGAGTCGGCGCGGTCTTCGGGTCCGCCCATGCCGTCGACGGGGGCGCAGGACGCGGTCAGAACGGCCAGGGCCGCGGCGGCGGACGAAATCAGACGGGTCATGATCGATCTCCGGGCCGGCCATGGTGAAGACCGGCTCAGCGTTAACCGTCCATCTCCGGTGAAGGTTGCGCAAGGGGGGCGGCCTTCACGAATCGCTTCGGCTCCACGCGGGCCGAGAGCGCCGCGGGCAGGGGTGACGGCGTCCCCACGGCGAGGGCCGCGACATGCTCGGCCAGCAATGGTGCGACGCAGAAGCCGCGCGAGCCGAGGCCGGTCAGCACGAACAGGCCCGGCGCCGCCTCCCCCGAAAGGGGCAGCCGGTCCGGCGTCGTGGCGCGGATGGCCGTACGGCTGCCCAGGTTGCCGGCCTTCGCGATCCTTTCCGCGAGGCGCGGCAGGCGGGCGGCGAGGGTTTCCAGGTTGCGGGCGGTGCAGGCCGCGTCCGAGCGGACCGCCGTTTCATCCCGTTCGTGGGTGGCCCCGAACAGCAGGCCGTCTGGCGTCGGCGTCGCATAGCCGCCCCACGCGGTCGCGGGACCGGTGATCCCCTCCACCCAGTCCGCCTGTCCGCGCACGGCGGACAGCGGCAGGTCGGGCCGTAGCGCCGCCGCGCCCCAACCGGCCGCGATCACCACCACGCCGGCCTCCAGGATCGTCGCGCCGGCCTGATCGAGCAGCCGCCAGCCGGCTGCACAGGGTTCGAGGCCGGCCACGCTCGCGGTCACGGGATGGGCTTGGGCCAGCCAAGCCTCGAGAACCGGGGCGGCGTGGAGGACGAGGGCGTCGCGCATGAACAGGCCGCCCGTGTCCACCGGTTCATCCAGTCGTTCGGCGCAGGCCGACGCGGGCAGCGGAGTCATCGCCCCCTCCGGCCAGATGTCCTGAGCGGCCACCTTGGCGAAGCGGCCGGCGTCGCGCGCCGTCTGTTCCAGTTGCAGCACGCCGTCCGCCAGGATCGCGCCGGGAACCGCCGCGTAGAGGGCCCGTGCGCGGGAGAGAGCCTGGGCGTGCAGGGCCGCGATGGCGGCGTCGCCCGCGTCCAGCCGGGGCGTGACCAGGGATGAGGGAAAGCCGGAGGCGCCGGCTCCCCGCGCCTCCGCCTCGACGACCGTGCATTCGAGACCGAGGGCGGCGAAGGCGCGCGCCACGGCGGCGCCCGCTATGCCGGCGCCGATGACCGCGACCGGCCGCGCCGGTTCATCCGCACCGGAAGCCGGCAGGCGCGCTTCCAGCCGCTCGCGCTTGCGACCGTGGCCGGGGCGTTTCTCGACGGTGAAGCCCCGCTCCGCCAAGCCCCGCCGGACCGACCCGGCCACTGTGAAGGTCCCGACCCGCGCGCCCGGGGCGGACCGGGCCGCGACGCCGTCCAGCACGGCCTCCGACCACATGCCGGGGTTGGTCGAGGGCGCGAAGCCATCGAGGAACCACGCATCGGCGCGACCCGACCATTGCGACAATGCCCAGGCGGCCTCACCGACCGCGAGATCCAGCGTGGCTCTGAAGCCCGGCAGGTCCACACGGTGAAAGCCCGGCGTCGGGGCCGGCCAGGCTTCGAGCAGGGCGCAGGCGGCATTCCCGATCTCCGGCCAGACGCCGAGGGCGCGGGCCGCCTCGTCACGGCTGAGTGGATAACCCTCGACGGAGAAGATGTGCAGCCGCCCGTCCGGCGGCCCCTCCCGCCGCCACAGGTCCAGCAGGGCGGCGATGTTCAATCCGGTGCCGAAGCCGAGCTCGCCCACGGTGAACCGGCGCCGGCCGCGCCAGGCTTCCGGCAGGCCGCAACCGGCGAGGAAGACCGCGCGGCTCTCGGCCAGCCCGTCCTCGCGCGAGAAATAGACGTCATCGAACCGGCCCGAACGCGGCGCGCCCTCCTCGGTCCAGAGCAGTCGGGGTGAACGGTCGTCGGTCATGGCCGAGGCCGTAGCCGTGGAACAGGGCAACGAAAAGGGGCCGCCCATGCGGACGGCCCCTGATCGGCGTTCCGGTCGCTGGACCGGATCAGTGAGCCTCGACGGGCGCGGCCTGCGGCGCGGCGGCCGGCTCGGCCTGGGCCGTCTCCGAAGCGGCGGCGGCGTCGGCGGCGGCCTTGGCGTCGGCGGCGGCCTGGTCCTGGGTCACCGTTACGGCGGCCTCGTCGGCGATGCCCGAGGCTTCGACGGCTTCGGTCGAGGCTTCCGGGGCCTTCTCTTCGGCCTTGTTGCAGGCGGCCAGCGTCAGGGCGGCGGCCGAGGCGGCGATCAGGGCGACGATGCGCATGGGGAGATCCTTCGTGCGAGCGGACGACAGCGTCCCGAACATTGAGATACCGACGGCCACGGTCGGGCCGCAAGTGAATTTGGCGCAAGCTGTGCGGCCCGCCTTCCGCGCAACGAAAAAGGGTCGCCCGCGAGGGCGACCCTTTCCCGAACGGACCCGGAGGTCCGCTACGTCTCAGATATTACTGAGCCGGGGCAGCCGGGGTCTCGGCGGCCGGAGCTTCGGCGGCCGGGGTCGCGGCGGCGTCGGCGGCCGGAGCGGTCGCGTCGGCGGCCGGGGCCATCGCAGCGTCAGCAGCCGGGGCTTCGACGGTGGCTTCGGCGGCCGGAGCTTCTTCGGTCTTCTCGGCGGGTTGGCAGGCGGCCAGGGCCAGAGCGGCGGCCGAAGCGGCGATCAGAGCAACGATGCGCATGTGATTTCTTCCTTCAGAAGGGTCATACGAGGTCATGAATCCTCGCAGGTCCGAGATAACGGCTTCGTGACCGGATACGCAAGCGAAATTCTCACGCATTCGTGAACTGCTGTCATCCGACAGCAAAAAGGGGACCGCGAACGGTCCCCTTTCCGGATACGTCGGGGCTCGTGGCCTACATCGCCGGCGGCGAGGAAGTGGCCGGCGAGGTCGAGCCATTGGGCTCCGGCGGCAGGGTCGGCGGCGTCTGGCCGGGTTGGGTGGTCGTGCCGTCGGGATTGGTCGTTCCGGTCGTGTCCGGGGTTCCCATCGTCCCGGTCGATCCATCCGGAGCCATCGCTCCATCCGTCGCCGGCGCGGTGGTCGAGGCGTCCGTTCCGGTGGCCGCGGCGTCTTCGGCCGTCTTGTCCTCGGCGGGCGTACAGGCGGCCAGCGCCAGCGCTCCCACGGCGGCGGCGGTGATGATCATCAGCTTCATGCGTGTTCCTCCGAACGATCGTCCGGGCGAAACAGCCGCCCGCTCCCACGATCGGTCCTGCCGGTAACCGGCCACGCAGGCGCCTGTTCCCGCGACCGTGATCCTTGGTGAGAGCTCGTGATGGCGCCGTTATCCGGTGGGGCCGGCGAGCGATCTGGCGGTCAGGCGTCGGCGGGCGCGCCCTGCAGCGACTCTTCCATCTCGAGGAAGGACGGCTGGGCCGACGAGGGGATGTCGCCACGGCCGATCTCGACTGAAATCTGCGCCGCGTTGCCGTGCAGGTGGGCGACCAGCACCGACTGGATGATCTTGTAGAAGGCCGACTCCTCGTCGACGATCGCCTTCAGCCGCGAAGCGATCGGACCGACCAGACCATAGGCCAGGAAGACGCCGAGGAAGGTCCCGACCAGCGCCCCGCCGATCATGCCGCCGAGGATTTCCGGCGGCTCGGTGATCGAGCCCATGGTCTTGATGACGCCCAGCACCGCGGCGACGATGCCGAGGGCAGGCAGGGCGTCGGCCAGGGCGGTCAGGGCGTGGGGCGCGTTCAGCGCCTCGTGGTGGTGCTTCTCCAGCTGCTTCTCCATGGCGTCCTCGATCTGGTGCGGATCCTCGAGGTTCATGGTCATCATGCGCAGGGTGTCGCAGATGAAGTCGGTGGCGAAATGGTCCTTCAGCACCTTGGGATACTTCTGGAAGATGGTGCTCTCGGCGGGCTTCTCGATGTGGCTTTCGAGGGCGATGACGCCCTTGGACTTCATCGTCTTGGTCAGCTGGAACAGCAGCGACAGCAGGTCCTTGTAGTCCTGCTTCTTCCACTTGGGCCCGGCGAAGGCCCTGGCCAGGCCGCCAAGCGTGGCCTTCATGGTGGTCGTGCTGTTGGAGATCAGGAAGGCCGCAAGGCCGGCGCCGCCGATCGCCATCATCTCGTGAGGGAGGGCGTGGAGGATCACCTCGAACTTGCCGCCTGAAATGATGTAGCTGCCGAACACGAGGCCGAACAGCAGCACGATGCCGATAATCTGGAACATGGAGGGGCGGTCGGTCCTGCGCGCGAGAGACGCCGACCATGGCCGTTAATCATTAAGGGGCGGTTGCGAGCCCTACAGCCGGGTCTCGCCGCTCAGGATCGCCTGCCGGGCCGCTTCGCTCAGCTTGGTGTAGCCGCTCTTGCCGCCGCGCACATAGATCGGCCCGTCGACCTTGTCGGGGTCGAAGCCGTCGGCGACCAGGTCCATCTTGCGATACTTGAAGGTGCCGGTGGTGTCGGCGGACTTGATGATGCGCAGGAAGGCCGGGCGGGCGTAGACCGGCAGTTCCTGATCGACCCAGTCGGCGAAGGCGCGGGCGCTGAAGCGGCCGTCGATCACCAGGGCGACCATGCCCGCCTTGCCCTCGTGCCCCGGCACCGGCACGCCGTAGGCGATGACCTCCTTGACGCCGGGCCCGTCCGCCAGCCGCTGCTCGACCTCCGCCGTGGAGACGTTCTCGCCCTTCCAGCGGTAGGTGTCGCCGATCCGGTCGATGAAATAGACGTAGCCCTCCGAGTCCTGCTTCATCAGGTCGCCCGTGCGGAACCAGCGGTCCCCGCGCACGAAGACGTCGCGCAGGATCTTGCGGTCCGAGGCGGCCTTGTCGGCATAGCCGGAGAAGGCGTGGCGGGTGTCGTCCCCGATTCGGCCGATGGCCTCCCCGACTTCGCCCGCCCTGGCCAGCTGGCACAGGCCGTCCGGCCCCCGCACCGGCTCCTCGGTGTCGATGTCGAAGCGCACGAGCCTGAAATTGATCTGCTTCTTCAGGAAGCCCGGGGCGCGGCCGATGGCTCCCGGCTTGCCGTCGAAATTGAACAGCGAGACGTTGCCCTCGGTCGAGCCGTAGAACTCAAGAATCTCCGGCACGGCGAAGCGCTTCTGGAAGTCGCTCCAGACATCGGGCCGCAGGCCGTTGCCGAAGGCGAGCCGCAGCTTGTGCGCCCGCTCGTCGGGGCTCTCCGGGCAGTTGACCAGATAGCGGCACAGCTCGCCGATATAGACGAACAGGGTCGCGCCCGAGGCCTTCGCGTCCGGCCAGAAGTTGGACGCCGAGAAGCGCTTGCGCAGCACCAGCCGGCCGCCGTTCAGCAGGGCGGGGCCGATGCCCACGAGGCCGCCTGTGGAATGGTAGAGCGGCAGGACATTCAAAGTGACGTCCCTGTCCGTCGCCGCCGTCGCCCCGGCGAAGGCGCGCATATAGGTGCGGGCGCGGGCGTGGGTGACCTTTGCCGCCTTGGGCAGGCCCGTGGTGCCCGAGGTGTAGATGTACAGGGCGGTGTCGCGGTTGGTCAGGCCCGAGCGCACGGACCGGGCCGGACGTACGGACGATCCGCCGCGGACCGGCTTGTCGAGGCCGCGGCGTTCGTCGGCCTCGTCCTCATCGGCGAGTCCCAGGACCCACAGCATCAGGTTACGGCCGGCGAGGGGGCGGGCGTCCTCGACCTTGCGCCAGGAGTCGACGTCGGTGACCACCTGGGAGGCGTTGGAGATCGACAGGCAGTGGGCCAGGGCGTGGCCGGTCAGATTGGTGTTGATCAGGGCCGTCGCGACCCCGACCTTGGAGAACCCGAGCCAGGCCGCGATATATTCCGCCCGGTTCAGCATCAGCAGGGCGATGGTGTCGCCGCGCTTCAGCCGCCGGCTCTGGGCCCAGTGGCCGAACCGGTTGGCCATGGCGTCCAGCTCGCGATAGGTCAGCGTCAGCCGGTCATCCTGGATGGCCACGTGGTCGGGGAACCGGTCGACCGCCTGTTCCCAGTCGTCACAGACCAGGTCGGGGCTGTCGAGTTCGATCGGCTTGATGCGCTTGAGCAGTCGGCGCAGGCCCTTCGCGAACCGCATGTCGCGCCGGATGTTCGCCACCAACCCCATAGTCCCATCCACTCCGTCGCAAGACGCCGCTGCTGACGGTGATGAACAAGCCGCGTGTCCCGGTCAACCGGCGGGGGAATCCTCAGCGGCTTTGGGCGGCGCTGAACGCCGGTTTGCCGCCGGGCGTGGCGCCGAAGCGCCGGTTCCGCTGCGTCAAGCCGGGTCGGGCGGTGACCGGGGTAGGGGGCGCATCTCAAGAATCCCGTCGTCAATCGAAGAGTAATTCTGCGCCACAAAACTGAACGTGAGCAGGCGAAACTGTGGCCGCAACAGTGTTTCTTCGAGGCGTGGCCGTTTCGGCGGAACCGTGGTCTCTCGTAATGGTTCCTTGATCCTCGATTTGGAGGAACACAGATGTCTGTAACCTATCCCCATGATCGGCCTGCCTTGCAGGGCGACGCTCTGGAGCGCCCGCGCGAGGAACCGTTCGTTCCCGTCTATGCCCGTAACCGCCGGACCACTCGGAGCCGCAAGGGCGGGGTCAAGACCTGGATGATCCTGGCCCCGGTCGGCGTACTGGTTCTGGGCGCCGGCGCGGCGGCGATGATGATGGGCGGCGGCGATGAGGTCGCGCCCGCTCCGCTGGCCGAGCCCGCCGCCACCGCCCCCGTGCTTCCGGCCCAGCCGCTCGCCTCAACGGCCGCGCCTGTCGAATCCGCCCCCGCCGCCCCGGTCATCGAGGCCGCTCCCGCTCCCGCCCCGGCGGTTCGCCGGGCGGCGCCGGCCGCCGTCCGCCGTTCGACCGCTCCGGCCCGGGCCGCCACGGCCACGCCGGCTCCGGCTCCGGCGCCCCGCGTCGCGGTCCCGGCCGAACCGGCGGCGCCGCAGCCCTACACGGCGAACCTGAACACGGCCCCGACTTCGGCGCCGGCGCAGCCGCCCGTGATCGTGATCCAGCCGGCCGACTGAGTCGGGCGCCCGGACATGGAGCCCCGGCGGAGCGATCCGCCGGGGCTTTTCGTCGGGGATCAGACGGGCGAAACCCGCCAGATGACGTTGCCCACGTCGTCGGCCACCAGCAGGCCCCCCCGCGCGTCGAACTGGACGCCGACCGGCCGGCCCATGGCCTGGTCGTTCTCGTTGATGAAGCCGGTCAGGATGTCTTCGGGAGGGCCCGCCGGCGCGCCGCCTGTGAAGGGCACGAAGATGACGCGGTAGCCGTTGCGCGGCCGGCGGTTCCAGGAGCCGTGCTGTCCCACAAAAGCGCCGCCGCGATACCGGACCGGGAACAGACTTCCTTCCCCGAACGTCAATCCGAGCGAGGCGGTGTGGGCCCCCAGGGCGTAATCCGGCCTGAGCGCGCGGCCCACCATCGCCGGATTGGGCGGCTCGACCCGCGCGTCGACGATCTGGCCATAATAGCTCCAGGGCCAGCCGTAGAAGCCGCCCGGCGTGACCGACGTCATATAGTCGGGCACGAGGTCGTGGCCGAGTTCGTCGCGCTCGTTGACCGCGACCCAGAGCCGCCCGCTGTCCGGCTGCCAGGCCAGGCCGACCGGATTGCGCAGCCCCGAGGCGAAGACGCGGCGCGTTCCCGTGGCCGGATCGATCTCGAGAATGGCCGCCCGGTCGACCTCCTCGTCCAGCCCGTTCTCGCCGACGTTGGAGTTGGAGCCGACGCCGACATACAGCCTCGATCCGTCCGGGCTGGCGACGAGGCTCTTGGTCCAGTGATGGTTCCGGCCGGCCGGCAGGTCGGCGATCTTTCGGCCGGCGGCGGCGATGCGCGTCTGGCCGGCCTGGTAGGGGAAGGCGACGATGGCGTCCGCATTGGCGACGTAGAGGGTGTCGCCGACCAGAGCCATGCCGAACGGCGACACCAGGTTCTGCAGGAAGGCGGTCCTGGTTTCCGCGACTCCGTCTCCGTCGGCGTCCCTGAGCAGGGTGATCCGGTTGGCGCTGGGAACCCGGGCGCCGGCCTTCTTCATGAACAGGCCCTGGAAGAACCCGCGCAGCCCGCCCTTCTTGTCCTCCGGCTTGGGCGGGGCATTGGTCTCGGCCACCAGGACGTCGCCGTTGGGCAGTCGATACAGCCAGCGGGGATGGTCCAGGCCGGCCGCGAAGGCCTGCACCCGAAAGCCGGGCGCCGGGACGGGCGTCCGGCCGTCAGGCCAGCCCACCGCTTCGGCCACATTGACGACCGGGATCAACGATCGTTGCGGGTCGGGAAGGGTCGGATCGGGCCCGAAGCCCGCCGCGGGGTCGAGCGCGGCTCCGCCGTCGCAGGCGGAAACGCCGAGGAGCAGGGCGGCGGCGATGAGGGGGACGAGGCGAGGCATGACGATCTCCAGGGCGACAGGCGCCAGGATCAGAACGCGGGAAACTCGAGCCGGGTGACATCGTACCCCAATGCCTCCGCACGGGCGACGAGCGCCCGACGTTCCGCCTCGTCCGGAACCTCGCGAGTGAAGATCCATAGCTTGTCGAACGTCGGATCGGCCGAGATGTACCAGCTGTAGTCCTCGGCGTGGTCGAGAATCCAGTAGTCCCACGTCACGAGCCCGCTGAGGTACCGTACCCTCAGCTTCGCATTGAAGCCTGGGTCCAGAATGTCGGCCCGGGCGCTGAGCGACTTCTCCGGCCCCTGTGGCGTGCCCGACTGGCAGGTATCCCGGACGTTCACGCGGGTGGCGCCCACCACCGTGTAGTTCGTAGCCCCGGCGACGCAGCCGTCCGTGATCCGGAGCGGCAGGCGTGCGATCTCGAGCCAGCGGCCGGTGTAGAACCGTTCCAGGTCGACCGCCCGCGCCGGCGCCGGTGCGCGGTGCTCACTGGGTCGCGGGGCGGTGACGCAGGCCGTCAGGCTCAATCCAAGGGCGACGATCAGGGCCTTGCTCAGGGTCGGCATGGTTCAGCTCCCGCGTGATAAACAGGCGATACGACGGCAAGGCGTCGCCGGATCAATCACGGCAGGGGCTTGAGCTCTTTCGGCGGGCGGATGCGCCGGAAGCGCGCCTCGATGAAGGAGAAGGCGCCGAAGGCGACAAAGCCGAGTGCGGTCACCGCCAGAACCCAGGGGCCGGCGGGCTGACGTTCGACCGCGTCGAGGGCCGCGCCGAAGCTCGTCACCTCCGACGCCTCGGCATGGAATCCCGCGATCACGACCAGACCGGCGAGCGGCAGATAGGCCAGGCCGCGCGCGACATGTCCCACCCGGGCCAGGGGCGCCACGCGCCGGCACAGGCGTGCGGAGCAGGCGAGATATTCCGTGAAGTCTTCCCGCGCCGCCTTGACGATATTGCTCACTCCGATTGCGAAGATGGTGAGGCCGCCGCCGATCAGCAGCCACTTCCCGAGCGGCAGGTGCAGCACGGTCGAGGCGACGTCCCGGCTTCGCGCCACCCCGTCGGCCGCGACGTCGTCCGGCGCGCCGGCCAGCAGGCCGAAGGCGGCAATGGCCAGGGCGGCGTAGCTGAACGCGCTGAACAGCTGGCTCATCCGCGTGCCAAGGCCGGTCCAGGAGCGGCCTTCGTGGTCGGCGTCGAACACGGACTGCAATATGCGCCACATCACGAAGGCGGCGAGGCCGAGACCGATGAGCAGCGACCACAACCTTCCGAGGGGCCGGGACGCCATCCACGCCAGCGCGCCCTTGGTCCCCACCGCGTCGCCGATCACGTCCATCGCCGCCAGCAGGACCAGGATCCCGACAGACAGATAGACGAAGCCCCGCGCCCCGTAACCGATGCGTGCGGCCCATTCGATCAGCACCTGCAGGCGGGGAACCTTGCGAAGGATGGGAGAGCGCTTTCGTCCGAGGTCGCCCAATCGGGCGAGGCGGGTGCGGACGGAGGCGAGGATGTTGGGCACGGCGACCATAACCCGCTTGGCGAAATATGGCTCCGCTACGAAGGGCGCGGCCTTGAGGTGCGACGGACGGACGCATATCTGCACCCGCTCAGGGAGGGTGTGCATGCAGCCTGTGATCACCATCGAGGGTCTGACCAAGACCTACAAGTCGGGCCTTCAGGCCCTCAAACCCATCAACCTGACCATCCGCAGGGGCGAGATCTTCGCCCTGCTGGGCCCCAACGGCGCGGGCAAGACGACGCTGATCTCGGTGGTCTGCGGCATCGTCACGCCCACCACCGGCAAGATCGTCGCCGACGGCCACGATATCCAGACCGAGTATCGCCAGGCGCGCAGCAAGATCGGCCTGGTGCCGCAGGAGTTGACCACCGACGCCTTCGAGACCGTGATGGCCACGGTCAGCTTCAGCCGCGGCCTGTTCGGCAGGGCGCCCAATCCCGCCCATATCGAGAGCGTGCTGCGCGAGCTGTCGCTCTGGGAGAAGCGCAACGACAAGATCATGACCCTGTCGGGCGGCATGAAGCGCCGGGTGATGATCGCCAAGGCCCTCAGCCACGAGCCCGACATCCTGTTCCTCGACGAGCCGACGGCCGGGGTCGACGTCGAGCTGCGGCGCGACATGTGGAACCTGGTCCGCCGCCTGCGCGAGCAGGGCGTCACCATCATCCTGACCACCCACTACATCGAGGAGGCCGAGGAGATGGCCGACCGGGTGGGCGTGATCCTCAAGGGCGAGCTGATCCTGGTCGAGGAGAAGACCGCCCTGATGAAGAAGCTGGGCAAGAAGACCCTGACCCTGCACCTGCAGGACCCGCTGGAGGCCGTCCCCGCCGGCCTGGCGGAATGGAACGTGACGCTGAAGAACGAGGGCCACGAGCTGGAATACGTCTTCGATTCCAATCTGGAGAAGACGGGCGTGCCGTCCCTGCTGCGCAAGCTCAGCGACTTGGGCATCGCTTTCAAGGACCTGAACACCAGCCAGAGCTCGCTCGAGGACATCTTCGTCAGCCTGGTCCATCGCGACACCGGAGCGGCCGCATGAACAGCCAGTCTTCAATGGCCCTGACCTTCAACGGCTACGGCGTCTGGGCCATCTACAAGTTCGAGATGGCGCGCGCCCTGCGCACCATCTGGCAGAGCATCGTCACGCCGGTGATTACGACGGCGCTGTATTTCGTCGTCTTCGGCTCGGCCATGGGCGGCCAGATGCGCGAGGTCGACGGGGTGCCCTACGGCGCCTTCATCGTGCCGGGCCTGATCATGCTGAGCCTGTTCACCCAGTCGATCTTCAACGCCTCCTTCGGCATCTATTTTCCCAAATTCACCGGGACGATCTACGAACTGCTGTCCGCGCCCGTTTCACC
Source organism: Brevundimonas sp. (assembly GCF_035627475.1). Lineage (GTDB taxonomy): Bacteria > Pseudomonadota > Alphaproteobacteria > Caulobacterales > Caulobacteraceae > Brevundimonas. Next base: position 23,105 of record NZ_DASPLR010000038.1, on the reverse strand, counting down.
GCTGGAGATCGTCATCGCCTACGTCGGGGCGGCGGCGACCAAGTCGGCGGTTCTCGGGCTGATCATCCTGGCGACAGCGGCCCTGTTCGTGCCCCTGCGGATCCTCCATCCCGTCGAGATGCTCGCCTTCCTGATCCTGGTGTCGACGACGTTCAGCCTGTTCGGCTTCATCATCGGCATCTGGGCCAACGGCTTCGAGCAGTTGCAGATGATCCCCATGCTGGTGGTCACGCCGCTGACCTTCCTCGGCGGCTCCTTCTACCCGATCGACGTGCTGCCGCCGGTCTGGCAGACCGTGTCCCTGTTCAACCCGGTGGTCTATCTGATCTCCGGCTTCCGCTGGACCTTCTACGGCAGCGGCGACGTGGGCATCGGGGTCAGCCTCGCGGCGACCTTCGGCTTCCTGCTGATCTGCCTGACGATCGTCGGCTGGATGTTCCGGACCGGGTATCGCCTCAAGAACTAGCGGCGCGGATCGTCACGAAACGGGCCAGATCGATGCGCACCCTTGTCCAGCCTTCGCGTTTCTGAAGCGCGCCTCTCCGGCGCGGGAGCAGCCATGTCCACCGACGATCACCAGCCCCTCAACGGTACACCCACGCCCTTCCGCCGCCCGATCACCTGGGGCCGTCCCCCCGCGACCGTGTTCCGTGCCGGGCCGTTGCCCAAGGGCGAGCGTCTGCCGCCCCTGCCCGAGCCGCCGAAGCCGGCGCCGGCCCGCCCCGCCCGCGGCGCCATCCTGAGCGGTTCGATGATCCCGCAGGCGGCGCCCACCCCCGCCCCGGCGCCGACTCCCGCTCCGGAACGGCCGACCTTCGCCGAACCACAGGCCAGGGCCGCATCCACCCCCGCCCCGGCCGTCGAGCCCGACCTCACCGTCCGGCCCTTGCCGCCGGCAGAGCCCCGCCTCGAACCGGCGCCCGAGGTTCGTCGCGAGCCGGCGCCCATGTCGCGGCCTGCCGCGGAGTCGCCGGCGACGATCAGTCCGGCCCTGGCCTCCGCCTCTGGCCGCCGCCCCTCCGGACGCGCACCGCTCTACGCCGGCGTTGCCGCTGTGGTCATCGCCGGACTCGCCGTCGGGGGCTGGATGCTGACCCGCTCGCCCGCCTCGCCTGAAACCGCTCCGGTCGCCACCGCACCGGCCGGGACGGCCGCGCCTTCGCCGGCCGTGACCGGGGTCGTCCCGCCCGTCGAGGCCGTTCCCGCTGTGGAAACATCGTCCGCGGCGGCTCCGGCTGCAGAGTCGCCCCCGGCCCCGGCTTCCGCCCGACCCACGCCCGTGACGCCGGAGCGGCCCGCCGCGACCCCGCCTGCCGCGGCCCGGACGCCGGCCCCCTCGACCGTGCCGCAGCCGGCGCCGCCGGCCGCCCCGGTCGTCGCTCCGGCGGAACCCCGCATCGAGATCGTCCCGGCCGCACCGGCTGGTCCGCCGCCGACCTCGGCCGAGCCGCCGCCGTCGGATCCGGACGCGCCGATCGCGACCCGGCCCCAGCCGCTGGACGCCGCCGCCGACTAGCGGCCGGTCAGGCCTGGGCGGCCCTGATGATCAGATAGCCGCGCTCGACCATGCGGCGCAGGCCCTCATAGGCCTCGGCCAACTCCTCGTAGGCCGTGCGGGCCGAGGTCAGCCGGGCGATCTGGTCTGGCGTCGAAGGCGCGCCGGACTCGCACTGGCGCAGGGCCTCGCCGACCCATTTGGCGCGGGCCGTCGCCGTCTGCACCGCCAGCCGCTGAAACACCGCCGCGTCGAGGGCGGGCAGGGCGGCGGCGATCACCTCGCGATTGGCCACGAAGGCGGAATAGTCGATCTGCTCGAGCAGGCCGCGCAGCCGCCGCTGCTCCTGGGGATCGGCGTCCTGCGGCTCGAAATGATCCCGCTGGCGCCGATAGGTGGAGGTCTGGATGGTCGACATCGCGTCGCTCCGGGGATGGACCGGTCGAGCCTGCGCCGCGTCGATTAACGATGGGTTGCGCCCGCCCGGCTTGCGGACCCGGCGTTTCTCGTGATACTTAAGTGAATGCTTCAGTATCAGCCGCCGCTCGATCTCGCCTTCCAGGCCCTGTCCGATCCGACCCGGCGGCGCATGGTCGAGCGGCTCTCCGCGGGTCCGGCCACGGTCAGCGAGCTGGCTGAACCGCTGCCGATGTCGATGTCGGCGGTGGTGCAGCACCTGAAGATCCTGGAGGCCTCCGGGCTGGTGGTCACCGAAAAGATCGGGCGCGTCCGCACCTGCCGGGTCGAGCCGCAGGCGCTCGGCGCCGCCGAACGCTGGATCAACGACCGCCGCCGGTCGGTCGAGCGCAGCCTCGACCGCCTCGGCGCCTTCCTGAACGAAACCAGGCCGAACGAGGAGCCGAAATCATGACCACCCCCGCGCCCGAACTCGCTCACGGGACCTTCACCATCGAGCGCCGCTACGACGCCTCGCCCGAGCGGGTGTTCCGCGCATACTCGGATCCCGCCGCCTTTCGCCGCTGGTTCGTCGAGGGCGAGAACTGGACCATCCACGACTGGACCTACGATTTCCGCGTCGGCGGCTATGCCGGCGGCAGTTTCCGGTTCGGCGGCGAAACCAACGAGACCTGGTTCAATGACACCGAGCACCTCGACATCGTCGAGAACCGCCGCATCATCGTCAGCTATGTGATGGGGCGCGTGACCGCGGCGGGCAAGGAGCGGGCCTCGGCCTCGCTGGCCACCACCGAACTGCTCGCCGACGGCCCGGGCACGCGGCTGATCTATACCGAACAGGGCGCCTATTTCGGCGGCGACCCGCGCCGGGAAATCGCCGGGCGCGAGCACGGCTGCGGCGAGATGCTCGACAAGCTCGGCCGCGAACTGAAGGCGCATTCGTGATGGCCGGCAAGGTTCGCGTCAGCAGCTATGCGGTCTCCGTCGACGGCTTCGGCGCCGGTCCCGACCAGAGCCTGTCGAACCCGCTGGGCGTGGGCGGCGAGAGCCTGCACGAATGGTTCTTCCCGACCGACACCTTTCAGAAGTTGTACGGCAAGGGCCACGGCCAGAGCGGCGTGGACGAAGGGTTCGCCAGACGCGGCATGGACGGCATCGGCGCCTGGATCCTGGGGCGCAACATGTTCGCCCACTCCCGCGGCCCCTGGCCCGACGATGGATGGAAGGGCTGGTGGGGCGAGGAACCGCCGTACCGCTGCCCCGTCTTCGTCCTGACCCACTACCCGCGCGCCTCGTTCGAGATGAAGGGCGGCACGGTCTTCCATTTCGAGACGGGCGGCATCGAGGCGGCGCTCAAGCGGGCGCGCGCCGCGGCCGGCGACCGCGACATCCGCATCGGCGGCGGGGCGGAGACGATCCGCCAGTATCTGCGGGCCGGTCTGATCGACGAGATGCACATCGCCGTCTCGCCCGTCCTGCTGGGCCGGGGCGAGCCGTTCTGGGAGGGGCTCGACCTGCCGGCCCTTGGCTACGGGATGCTTGAGAGCTCGGCCGGCGAACGGGCGACCCACCTGCGGATCGGGCGTACTTCAACGGGAGCCGCGCAATGACGGATCAGCGCCTGTACTTCGGCGCCTTCACGATCGAGCGCCGCTACGACGCCGCGCCCGGCCGGGTGTTCCGCGCCTTCTCCGACCGGGAGCTCAAGCAGCGCTGGATGGGCTGCGAGGAGGTCACGGCGCCAATCATCGAGACCCTGGACTTCCGCGTCGGCGGGCGGGAGGTCAGCCGGGGCGGCGGCGGGGACGGCGCCGTGCACCTGTTCGAGGGGACCTACCTCGACATCGTGCCGGACAGCCGCTTCGTCTTCGCCTTCGTCATGCATGTCGGCGGGCGCAAGCTGTCGGCCTCGATCGCCTCGGTCGAAGTCCTGCCGGACGGAAGGGGCGCGCGGCTGATCTTCAACGAGCAGGGCGTCTATCTTGGCGAGGACGGATGGGCCGAGCGCGAGGAAGGCACGGCCTTCGGCATGGACCAACTCGCCGCCTGGCTGGATACGCAGAAGGAAGCCGCCTGATGACCCTGATCCTGTGGTCCCATCCCTATTCCGCCTATGGCCAGAAGGGCCTCGTCGCCCTCTACGAACTGGGGCTGCCGTTCGAGCCGAAGCTGGTCGACTTCGCGGACGAGGCGGTCATGACGGCCTTCAGGGCGCTGTCGCCCTTCGCCAGGATGCCGGTGCTGGTCGATACGGAGGCGGGCCGGACCGTCCACGAGTCCAGCATCGTCATCGAATACCTCGACCGTCTGGCCGGCGGCGGACGGCTGATCCCGACCGACCCGGAGACGGCGCTGGAGGCGCGCTGGGTGGACCGCATCATCGACACCTATGTCGGCGGCCCGATGAACCGGATCATCTTTCACCGGCTCGGCCGCGCCGGCCCGCCCCCGCCCGAGGCGGTGATGGCGCTGGACGAACGCGAGATCGCCACCGCCTGGGATCTGCTGGAGGAAAGGCTGTCGGACGGCCGGACCTGGGGCGCGGGCGAGCGGTTCACCCTCGCCGACTGCGCCGCCGCCCCGATCCTGACCTACGCCCGGCGGCTGGTCCCGTTCGGCGACCGGCCGCGGCTGAAAGCCTGGCACGGCCGGCTGATGGCGCGGCCGTCGTTCCGCCGCGCGCTCGAGGACGCCGCCCCCTTCGGCGACCTGATGCCCGCCCCGCCGGCGGTCGACTAGGGCGTCGCCTCAGCCGTTCGCCGTCGCGATGACGGTCGAGCCGCCGGGCGCCGCCGCCACGTCGAGCAGCTTGAGGCGGAAGACCAGCACGCTGTTGGGCGGGATCGGGCCCGAGGCCTGCTCGCCGTAACCCAGCTGCGGGGGGATGTAGACCAGCCACTCGTCGCCGACGCTCATATGCTGGAGCGCCTCGCGCATGCCCGGGATGATCGAGCCGGAAATGCCTTCCTCCAGGGTGAACACGGCCGGCTGCCCGCGCTGGAAGGAACTGTCGAACACCGTGCCGTCGGTCAGCGCGCCTTCGTAGTCGACGCTCACCAGGTCATTGCTGTCGGGGCTTTCGCCACCGGGCGGCCCGGCTTGGGTCACCTTGTACTGGACCCCTGACGGCAGGGTTTGCACGCCGGCCGCGCGGGCATTCGAGGCCATGAAGAACTCGGCCGCGCGCAGATTTTCGGCGGCCTCCCGGCCGACCGCCGGAGCCTCGCCCCGGCCACACGCGGCCAGGGCCGCCGCCATGGCCAACACCGCCGCCGTCCTAGCCCATCCGTAGCGCATAGCCTGCCTCTTCCAGTCCGTGTCTGATCTCGTCCGCATGCGTCTCGCCGCGCGTCTCGACCATGATGTCGAACTCCGCCCCCTTTGCGGGGACGTCCAGCGCCAGCCGGTTATGCACGACGTCGATGATGTTGCCGCCGAGGCCGCCGATCACCGCGCTCATTTTCGAGAGCATCCCCGGCCGGTCGTCGCCCAGGATGCGATAGACCACCAGCCGTTTCTCGCGCACCAGCTCCCGGTTCAGCACCACGGCCAGCATCCGCGAATCGATATTGCCGCCGGTCAGCTCGAGGCCGACCTTCAGCCCCCGGAACTTGTCCGGATGGGCGAGCAGCGCCGCCAGCCCGCCGGCTCCGGCGCCTTCCGCGACCGTCTTCTCCAGCGTGGCGAGGAAGGCGACGCCCTTCTCGAAGTCGGCCTCGTCGACGACCAGCATCTCCTCGACCAGCGGATCGGCCAGGGCGAACGGAATGTCGCCGACGGCCTTGATCGCGATACCCTCGGCTATAGTCTGGCCGCCGCATTTCGGGATCTCTCCCCGGCGCTTCGCCGAGAACGAAGGATACATGGCGGCCTCGACCCCGAAGATGCGGATCGAGGGCTTGAGTCCCTTGGCCGCTATGGCCGTGCCGGCGATCAGCCCGCCGCCGCCGACGGGAACGATCAGCACGTCCAGATCCGGCGCGTCCTCCATGAATTCGAGGCCGCACACGCCCTGGCCCGCGACGATGCCCGCGTCGTCGAAGGCCGAGATGAAGACCATGCCCTCCTCGTCGCGGAACCGGTGCGCCTCCTCGGTCGAACCTGAGAAGTCGGCCCCCTTGATCACCACGGTCGCGCCATGGGCCCGGGTGCCGTCGGCCTTCACGAAAGGCGTGCCCTCCGGCATGACGATGGTGACCGGCACGCCCAGCCGGGCCCCGTGATAGGCGAGCGCCTGGGCGTGGTTGCCGGCGCTGGCGGCCACGACGCCCCGCTTCCGTTCTTCCGGCGACAGCTGCAGCAGCCGGTTCAGGGCTCCCCGCTCCTTGAAGCTGCCGGTGAAATGCAGGTTGTCGAACTTGATCCAGACCTCGGCCCCGGTCAGCTGCGACAGCTTGCGGGAGTAGCGCACCGGCGTGCGGTCGACCTGGCCGGCGATCCGCTCCCGCGCCGCCAGAATATCGTCAAACGTGACTGTCATGGGGTTTCCCTATACCCGGTCTGCGCCGGGTTGCCCGAGCTTTTGGACCAGCGTCCGGAGGCTCGCAACCTTGACCTTGCAGCGGCGTTGAGCGTCTCATCCGCACGTTCTGCCCGCACCCGTGACGGAGAGAGCCCATGGCCGCCCAGAAGACATTCCGAAAGCCCCTCGCGCCCGCGATCGCCGTTCTGGCGCTCGGCGGCCTGCTGGCGGCTTGCGAGACCGTGCCGATGGACGGCGGTTTCGGCCCCGGGCCGGCGCCGGGCGTGTTCCGCGCCGATGACTTCGCCTGGTCGACCCGGTCGGGCAGCGCGTCGATCGACGGACGGGTCGACTATCGCCGCAACGGCCAGGTCTACAACTGCACCGGCTCGGTGGCCCTGACCCCCGACACCCCCTACACGCGCGCCCGCTTCCGCACGCTGTACGGCTCCACCGACCGGGCCGCCGTGCCGGAAGCGATCGTGCGGGCCCGCACCGTGCCGGATCCCAACGCCGACTATCGTTCCTACGTCCGCTCCACGACCTGCGAGAACGGGTGCTTCAGCTTCTCCGGCCTGCCTGACGGCGGCTGGTTCGTCATCGCTCCGGTCAGCGCCGGCGGCGAGGAGCGCGTGGTGCTGATGCGCCACGTCGACACCCGCGGCGGGCGCGTTTCCGTCACCCTGTAAGCGTTCGTCAGCCGTCTTTTCAGGCCGCGTACCGGGCCGCTCTGGAGGATTAACCATGCGCCGCCCGCTCCTGATTTCGCTGATCGTCGCCTCCGCCCTTGCGCTCGCGGCGGGTCCGGCGGCGGCCCAGTCCTGGGGCAACAGCGGGCACGGGCATGGCCGGGGCGGCTCGAACTGGGCTCCCTCGGCCTTCGACTGGCGCAGCCAGCTCGACCGGCCGGGCGACTACCGCTGCGACGCCTTCTGGGACGCCAGCCGCACCGACTGCCACGCCCGTTGGCGCGACCAGCGGCGCCGGGTCAGTCCGCAGGCGCGACGCGACTACCGGGCCCTCGCCGGCTATGGCGGCAATCACGGCCGTTACGGTCGCGCCCACGATTACGGCTATGACGGGCGGTACTCGACCCGTCGCCGGGGCTATGGCTACGGCTATGGTCAGGGTTACGGCCATGGCTACGGGCAGGGCGCCGCCTACCACGGCGCCTATGGTCGGCCGGATCTCGTCTATGGCGGCGGCGGGGATGGCCGTCGGGACCACGGCGGCGGCCGCGATCCGGGCCGCATCGACTGGTGCCTCGCCAACTACCGTTCATACGACCCGGGCAGCGGCTACTACCGCGCCTATAGCGGACGGCTGATCTTCTGCGGCTGAGCAGCGCGCTCTAGCAGCGAGCGACCGCGTCGCGCGCGACGGCGCCCCAAACATTGTTCATCCGATCACGGAACGGTGGGTGAGCGGCGTTCGCCATTGTTTCGCCTTGTGCGCACCGCTTGGCTCCTCCTGACCCGCAAGGGGCGGTGGATCAGGGAGCGCGTTCATGTCCCAGCACAATATCTCTGGCTCGGAAGTCTTCGGGCCCAAGCCCGGCGTCATGCTGAGGTCGGTCAAGACCAGCGGTCTGCGCCGCCAGCGCGCGGCGCGGACCTGGATGGCGTTCATCGCCGGCGCGGTCGTGGCCGTCGGAGCCGGCGCGGTCGCCCTGGCCGCGGTGTTCGGCCCCACCCTGTTCGGATAATCCCGCTCCGCTCATCCCGGCCTTCGCCGGGACGAGCGGACAGAATGTCCATCAGGCCAGCCAGACCATCCGGCGGGTCCGCGCTTCGCCCGCCCGCGCCTTGCTGAAGCCGCGGCGCACCTCGCCCGTGTAGAGGAAGCCTGCCTTCTCCAGCACGCGGCCCGAGGCCGGGTTGTCCGTGAAATGACCGGCGACCAGCGCCCGCCGGCGCCAGCGCTTCGACGCCCATGCCAGCGCGCCCTCCAGCGCCTCGGTCGCATAGCCGCGGCCCCAGAACGGACGTCCGATCCAGTAGCCGACCTCGGGAGCGGGATCGCTGTCCTCGAACAGGCCGATCACGCCGACGGGTCCGTGATCCTCGTGCTCGATCAGGAAGGTCGCGGCCCGGGCGGGGTCCTGCCCGGCCACCGCCAGCACGAAGGCCTCGGCGTCCTCGACCGAATACGGGTGCGGCATGCGCAGGGTCATCCGGGCGATATCCGGGTCGTTGGCCAGCGTGGCCAGCCGGCTGACGTCCTGCGCGGCCGGTGCGCGCAACGACAGGCGCCGTGTCTCGACGACAGGGGAGGGTTCAATCACGCACATGAGGCGGCCTCGGTGTTCTCGCCGCCTCCTTGGAGGGCTCGGACGGCTTCGAGGCGGGGAACGGAAACGGGGAGCCTGGTGATCCAGACTCCCCGCGGAAATATTCCCTGGTCCGGATCGCGGCTCTCGAGCCTTGCGCGATCCGGGTGTCAGTCGGTGTTCGCGCTACTCGGCGGCCATGGCCTGTTCGGTGGCCGGAAGAATCGACACGTAGCAGCGGCCGCCACGCTTGGTGGTGAATTTGACCGAGCCGTGGGTGGTGGCGAACAGGGTGTGGTCGCGGCCGAGGCCGACGTTCTCACCCGGGTGGAAGGTGGTGCCGCGCTGACGCACGAGGATGTTGCCGGCCAGCACGCGCTCGCCGCCGAACTTCTTCACGCCGAGGCGCTTCGACTCGGAGTCGCGACCGTTGCGCGACGAACCACCGGATTTCTTGTGAGCCATAGGTCTGCTCCCTCGTCTCTAACTGTTCTTACGCTTCGTCGGTGGCGGCGGGCTTCGCCTTGGGCGCGGCCTTCTTGGCCGGAGCCTTCTTGGCGGCCGGCTTTTCAGCGGCGGCTTCGGTCGCCGGAGCGGCTTCGGCCTTGGCGGCCTTCGGAGCCGCGGCCTTCTTCGCCGGTTTGGCTTCGGTCTCCTCGACGCGCGGGGCGAGGCCGCGGGCGCGCAGGTTCATCTCGGCCTTGGTCATCAGCGAGGTTTCGCCGTCCCACTTCGCCTTCTCGCCGGCGCCCTCGATGCCGGTGATGCGCAGGACCGATTCCATCTGGCGGTGGCCGTTGGTGCGGCGGTAGCCTTGGCGACGGATCTTCTTGAAGATCTTGATCTTCTCGCCCTTGCGGGTTTCCACCAGGGTCGCGGCGACGGTCGCGCCGGCGATGGTCGGGGCGCCGAGGGTGATGCCCTTGTCGCCGCCCAGCATCAGCACGTCGCCGAACGACACGTTCGAGCCGGCATCGCCGTCGAGCTTCTCGACCACGATGACGTCGCCCGGTTGAACCCGGTACTGCTTGCCGCCGGTCTTGATCACCGCGTACATGTTGAAGCCTCAGCGAAACGCAAAAAGAATAAGCCCGACGGGGGTCCCCCTCGGGCGAAGAGCGGCGACATATACGGAAGGGGGTCGCCGAGTCAACGCGAAACCCGGCCTTCAGGGCATTTCCGGAGCGTCTGGCCCTCCGGGGGGCCGGACCCGGGCGGCGGACAAAGTTCGCGCCACGTGCTGCATCGATTGCGCGGCGATCCCCGGCTGCGCGGCGGATCCCGGCGACGGCCGGCCGCCTCCCGGCGCTCTGGACTGTTATAAAGTAACACGCTAGAGAGGCGGCGATGACGCCGCCCGCCTTCGAACAGACCGTTCTGCTGTCCCTGCTGGGAGGCGGGTTCGCGACCGCCTTCCTGCATGCGGCCCTGCCGACCCATTGGCTGCCGTTCGTTCTCGTCGGCCGGGCCCAGCGCTGGAGCCTTCCGCGGGTGCTCGCCGCCGTGGCCACAGCCGGGCTCGCGCACATCGCCACGACGGCCTTCGTGGGCGGCCTGATCGTGCTGGCGGGCCTGGCCCTCGATCAGTGGATCGCCGGGCTGCTGCCGTATCTGTCGGCGACCCTTCTGCTGGCCTTCGGCGGCTTCTATCTGCTCCGCGCGGCGATCCGGGGGCCGCAGACGGCGATCGGCCCGCAACTGGAGATGACCGAACCGGCGGTGTCCCACACGGCCGCCTTCCTCGGACTGGTGGTGGTGATGGCGATCTCGCCCGGCGAGGTGCTGCTGCCCTTCTACCTGAACCAGGCGCAGCAGGGGCTTGCCGTCCTCGGAGCGCTGACCGCCGTGTTCGCGGCGGGCACCGTGGCCGGCATGGCGCTCTTCACCCTTCTGGCGCGCGCCGGCTGGTCGGTGCTGCGGCTGGAGCGCTGGGCGCGCTACGAGGGCGCGGTGCTGGGGCTGGCGCTGATCGCAATCGGCCTTCTCGTCGTCCTCTATCAGCCCTAAAGCTCTGAGGATGGCGCATACCCACGGCCACACCCACAACCACCGGGACCACGGAGCCCACGGTCACGGCTCCCACGGTCATGGCTCCCATGGCCACGACCACGGCCACCACCACCACGGCCCCGTCGACACCGGCGACTGGCGCTACGCCGTCGGCCTGATCGTCAACCTGGCCTTCGTCGGCATCGAGTTCGGCGCCGGAGTCTACAGCGGCTCGACCGCGCTGCTGGCTGACGCCGGGCACAACCTGTCGGACGTGCTGGGGCTGGCCATGGCCGGCGGCGCGGCCTGGCTGGCCCGTCGGGCCGCCGGGCCCGGAAAGACCTATGGCTACGGCAAGGCGACGGTTCTGGCCGCCCTGGCCAACGCCCTGCTGCTGATCTTCGCCTGCGGGGGCATCGCGATCGAGGCGGTGCGTCGCCTGGCCGAGCCCGCGCCGGTGATGTCGGGCCTGATCATGGGCGTCGCCGCCGTCGGCTTCGTCATCAACCTCGGCACCGCCCTGCTGTTCATGCGCGACCGGCACACCGATCTCAACGCAAGGGGCGCCTGGCTGCACATGATGGCCGACGCGGCCGTCTCGATCGGGGTGGTGATCGCCGGGGCGGCCATCCTGTTCACCGGCTGGTCGATCATCGATCCCCTGGTCAGTCTGGTGATCGTGGCGGTGATCCTGTGGGGCACCTGGGGCCTGCTCAGGGACTCGGTCAATCTCGCCCTCGACGCGGCCCCGCGCGGCGTCGACGTGGAGGCGATCCGCGCCGCCTTCCTCGCCCTGCCGGGGGTCGGCGCCGTGCACGACCTGCACGTCTGGGGCCTGTCGACGACCGAAACGGCCCTGACCGCCCACCTGGTCCACGACCGGCCAGACCCGGAAGCCCTGCTGGCCGAGGCGCACCGGATGGCCCGGGCCCGCTTCTCCATCCGCCACACCACCCTGCAGCTGGAAGCCGGCCCCCTGCCCGATTGTCCCGACTGCTGACCTTCACAAGCGGCCTCGCAGCCGCCATCTAGCGGCCCATGACCGACACCGCCTCCGGCCAAACCTCTGGCAAGATCCCCGTCACCGTCCTCACCGGCTATCTCGGCGCCGGCAAGACCACCCTGCTCAATCGCATCCTCACCGGGGACCACGGCAAGCGCTACGCCGTGATCGTCAACGAGTTTGGCGAGATCGGCATCGACAACGATCTGGTGGTCGGCGCCGACGAGGACGTGTTCGAGATGAACAACGGCTGCGTCTGCTGCACCGTGCGCGGCGACCTGATCCGGGTCGTGGCCGGCCTGATGAAGCGCCAGCGCCCCGGCAAGCCCGCCTTCGACGCCATCATCGTCGAGACCACCGGCCTCGCCGACCCCGGCCCGGTGGCCCAGACCTTCTTCGTCGACGAGGACGTCAAGGCGAAGACGCAGCTGGACAGCGTCACCGCCCTGGTCGACGCGAAACACGTCATGGCCCGGCTGGACGACTCGAAGGAGGCGCGCGAGCAGGTCGCCTTCGCCGACCGCATCATCCTCAACAAGGTCGACCTCGCCTCGGAAGAGGAACTGGCCGAGGTCGAGCGTCGTCTGCGCAAGCTCAATCCGCTGGCCCCGATCACCCGCGCCGAGCGCGCCGACGTGCCGCTGGACCAGGTGCTGGGCCTCGGCGGCTTCGACCTGGAGCGAATCCTCGACATCAATCCGCAGTTCGCCAATCCCGCCCATGGCGAGGAAGGCCACGTCCACGACGAGCACTGCGGCCACGACCACCACGATCACGATCACGACCATCACCACCACGCGGACGGGCACGAGCACGCCCACGGCGCGCGCGGCCATGCCCACGAGGACGACATCAAGGGCATCTCCCTGTCGCTCGACCGGCCAATGGACGGGACCAAATTCACCGCCTGGCTCGATCGTCTGCTGGGCGAGCAGGGCCAGAACATCCTGCGCGCCAAGGGCATCATCGACGTGGCCGGCGAGGATCGCAGGCTGGTCTTCCAGGCCGTACACATGATCCTCGAGGGCGAGCTGCAGAAGCCGTGGGGCCCGACCGAGCGCCGATGGTCCCGCGCGGTGTTCATCGGCCGCGACCTCGACGAGGCGGCGCTGAAGGCCGGCTTCGAGGCCTGCGCCGCATGACCGGGGCGGTCGATCCGACCCGCGAGGCCATGGCGGCCTTCCGCGGCCTGCCGCTCGACCAGCCGATCGCCATGCTGAACCTGCTGCGCTTCCGCGAGCGCGCCGGTTACGCCCCGGACGTCGACGCCGCCATTTCCCGCGACGTCAGCGGCGCCGACGCCTACGCCGCTTACGGCCGCGCCGCCGCGTCGCCGTTCGCCCGGGCCGGCGGTCGCCAGATCTGGCTGGGAACGCCGCGGCTGACGGTGATCGGGCCGGCGGACGAAGTCTGGGATCTCGCCTTCATCGCCGAATATCCGTCGGGCGAGGCCTTCCTCGGCATGCTGCGCGACCCCGAATATCAGGCGGCCGTGGTCCACCGTCAGGCGGCGGTCGCCGACTCGCGGCTGATCCGGTGCGATCCGCGGCGGCCGGGCGCTCAATTCGGAGCCGACCGGTGAACCCGCCGCCCAAGCCGCTGCCGACGGCATCACGGCAGGCCACCCTGCGCTACGGCACGCCGGATTTCGACGTGGTGCGGCCCGGCGACCACGTGGTCTGCGCCGTCTCCGGAAAGCCCATTCCGCTGGAGCGCCTCACCTACTGGAGCGTCGAACTGCAGGAGGCCTACGCCAATGCGGCGCTGATGACGGGCCGCTGGGTCGAGACGCACGGCCGCGCCTGACTCCGGGCCGACGTTGACGCACGCCCCGCGGCCTCTAAACGAAATCTGATGAAAACCCGCACCTTCGACGCCCAGGTCACCGCCGCCCTGTTTGACCGGAGCAGCGCCGTCTTCGCCCTCGGCGACGGCTCGGTGCGCTTCGAGGGCGGCGAGTTCAGCGCCGCCCACGACGGCGCCATCCTGTGCGCCGCCGTCCACCCCTCCGGCGACGGCGTGGTGACCGGCGGCGACGACGGCCGGGTGATCTGGCACCGGCGCGGCGAGGCCGGTGTGCTGGCGACCGCGAAAGGCCAGTGGATCGACGCGATAGACGCCTCGGCCGAGAGCGGCCTGATCGCCTTCTCCGCCGGCAAGACCCTGTCGGTGATCGATGCGAAGGACGCGGGCTTCCGTCGCGACTTCATCCATGAACGCACCGTCTCGGGGGTGGCCTTCGAGCCCAAGGGCCGGCGCGTCGCCACCTCGACCTACGGCGGCGCGGCCCTGTGGTTCGCCCGCATCGCCGACCAGAAGCCGACCATGCTCAAATGGGCAGGGTCCCACACCGGCGTCGCCTGGTCCCCTGACGGCGCCTTCGTCATCACCGCGATGCAGGACAACCAGCTGCACGGCTGGCGCATCAAGGACCAGAAGAACCTGCGCATGGGCGGCTATCCGTCCAAGGTCCGATCGATGAGCTTCCTCGGCAACGGTCAGTTGCTGGCCACGTCGGGCGCGCAGGGCGTCGTGCTCTGGCCCTTCATCGGCTCGAACGGCCCGATGGGCCGCGAGGCCACCGAGATCGGCTTTGACGAGGGCAGCCTCGTCGCCCTGGTGGCGTCGCAGCCGAAGCACTCCGTGGTCGCCGCCGGTCTCAACGACGGCCGCGTCTGGCTGGCCCATCCCGCGGGACAGGGCCTGAACTTCCTCAAGGCGGAAAAGGGCGCGGCTGTCACCGCCCTCGCCATGAGCGCGGACGCGAGCCGCGTCGCCTGGGCCGACGAGGACGGGCAGGCCGGGGTTGGGGAGGCCGAGGGCTGATCGCTGCGGGGAGGATGCAGTGCCTCCTTTCGGCATCCTCCGGGCCGCGCGAAGCGCGGAACCGGGGGACCCAGCGGCGCGCGAGCGCGACACTGCCGAGAGCATCGCTGTCGCAACAGCCTGCCCGGACCGGTCGCCTTCGGCGCCGCTGGGTTCCCCGGTCTCGGCTGCGCCTCGCCGGAGAATGACGAAAGCGACGTCTGACGCTGTGCTGGCAATCCGCGAAATTATAGTCGGATAGTGCGGAGAATGTGCTGCATTATCAGATACATGGCATTTTCTCGATCCATTCTTCCCGCCTGACAAGGAAACGGCCCCATACTGGTCGCCATGTCCCTCGCCGGACGCTGGTCTTTGACAAGTGGATCCCCATCCCTCCCGCTGCAGGAGCCGCGCAGCCGACAGCGCGAACCGGCAAGTCGTTGAACCTCTTCGGACCCGATGCCGACTCTGCCGACTCCGCCCCCCCAAATTTCCGCCACCCTTTGCCGACCCTGCCGAGTCTGCCCCCCCCCCGCTTTTTCCTGACCTCTCGCCCCTTGCCTCCGGCCACGCTTCCGCTCCACCCTCGTGTCATGGCGAAACAGGCCTTGATCAAGAAACGCGGCCGCCCGGTCCTGACGGTCGTGCTGGTCCTCATCGGCCTGGTCGTGACCTCCGTCGCCGTCCTCCGCCTGGTCCCGCCGCCGATGACCTTCCTGATGGTCAGCCGCGCGATCGAGGGGGAGGGGCTGTCCTACCGCTGGCGCTCGCTGGACGACATCTCGCCGCGCCTGGTGGAGGCCGTGATCGCCTCGGAGGACTCGACCTTCTGCGCCCATCACGGCTTCGACATGAAGGCCATCGAGAAGGCGCTTAAAGCCAACGCCCGGGCCGAGAAGCGCGGCGGCAAGCGTATCCGCGGCGGATCGACGATCAGCCAGCAGACCGCCAAGAACGTCTTCCTCTGGCCCGGCCGCGACTGGATCCGGAAAGGCCTGGAGGCGGGCTACACCGTCCTGATCGAGACGCTGTGGGGCAAGCGCCGGGTCATGGAGGTCTATCTCAACGTCGCGGAATGGGCCCCGGGCGTCTACGGCGCCGAGGCGGCGGCGCGGCACTGGTTCGGCAAGTCCGCCGCCGACCTCAGCCCGCGCGAGGCGGCCCGGCTGGCGGCCATCCTGCCGTCGCCCCGACGCTACAATGCGTCCTCGCCCGGGCCCTATGTCCGCCGCCGGGCCTCCCGCGTGCTGGCGGCCATGGGCACGGTGCGCAACGACGGCCTCGCCGCCTGCGTCCTCGGCTAAAGCCACGCTTGACGGCACGGCTCCGCTCGCCTCACCTGCGGGCCGAAAAGGCGGAGCAACCGTCTGAACGCCCCCCGGGAGAAGACATGAAACGCATCCTTATGACGGCCGCCGCCGCCTCGGTCCTCGGCCTGGCCGCCGGCTGCGCCAGCTACGAGGACGCCGCCATCGACATGGCCGTCGCCGATGCGCGTGCGGACGCGGACGCCGCGGCCGGCCCCGACATGGCTCCGGCCACCGCCGAAGCGGCCGTCGCCTTCGTCGCCGAGGCCGAGAAGCGTCTGGCCGACCTGTCGGAAGAGGCCGCCCGCATCCAGTGGACCCGCGCCACCAACATCACCCACGACACCATGTGGCTCGAGAGCCGGATCAACGCCGAATACACCGAGCTCCAGGTCGAACTGGCCAACGGCGCCGCCCGCTTCAACGACGTCGAGGTCCCGGCCGACGTCCGCCGCAAGCTGAACCTGCTGCGCCTCGGCATCGTCCTGCCGGCCCCGAACCGGCCCGGCGCCGCCGGGGAACTGGCGGAGATCACCACCCGCCTGGATTCGACCTATGCGACGGGCAAGTTCGAGTTCAAGGGCCGCCAGATCACCCTCGATGACGCCACCATCCTGATGGCCGAGTCGCGCGACCCGGCGGAGCTGAAGGCGCTCTACGAGGGCTGGCGCACCGTCTCCCCTGTGATGGCCGACGATTACGCCCGCATGGTCGAGATCGCCAACGAGGGCTCGCGCGAGCTCGGCTTCGCCGACACCGGGGCCATGTGGCGCGCCGGCTACGACATGGACCCCGACGCCTTCGCCGCCGAGACCGACCGCCTGTGGGAACAGGTGAAGCCGTTCTATGAGAACCTGCACTGCTATGTTCGCGACCGGCTCAATGCGAAATACGGCGACGAGGTCCAGCCCGACACGGGCCCGATCCGCGCCGACCTGCTCGGCAATATGTGGTCGCAGCAGTGGGGCAACATCTACGACGTCGTGGCCCCCACCACCGGCGGCGAGTCCAGCTACGACCTGACCCAACTGCTGGTCAGCAAGGGCTATGACGCGGAGAAGATGGTCCGCACCGGCGAGAATTTCTACGTCTCGATGGGTCTGGACCCGCTGCCGGAGACCTTCTGGGAGCGGTCGATGATCACCCGGCCCGAGGGTCGCGAGGTCGTCTGCCACGCCTCCGCCTGGGACCTCGACAACCTCGAGGACATCCGCATCAAGATGTGCACCCAGGTCAACGGCGACGACTTCTACACCGTCCACCACGAACTCGGGCACAACTACTACCAGCGCGCCTACAAGGATCAGCCCTTCCTGTTCAAGAACGGGGCGAACGACGGCTTCCACGAGGCGATCGGCGACTTTGTGGGCCTGTCCGCCCTGACGCCGACCTATCTGAACCAGATCGGCCTGCTCGACACCGTGCCGGGCGAAGAGGAAGACATCCCCTTCCTTCTCAAGATGGCGCTCGACAAGATCGCCTTCCTGCCGTTCGGCCTGATGGTCGACCGCTGGCGCTGGGACGTGTTCAACGGCGAGACCTCACCGGCCGAATACAACGAGGCCTGGACTGCCAACATGCTCCGCTACCAGGGCCTTGTGCCGCCCGGGCCGCGTCCGGAGAACGCCTTCGATCCGGGCGCCAAATACCACATCCCCGGCAACACGCCCTACACCCGCTACTTCCTGGCCCACATCTACCAGTTCCAGTTCCACCGCGCCGCCTGCCAGCAGGCCGGCTGGACCGGCCCGCTGCACCGCTGCTCGATCTACGGCAACAAGGAGGTCGGCGAGCGCTTCAACGCCATGATGGAGATGGGCCAGTCGCGTCCGTGGCCCGAGGCGATGCAGGCCTTCACCGGTGAAACCGGCAACGACGCCTCGGCCATCGCGGACTATTTCGCGCCGCTGAACGTCTGGCTGACCGAGCAGAACCGCGGCAAGAACTGCGGCTGGAACGCCTGAGCCGCGAGCCGTCCGGCGGCTCGAAGAACGCGGGTCGTTAACTTTCGCTGTTGACGCTTCTCTTAACCGGCTTGCGCCAAACTCGCCGGGAAGATCGTGGGCGGCATGCGCTCCCGGCGGGATGACGGCTGGAACGGCGATGGGGCTGAAGACCTGGATTGACGGAGTGTTCGGTGGCGCGAGAGGCCTCGCGCGGGCCCTGGCCGCAGACATGCGCGGCAATGTCGCCATGCTGTTCGGCCTCAGCCTGCCGGTGCTGATCCTGATGACCTTCGGCGGCGTCGACATCCACCGGATGTCGACCGTCAAGGTGAACCTGCAGGACGCGCTCGACGCCGCCGCCCTGGCCGCGGCCCGGTCGCCCTACACGGCCGACGCCGACCTTCAGCGGGTCGGCCTTGCGGCGCTGAAGGCCAATCTGCAGGCCTATCCGAACGTCACCCTCGAGGAGGACCAGACCAGCTTCACCCTGAATGACGACGACGTGGTCATCGCCGACGCCCGGGTGCAGGTGAAGACCCTTGTCGCCAACATCTTCCTGCCGCCCTACGGCCAGTTGATGGACGACTACCTGCCCGTCGGCAGTCACTCCGAGGTCGACCGCTCATCGCGCAACATCGAGGTGGCGCTGGTGCTCGACGTCACCGGCTCGATGGGCGGCCAGCGGATCCTCGACCTGAAGGCGGCGGCGAAGGACCTGGTCGACATCATCGTCCAGCCGGTCCAGACGCCCTATTATTCCAAGCTCGCGCTGGTGCCGTATTCCATGGGCGTCAACCTGGGCTCCAACGCCAATGCGGTGCGCGGCACGCCGATCGGGTCCACCGCGATCACCGGCGCGGTCATCAACCTCACCGGCACGGAGATGAGCATCACGGCCGCGACCAAGGACCGGCCGATCGTCGTCACTTCGGCCGGTCACGGCTTCAGCAATGACGACATCGTCTGGATCACCGGCGCCACCGGCATGACGCAGCTGAACAACAAGGCCTACCGGGTCAGGAACAAGACCACCAACACCTTCGAACTCTACACCGTCGGCGGCACGCGCGTGAACGGCAGCTCCTACGGCTCCTACACCGGCAACGCCAAGGTGCGGCGCTGCCAGAACAACGACTGCTCGATCACGATCACGTCGAACGGACACGGCATGATCAACAATCAGTACGTTCACATCACCGGCGTGAACGGCATGACGCAGATCAACGACCAGACCTTCCTGGTCGGCAATGCGACGACCAACACCTTCACCATCGATCCCGACCTGTCGGCCCTGACCCCCTACACCTCGGGCGGGTCGGCCTGGTGCGCCCAGCAGGGCTGCACCTATTTCGCCTTCGAGAACATGTACGGCGACCTGCAGACGAACCGGATCAGCAACTGCGTGACCGAACGCACCGGCGCGCAAGCCTATACCGACGCCTCGCCCTACGGCTCGCGCGTGGGCCGCAACTACCCGGGCTCCTCCAACCCTTGCCTGGACGCGACCGTCCAGCCGCTGTCCAGCAACAAGAACGCCCTCAAGACCATGATCGACAGCTATGATGTCGAGGGATCGACGGCCGGCCAGATCGGCATCGGCTGGGGCTGGTACATGGTCTCGCCGAATTTCAACTCGCTGTGGCCCTCCAACGCGGCCAGCGCCTACAACACCGCCGAGACGCTTAAGGCCGTGATCATCATGACCGACGGCGAGTTCAACACCCCCTACTGCTCGGGCGTGATCTCGCGCCAGGCGGGGACGGGCTCCGGCAACAATTCCGAGAAGATCGACTGCGACGCGGACAACGGCAATCCGTTCGACCAGGGCCGGGCTCTGTGTACGGCGATGAAGGCGCAGGGCATCCTGGTCTACACCGTCGGCTTCCAGATCACCGCCGGGGGCAACGCCGCCAATATGCTGCAGTCCTGCGCCTCGACCCCGAGCAACTTCTACCTCGCGGGTAGCGGTGGCGACCTGTCCGAAGCCTTCGCCGCGATCGGCCGGGACATCACCCAGCTGCGCATCTCCAAATAGGCCGGGGGCGCGACGTCCTCCGGCGCCCGGGGAAAATCCGGGGTCAGGCGGCGAGCGGCCGTGCCGCTCGCGAAAGCGCCACTCAGATCAGACGGATTTCCTTCAGCCTTTCGGTCAGGAAGTCCTCGGCCATGATCGCCTTGCCGGCGTAGCGGTCGGGGTTCTCGTCCGAGATCATGGTCGGCAGGGTTTCGATCACGAAGTCCGGATTGAAGTGCAGGAAGAACGGCGTCGAATAGCGGGCGAAGCCGCGCCGCTCCGGGGCCGGATTGACCACCCGGTGCGTCGTCGACGGCAGCACGTGGTTGGTCAGCCGCTGCAGCATGTCGCCGATATTGACCACAAGGGCATTCGGCGGCGGCGCGATGTCCAGCCATTCGCCATCGGCGTCCTTCAACTGCAGGCCGGCCTCCTCGGCGCCGAGCAGCAGGGTGATCACATTGATGTCCTCATGGGCTCCGGCGCGGACCCCCGGCGCGTCCGCCGGCACCGGCGGATAGTGCAGCATCCGCAGGATGCTGTTGCCCAGCTCGACCTTGTCCTCGAAGAAGTCATCGCCGAGCTGCAGATAGCGGGCGATGGCGCGCAGTATCTTCCGGCCCAGCTGATCCATCGCCGTGAACATGCCGTACAGGTGCTCGCGGAATCCAGCGACCTCGGTCGGCCAGACGTTGTCGCGCATGTATTTCCGGTAGGGGTGCCCCTCCGGAAGTTCACGCCCGACGTGCCAGAATTCCTTCAGGTCGACCGTCGCCGCGCCCTTGGCCGCCTCGACGCCGAACGGGGTCAGGCCGCGCGCGCCGCCCGTGCCGGGCTGGTGGTACTGGCGCTTGACGTCTTCGGGCAGGGCGAAGAAGGCCTTGGCGTCGTCCAGGGCGGCGCCGATCACCGTTTCGTCCAGGCCGTGGTCGGCGATGACCGCAAAGCCGTAGCGCTTGAAGGACGTGCCCAGCTTGTCGGCGAAGGCCTGGAAGTCGGTGTCGTAGAGCGTCATCGACACGGGCTCGATCGCCTTGCGGGCGGCGGTGGTGCTCAGGCTGTCGGCCATGGCGGGACCTCAAAACTACATTCGGGCGTTTCCATACGCCCTGCGAGCTGATCTTGGCAAAGCAAGGGCGCCGACGGCTTGCCCGAGATCAAACCGCGCCCGCCGATCGTTCTCCAGAGTGGCGGACGGGAACCTTGACCGTAAGGCCGCGTTCCGCCGTCAACCAGAAACTGGAAGGATCATTCCACCATGCACGCCAAAATTCTCGTCGCCGGCGTCAGCGTCGTGGCCCTGCTCGGCGCTTGCACGACGACCGACCCGTACAGCTCGACCCCGCGTCGCAACAACACCGGGACGGGCGCCATCGCGGGCGCCCTCGGCGGCGCCGTGCTGGGCTATCTGACCAATACCTCAAACTCCGAGGAAGGCCGCAAGAACGCCCTGATCGGGGCCGGCATCGGCGCGCTCGGCGGCGCGGCCGTCGGTGCCTATATGGACCGCCAGCAGCGCGATCTGGAGGCCGAATTGTCCGGCTCCGGCGTCGGCGTGGCGAGGCAGGGCGACAACCTGGTCCTGCGCATGCCGTCGGACGTGACCTTCGCCTCCAACCAGTCGTCGATCAGCCCCGGCTTCTACGCCACGCTCGATGACGTCGCCGCGGTCCTCAACCGCTACGACCAGTCGATCGTGGACATCATCGGACATGCCGACTCCGACGGCGCCGAGGATTACAATCTGAACCTTTCGCGCCAGAGGGCCTCGTCGGTCGCCCAGTATCTGGTCAGCCGCAACGTCCTCGCCGACCGTCTCTACGTCGACGGCCGCGGCGAAACCCAGCCGGTGGCCACCAACGCCACCGCCCAGGGCAAGGCGCAGAACCGGCGCGTGGAGATCCTCATCCGCCCGTTCCGCGGCTGATGCCCTGCGCCGGGCCGCCGCGCGGGCAGCGGCGGCGCAGCAGCAATGAAGGGCGGAGCTTTGGCTCCGCCCTTTATTTTTCGGGCGGACACCGTTCCGTGACTTGCGGCCGACCGGCGCAGGTGCTGGATAGCGAACACAGTTTCGACGGGGGAAACGCGTGCGTCCGGACCATGAAATCGCCGACGGGATAAGGCTGGGTGCGATCGCGGTCGTATCGGCGGTGGTGACGGCGATGCTCGTGATCGGCGCCGGGAGGGCCCTTCTCCCGCAGGCCGAAGCCCGGGCCGCGGAACCGCCGCCCCTGGTCCGGGCGTCGCTTCCCTAGCGCCTGCCGATCGATACGTAGCGGAAGCCGCGGGCCCGCATGTCCTCTGGCCGGTAGACGTTGCGCAGATCCACCATCACCGGCTGGCGCAGCAGCAGTTTGACCCTGTCCAGATCGAGGGCCCGGAACTGGTCCCATTCGGTCAGGATGACGACGACGTCCGCCCCCTCAACGGCGTCATAGGGGCCGTCCTTGAAGACCACGCCTGGCAACAGGTGCGCGGCCTCGGCCATGCCTTCGGGGTCGAAGGCCTGCACCGTCGCCCCCATGGCCATCAGCGCCGGCGCAACCTCCAGCGACGGGGCGTCGCGCATGTCGTCGGTGTTGGGCTTGAAGGTCAGCCCCAGCAGGGCGACCGTCTTGCCCGCCAGGTCGCCGTCCAGCGCCGCCGCCACCTTGCCGGCCATGGCCTTCTTGCGCGCGTCATTGACCTCGACCGTGGTCTCGATCAGCCGCACCGGCGACCCCGCGTCGACGGCGGTGCGCACCAGGGCGAGGGTGTCCTTGGGGAAACAGGAGCCGCCGTAGCCGGGGCCTGCGTGCAGGAATTTCGACCCGATCCGGTTGTCCAGGCCAATGCCCCGCGCGACCTGCTGCACATCCGCCCCGACCTTCTCGCACAGGTCAGCCATCTCGTTGATGAAGGTGATCTTCATCGCCAGGAAGGCGTTGGCCGCGTATTTGATCAGTTCGGACGTGCGCCGGCCCGTGAACAGGATCGGAGTCTCGTTCAGGTTCAGCGGGCGGTAGAGCTCGCGCATCACCGCCTGGGCGCGCTTGTCCTCGGCTCCCACGACGATCCGGTCCGGCCGCTTGAAGTCCTCGATGGCCGCGCCCTCGCGCAGGAACTCGGGATTGGAGACGACCGCGAAATCGGCGTCCGGCCGGCGGGCGCGGATGATGGCCTCGATCTCGTCGCCGGTGCCGACGGGGACGGTCGATTTGGTGACGATGACGGTGAAGCCCTCGATCAGGCCGGCGATCTCCTCGGCGGCGGCGTGGACGTAGGACAGGTCGGCATGGCCGTCGCCGCGACGCGACGGGGTGCCGACGGCGATGAACACCGCGTCGGCCGAGCGGATGGCCTCGGCGCCGTCCAGGGCGAAGGACAGCCGCCCGTCGCGCACATTGGCGGCGACC
>NZ_DASPLR010000037.1:0-8103 GCF_035627475.1 Brevundimonas sp. | reverse complement strand
CGCCGTCCAGCGTGATGACGTCGAGTTTCATTAGGCTTCGCCCCCTTCTTGGGTGGCTTCGGTCGCCGGCGCTTCGGTCACGGCGGCCTCTTCCTCCACCGCCGGCTCTTCAGCCGGAGCGGCGGCGGCTTCCTGGCCGGCCTTGCGGAAGGCGCCCGGGCGCGGCAGGTCGGCCGGAGCCTTGGCCTTCACCGCGTCGCGGATCTTCACGTAGGAGCCTTCCGAACCGGGAACGGCGCCCTTCACCAGGATCAGGCCGCGGTCGGCGTCGACGCGCCAGACGGTCAGGTTCAGGGTGGTGACGGTTTCCTGGCCGAGGTGGCCGGCCATCTTCTTGCCCTTGAAGGTGCGGCCCGGATCCTGACGCTGGCCGGTCGAACCGTGCGAGCGGTGGGAGACGGAGACACCGTGGGTGGCGCGAAGACCGCCGAAGTTCCAGCGCTTCATGGCGCCGGCGAAGCCCTTGCCGATGGTCTCGGCCTGGACGTCGACCTTCTGGCCCGCGACGAAGTGATCGGCCGAGAACTCGGCGCCCACATCCATCATGGCGTCCGCATCGATGCGGAACTCGGTGACATAGGCCTTCGGCTCCACTTCCAGCTTCGCGAAAGCTTCGCGTT
The DNA here is from genome assembly GCF_035627475.1 of Brevundimonas sp. GTDB lineage: Bacteria > Pseudomonadota > Alphaproteobacteria > Caulobacterales > Caulobacteraceae > Brevundimonas. The sequence continues at coordinate 7,483 of NZ_DASPLR010000037.1, read as the reverse complement.
GAGCCTTGTTGGTGTTCTTGGCCTTCTTGGTGCCAGCGCCCAGCTGGAGAGCGACGTAGCCGTCACGCTCCTGGGTACGTTGGCCGACGACTTGGCAGCCGTCGAGCTGGAGCACAGTGACCGGAACGTGCGCGCCGTCATCGGCGAACACGCGGGTCATGCCCAGCTTCTTGGCGATCACGCCCGTGCGCATCGGATCCCGCCTCTTTCTACTTTAAATCTTGATCTCGACGTCCACGCCGGCGGACAGGTCGAGCTTCATGAGCGCGTCCACGGTCTGCGGGGTGGGGTCGACGATGTCGAGGACACGCTTGTGCGTGCGGATTTCAAACTGCTCGCGCGACTTCTTGTCGACGTGCGGCGAGCGGTTCACGGTGAACTTTTCGATCAGGGTCGGCAGCGGGATCGGACCACGAACGGTCGCGCCCGTGCGCTTGGCGGTGTTGACGATCTCGCGCGTCGAAAAGTCGAGGACGCGGTGATCGAAGGCCTTGAGCCTGATGCGGATGCTTTGATCCATATCGGTAGCTATTCCCAAGCAGGCGAACCTGCGTCCCTGTGAACCATTTCAAAGACCGGAGTCTTCAGGCGCGAAGCCTTCAGAGTACGCACGTCCGCAAAAACGATCGGCCCACGCAGTCTCCCGCGAAGGCCGTTGAAGTCCTGGGTCACTGCAAAGAACAGGGTCTCAGGTCGTTCCTGCGAACCGCGTCTGCACCCCATACTCAAAGCGAGGTGCACAGCCGGTCCAACAAGAGTGGGGGCTTATGCAGATCGATTCCGCTTCCGTCAAGCGGTGAAAGAATGGCGGCGGCCGATCGGCGCTCCCCGCCCTGTCGTCGGACCGGGCCGGGTCGGGCGGGCGGGACCGGCTTCATGACCGGACGGAGAGGGAGCGCCGCAATGCGTCCGCCAGTTTGTCACCGCACCGCCACATTGCGTTGCTGCGGCGCAACATTCTCGCATTCCGCGAGGTTTGTGACGGGTTTGTAATGGCTACGCTCGCCCGGGCCCTGATAGCCCGGCCGTCCGTCGCGGCGAATCCGGCCGCGGCAAGCAAGGAAAACAACAATGAAGTCTCTCCTCCTCGTCACCGCCGCCCTGTCCGCCTTCGCCGCGGCGCCCGCCCTGGCCCAGGACGGCCCGGTCGGTTCGGTTGGCGTCTCCTACGGCAACACCGAGTTCGACCTCGGCGGTCTCGGCGCGGACGCCGACGCCTGGGCCGTCGACGGCGTGGTCGCCATGCCCGCCTTCGGCGACTGGACCGTGACCCTCGCCGCCAACGCCGGCCAGGTCGATGACGGCAACGACGACACCACCTTCGTCGGCACGGGCCACCTGACCACCCTGGTCGGCTCCGACCTGCGCGTCGGCGGCTTCATCGGCGCTGCCGACGTGGCCGACGAGACCGCCCTGACCGGCGGCCTGGAAGTGCAGAAATACCTGTCGAAGGCGACCCTGACGGGCGTCGTGGCCTACACGACCGCCGACGACGTCGATCTGGACGCCTGGTCGGTCGGAGCGGACGCCGCCTTCTACGTCACGGACGCCCTGCGCCTGAACGCCGGCCTGTCGTGGATGACCATCGACGACGCCGACGTTGACGGCGTCACCTACGGTGTCGGCGCCGAGTACCAGATCTCGGACTCGCCGTTCTCGGTGACGGCCGGCCTGTCGCACTCGGACATCGAAGACCTGGACATCGACTCCTGGACCGTCGGCCTGCGCTACAGCTTCGGCGGCGGCCTGCAGGCGCGCGACCGCGCCGGCGCGGCCCTGCCGGGCTCGGGCGTCATGGGCATCCTCGGCGCCCTCTAAGCGTCACGGACGTCTGAACGACGAAGCCCCGGCGGAGCGATCCGCCGGGGCTTTTCGTTGGCTGGCGCTGTCCAGACGGCGGACGTGAAGAAGGCCCGGGGGGTTCCACGCTCCCGGGCCTTCTCCTTGTCCGCAAGGGCGCCGGGGGTCAGCGGCCGATGCGGATGTCTCCGGAGCCGACGATGCTGCGGCTGACCGCGCCCGTCGCCTCGGCGACGCGGACGTCGCCCGACCCGGCGATGGACACGCTGACATCACCAGCGGTTCCGCCGAAGTCGATATCGCCGCTACCGCCGATGGCGATGCTCAGGTTGGGAATCCGGCCGCGCCGGATGGTGACCTCGCCGGAGCCGCCGATATTGATCTCGGCGTCGCCGTCGACCTGGGCGATCTGCGCCTCACCAGAGCCGCCCATGTTGAGCTCGAGCGCGCCCGTTCCTCCGGAAACCAGCTTGCCGGAGCCGCCGAGGTTGACGTCGAGCGACCGGGAGGTCCCGACCATGACGGCGCCGGAGCCGCCGAAAGAGAGATCAACCGGCCCGTCGGTATTGGCCACCACCCAGTCGCCGCAACCGCCGTTGCCGAGGTCGACCGAGCTCGCGCCGCGGCCGATCGAGCCGAACACGGCGCCGCCGGCGTCGATGCTCACCTCGCGCGGCGCCCGGATGACGATCAGGGGGGCGTCGTCCAGATCGACCCGGCCGATGTTGCGCACCTCGACCGAGGCGCCCTGCCCCGGCCGCGTGGCGTCCGGCCCCGAGCGGCAGTCGCGGATGCTGTCGCCCATGCGGATGCCGGCGAGCCGCCGACCAAGCCCGCCGTCGATGCGCACATTGGCGCCGTCGCGCTCGACGCGCAGGGCGGGCAGGCGCGACGAGCCCTGCTGGATCTCGACCCCGACATCGGCGCGGTCCTCGACGATGACCACGACCCGGGCCACGGCGTGTTCGATCTCGACCTCGGGACCGGCTTTGGCCAGGGCCGGGCCGGCGACGGCGGTGGCGATCGCGGCGGCGGCGGCGGCGGACAGCAGGATGGCTTTCATGGCGGTGTTCCCTCTCCGGAATGTGCCCGGAAGGTGCGACCGGCCCGCCGTCGAGTCACTTTAAATCGAGGTCATGACCTCGTTGTAAGGAAGGGGGGCTAGCGCATGGCCAGCGGCGAGATCAGGCCCTTGTCCAGCGGCGGCGGCTCGTCGCCCAGTTCGAAGGCCCGCTCGTAGGATTCCAGCCGGGTCCTGACCACGCCCATCCGGCGCAGCCCCAGGGAGGCGCCCCACAGCGCCGCGCGCGCCGCCAGCGGGGCCCGGTCGGCCGGCAGCACCGGCGCGCCCCAGCGCCGCAGCACGCCGTTGGCGTAGTGGGCGCCGTTGGTCATCCGCGACCGCCAGGTCTGGTAGTCGCACGACAGGGAGACGTTGAAACTGCCCTGGTTCTCGATCCGGTGCGGCGCGTGCAGCGGCCAGGCCACGGCCATGCCCGGCTTGAGGTCGAACACCGCCGCATTGGCGTCCATCTCGCGCCGGTAGGGCAGGTCCTCGGTCTGCTGCTCCAGCACGATGTTCTCCATCGAGCGGCTCGGCATGTGGGTCTCGTCGACCGGATAGATCCAGATCCGCTTCTCGCCGCGCAGGTGGAACAGCGTCACCCCCGGCGGGTCGGCGTGGAACGGCACCCTCGCCGAGGGCGCCGACAGGATCAGCTGCCCCGTGACCTGCACCGGCCGGAAGCCCGGCACATGGTCCGACAGGTCGGCGAACACCCGCCGCATCGCCTCGGCCAGTTCCGGCCAGTGGTCCTGGATGCGGCGCATCTGGATCCACATCCGCCCCGCCTTCGCCGCCTCCAGCAGGGCCGCGCCGCCGCGCGCGCCCTTGGTCCCGGTCTGCAGCATGGCCTGGTCGTCGGCGTCGTAGTGGAAGATGTTGATGTCGAACAGCTCGGCCGGGTGGCGCTCCAGCTGCCGCGCCAGCGCCTCGTCCTCGAACAGGCCCGTCTCCAGCAGCCGGTGGGCGTAGGTGATCGGTTCGCGGCCGAAAGCCTCGCGCCGGGCGGCGTCGAAGGCGGGGATCAGGCGGTCGGTCATGCGGGGGCTCCGAGAGTCTTGCGCGCGGCGGCGGCCGCCGCCCCGGCCGCGGCCGCCCACCAGTCGGCGGCGCGGGTCTCGCAGGCGTTGATGATGTCGAAACGGCGGCTCAGGCTCAGCTGCAGCCGGGGCAGCGGCGCCGGGCCGGCGGCCAGCAGCCGCCCCGCCAGCCGGGTCAGGTCGGGACGCGGCCCCTCGGCCACCCCCTCGAACACCACGCCGCCCGGTTCGGCCAGGGCCGTCTTGTAGCCCTCGTCCCCGGCCCCGAAATCGACCAGCCGGTAGCCTTCGTCGGCCGCCTGCTCCAGCTCCAGCCTTGTCAGGATGGTGCCGAGCCCGTGGCGGGCGAAGGCCGGATCGTAGGTCGGAAACCACAGGTGCAGGGTGCGGCCGTCGTCCAGCGAGGCCTCGGCGGCGACCAGCTGGCCGTCCGCCGTGCGCAGGCTGGCCAGGCGCAGGCCGAAATCCGGCGTGCGGGTCTCATACAGCCGACGCAGCAGGTCGACCGTCCAGCCGCAGGCGAACACGTCGTGCCGCCGCGAGCGCCGGTACTGGTCGCGCTTGCGGGCCACGATCCAGTCCAGCACCGCCGGATCGCGCTCGTCCCAGGTGAACACCGGCTCGCCATGCTCGCGCTCGAAGCCGCGCTTCAGCCGGCGCATGTTCTTGAAGAAGCGATGGCTGCGCTCATCCAGCCGCGCCGCCAGGGCGTCCCGGCCGCCGGTCACGTCGGTGGACATCCGCGTCCGCGCGAGGAAGCCGGGCACGGCGGCTCCGGGCGCCATCCACCCTCCGACCCTCAGCACCCCGCCCAGACGCCGCGCCACGGTCGCCGGGTCGAGGCCCTCGCCGGCCGCGGCGACGACGCCGTGATAGTCGGTCAGGGGCGCGCCGAGGGGCTGGATCAGCCGGCCGCGCCGCTGGAACGGAAAGAAGCCGACCGCCGCTCCGCCGCGCCGGAACACCGCCAGGGCCGCGCGCGGAATATCCGCCGCCGCCAGGGCGTAGCGCGGATCGAGATAGGGGTGGTCCAGTCCGGGCTCGGTGGCGCGCAGGGCGTCCCACGCCGCCCGGTCCCGCGGCCGCAGGGCGTCGGGCCGGATGATCTCGATCTCCGTGGCCTCGTCCATGATCCCCGATCCGCCGCCTGTCCGTGGGCCGACCATGCCCCGCCCGCCCTTGCGTTACGGTTTAGAGGCTTGGTGAACGAACTGCTGCGGAGCCGGCGCCGCCCCCGGGCGTTGCCTTTCTGTCCGATCCAATCTTCAAGGAGCGTCTCATGCCCCCCTGTCCCGAGTCGGGCCGGCCGCCGGGCCGGCAGAACGAATACGAGGAGGAGCGCCGCCCGCCGCGGGACGGAGAGCCGCCCCGCCCCGCCCAGGAGCCGCCCGGCTCGGAAGGCAGCAGCAACAGCGGCGAGACCGCCGTCGATCCCGCCACCGGAGAGCCCAACCCTTGAAATCCGCCGCCGCCGCCGCCTTTGCGCTGACCCTGCTGTCCGGAGCGCCCGTCGCCGCCGGCTCCGACCCGGACGCCGTCGTCCCCGGAGCCGCGCCCGCGGCCTGCCCGGTCTCGAGCGGCCACCTGGTCGCCAACCAGGGACTTGACCGCAGCCGGGCGGCGGTCGCTTCGGGGCGGCTGATCATTCTGGCCATGGGGTCGTCCTCGATCGAGGGCGTCGGGGCCAGCCAGCCGGACCTCGGCTTTGTCCCCCTGCTCGAGCGCGGGCTGGAACGCCGCCTGCCGGACGTCGAGGTGACCGTGGTCAACAAGGGCATAGGCGGCGAGACGGCGAAGGAGACGGCCGACCGGCTGACCCGCGAGATCCGGGCGGCCGACCCCGACCTGGTGATCTGGCAGCTCGGAACCAATGACGTGCTGCGCGACCGGCCGCTGGACGACGTCTTCGCCGACTTCCGGCGGGGCGAGGGGATTCTGGACGAGGCGGGGGTCGACGTCCTGCTGGTCGATCCGCAGCGCCTGCCGGAGGGCACGACCAATCCGTCGTTCCGGGGCCGCAACCCGGCGCTGGGCGACATGGCCCGGCTGATCGACCTCGAGGGCGGCCGGGTCGGCTACGCCGTCCTGCACCGCTTCTCCGCCATGGCCGGCTGGACGGGTCTGGAGCGCGGCGGCGTCGGGCCCGACGACCTGCACCTGAACGACCCGGGTTACGCCTGCTGGGCCGAAATCACGGCCGAGGGCCTGGCCGCCGCCCTGCGCTGACCGCATGGGAACGGGCCGGTCCGCAACGGATTGAAGCCGGACGCCCACCATCCGGAACGCCATGTCCTTTCGTCTGACCGCCGCCGCCCCCGCCCTTCTCCTCATCACCCTCGGAGCCGCCGCCTGCGGCGCGCCGGAGCCGCCCGAACAGCAGCCCCCCTCCGGCCGGTCCGCCGACGCTGCGCCGCCCGTGCTCACCGCCGACCAGATCGAGACAGGCGTGCCCCGGCCGGTCCCCTCATCTCCCGCCGGCGGCCCGCCGCCCGCCGCCTACGCCCCCGACCCGGGCCTCGTCCGGCTGCAGATCCTGCTCGACCGCTCGCCCTTCTCCCCGGGCGTCATCGACGGCCTCGCCGGCGACAACACCCGCCAGGCCATCGCCGCCTGGCGCAAGGCCATGGGCCCTGGCGAGGGCGACGCCGCCGACGCCGCCGTGCTGCAACGCCTCGCCGCCGCCGACACGGCCCCGGTGATGACCCGCTACGTCCTGACCGCCGCCGACCTCGCCGGCCCGTTCAGCCCGCCGCCCGGAGCCGACCTCGCCGCCCAGGCGGCCGGCGGGGCCCGTTACAGCTCCGCGCGCGAGCGGCTGGCCGAGCGCTTCCACGTCACCGAGGCCCTGCTGCAGGGCCTCAACCCCGGCGTCGACTTCCGCCGCCCCGGCCAGACCATCGTCGTCCCCGCCGTGGCCGACCGTCCGCTCGGCGAGGTGGCCCGGATCGTGGTCGACAAGTCCGACCGGTCGGCCCGCGCCTTCGACGCCTCGGGGCGGCTGCTGGCCTTCTATCCCGCCACCATAGGCTCCAGCGAACGTCCGGCTCCGTCGGGAACCCTGCGCGTGGTCGGGGTCGCCAACGAGCCGGACTACACCTATGACCCGGCCAGGCTCAGCTACGACCGCGGCGACCGCAAGGTCGTGGTCCCCGCCGGGCCCAACAATCCCGTCGGCTCGGTCTGGATCGAGCTGTCGCGCGACAGCTACGGCATCCACGGCACGCCGGACCCGTCGAAGATCGCCAAGACCGCCTCCAACGGCTGCATCCGCCTGACCAACTGGGACGCCGAACAGCTGGCCGCCTCGGTGAAGCCGGGGGTCGAGGTGCGCTTCATCCAGCCCCCTCCTTCTCCCGCAGCAGGAGAAGGACGCGCACAGCAAAAAGCCCCGCCGGAGTGATCCGGCGGGGCTTCCTGTAAGGCTGCCGAATGAGGCCGCTTACTCGGTGATCTTGGAGACCACGCCGGCGCCGACCGTGCGGCCGCCTTCGCGGATGGCGAAGCGGAGCTTCTCTTCCATGGCGATCGGGGTGATCAGCTCGACGTTCAGCTCGGCGTTGTCGCCGGGCATGATCATCTC
>NZ_DASPLR010000036.1:0-1176 GCF_035627475.1 Brevundimonas sp. | reverse complement strand
ATACCGACTCTCCTATGAAATGACCTTCTGGAGCCACGGCGGGAAGCAGAGGGATTTGATGCGGCCGGTTTCGGCGACGAGCGCGTTCCAGGCGTCGCAACAAGCGTCGATGATGGCGTTCTGATCGGGAAAGACCCGCAGCGACATCAGTTTCTCGCGCAAGAAGAGCCAGATGCGCTCGACCGGGTTGCACTCGGGCGAATAGGGCGGCAAGGGCACGAGGGTGAGGTTGGTGGGAACGACCAGGCTCTTGCTGGCGTGCCAACCGGCGCCGTCGAGGACCATGACGGCGTGGTCGTCCGGAGCCAGGGTGGCGGCGAAATCGGCGAGGAAGCGGGTCATGGCCAGGGTGGACACCGTCGGCAGGACCAGGGCAAAGCCGTCCCCCGTCTTGGGTTCGACGGCGGCATAGAGGTACGTCCAATCGAACCTCTGGTCGCACAGGCCAGGGGGACGCTGGCCCTTCAGCCACCACCGATGACACAGCCGCCCCTTCTGCCCGAACCGCGCTTCATCCTGGAAGAACACGCGGATGCGCTTGCCGGGGTGCGCCTCGGCGGCCTCCATCAGGGCGCTGCGAAGCCCCCTTTTTTGAAGCGCTCCTGCGCTTTGCTCTCGGTTTTCGGGTGAACGGGCCGGGCCTTTTGGCGCGACAGGCCCAGCCGCCTCAGCGTCCGCCCGACGCTGTGCGGATGAAAGGTTTTGCCGAACTTGGTGGCGATCCACACCGCCAGCGCCTCGCAGGTCCAGGTGCACACCCCATCCACGGCAGGGTCCGGCCCCTTGAACACCACGGCGCTCAAGGCCGCCTGCTCCGCGTCGGTCAGCCACTCGGCCCGGTGGCCCTTCGGCCGGTCGAACAGGCCCGCGAGCCCGTCCGTGTTGTAGCGCCGCACCGCGTCGCGCAACGCCTGCCGCTCCATACCCGCCAAGCGTGCCGCCTCCGCACGGTCCAGCCCATCAAGAGCGTTGGCGATGGCGTAGGCCCGCGCCGCCGCTCGGCCGTTGCCGCACCGCCGCGCCCAGTGCCGCAGGTCCGCCGCCGTCATCCCTTCCGCGATCTTGAGGCTCGCCGACATGGTCACCCCCACTCGTGGTGGAGCTTCAGTGAATCATGTTCGCCTTCTTTTGGGAATCCCCTGCGGCCCGAGAGTCAGTTCAGCCGTGAGCCGGTAT